>JAFTEU010000060.1 GCA_017453505.1 Muribaculaceae bacterium
ACAACAGCAATCGATGGGCCTCGTAGAGGGCCACTCACAGCGACAAGCGCACAATAGTATAATCACATAATTCTTACGTTATTGGCCCTCTACGAGGCCCGTTTCGGTTCTATCTTGCTTTCCCCAGGCCACACGAGGTCTTCGACCTGTGCGCCCTGGGGTTGGTACAAGTCAAGGCCGCTGGCCTTGTGCAGGCCTTCGACCTGCTAAATTTTCCCCGGACACTGATAGTTGTTTTTGGTGATTATGCATCTTGAATGCTGTTTTTTTTGTATCTTCGCAGCCTATAAAAGCGAAATCATCATGAATGTAAAGATTAACGATATCGTGCGCTTCCTCAACGACGTGGGAGGCGGACGCGTGGCAAGGATTGACGGAAAGACCGTCTATGTGGAGGATCAGGACGGCTTTGAGCGCCCTGCGCTTGAGAAGGAACTGGTTGTTGTGGGGCAGGCAGGAACCAAGGCTTCGGCCTATGAACGTCCGCTCGACATCCGCACCCGACAAGTGGAGCCCGACAAGCCCGCTCCCCGGCCCAAAATGGAGCCTGAGCCCACACTGCCCATCGAGGAGACCCCCGAGGGCGAGGTGCTCAACGTCGTGCTGGGCTATGAGGCACGCGAGATCAAGCACCTGAACACGACCACGTTCTATGCCACGCTGGTCAACGACTCCAACTATTTCCTCTATTTCACCTACATGACCCGTGGCGACGGCGACGGTGAGTGGAAAACCCGCTATCATGGCATCGTTGAGCCTAACATCCAGGTGGAACTCGAGGAGTTTGGGCACGATGACCTCAACGACATGACCCACATCGCCGTGCAGTATGTGGCCTTCAAGCAGGGCAAGGGCTTCAAACTCAAGAATCCCGCCCTCATCGAGCAGCGCCTGGACGTGACCAAGTTCTACAAGGTGCATTGCTTCCACGAGAACCCTTACTTTGAAGTGCCGGTTATCGCCGTGGAGATAGTCACCAACGACCGTCCTGCCCGCCAGATGCGCATCGACAGCGGCGAGCTCGAGCGCGCCATGAAGGAGAAGAAACGCCTTGACCGCCCGCAGCGCAAGCCCGTGCAGAAGAAAACCGACCCCAACGGCATCATCGTGCAGGACCTGCACATCACCTCGCTGCTCGACAACCTGAACGGCATGACGCCTGGTGCCATCCTGGAGTACCAGATGGACAAATTCCGCGAGGTGATGGATGCCAACCTGAGTAAGCACGGCCAGCGCATCGTCTTCATCCACGGCAAGGGCGAGGGCAAGCTGCGCCAGCACCTGCTGGGCGAACTCAAGCGCCGCTATCCCCGCTGCACCGCCCAGGATGCCAGCTTCCGCGAGTACGGCTTCGGTGCCACCCAGGTCACCATCCACTAACTTCAAAGCAAAGACAACCCAAACTGAAAGTTTAAAAAGAAAACAATAAATACAATAAGTACAATTACCTGATTTCCATCAGTTTGTATTTATTGTATTTATTTGTTTTCCCACTTTTTTATTGACGTGCAGCTGTAAAATCGTTTAACGTGTCAAACGATTTTTGTCAAAATTTGTTTTGTGCTCAAAACAACATCCCCCTATGACTCTTTGGGTTTCTGTATTAAAAAGCCAGAGAGAAACAGTATCAATCAGGGCGTGCCATCATGAAGTTTGCTTGACGGCACGCCCTGATGGTCCTTTTACCAAGTGCCCGATAGCAGATAGTCGATGAGCGCCACCACGTCATCGATTGTCACCTGGCCGTCGCCATTACAATCGGCATTCGCCACATCTTCTAATGAAGCATTACCACTCAACAGGTAGTCAATCAAGGCCACCACATCATCGATAGTCACTTGACCGTCACCATTGACATCGCCAGCGACGACATCCTCACCAATAGCGACGATATGGAAGAACTTTTTCCAAACAGGAGCTAGCCGATAAGCCTGAAGTGACTCTTTGGGCACATACAGGACTGTGTTTGAATAGGTCTCAGGTGAAAATATGTCCGCATAAGGGCAAGACAATACAGGTGGTATCACTGCATAACTTATCACCAGCTCGAGGTCGTTGTCTTCATCCGTATCTTTATAAAATAATCTGCCTGCCGTAATCGACTGAACATCGCTTCCTATATATACTCTTCTTAATCTCTCGTTCTTCCCAAAAAGAAGAGCGCCGTAACCCTCGTGAGTTGTATTATTTGTGCGTGCAGAATAATTCCGTACATTCCAAAATACGGTTTCTATAGAATCGCATTCTAAAAAAGCCGTACTACTTATATAATTAATTGAATTGGGCAGCGAAACATAATGGAGGCCGGTTCTAGCAAAAGCTAATTCACCGATGGTCGTCACCGAATTGGGAATATCCACGGAATATAGATTACTACAATACTGGAAAGCACAATCACCAATGTATGTCACCGAATTGGGAATATCCACGGAATATAGATTACTACACCATCTGAAAGCATCCTGACCAATGGTTGTCACCGAGCTGGGAATATCCACCGAATAAAGACTACTACATCCCACGAAAGCTTCCGCACCAATGGTTGTCACCGAATTGGGAATATCCACCGAATATAGACTACTACATCCCGCGAAAGCACCATAACCAATTGTTGTGACGGTGTTTGGAATAGAGAATCTTGTTAAACTGACGCACCCTACGAATCCAGGAGAAGAGTGATCATAACTATGAGGCTCAGTGTCACCTCCAATGCGGGTTACACAACTAGGTAGAGTCACACTGGTCAGATTTGTGCAACCTACAAACGAAATTGTATTACATCGTTTATATTTATTATCGTCAAGGGCAAAGTAATACACGTTCATCCCACTAGGAATTGAAACACTGGTTATACAAGTACTATACGAAAAACTCTGTCTATCCACCCCAACGACAGGGCCAGTCCGATAAAAAACATTACCATTAATATCCTGAAAACGCAGAGTGATTGATGTTGGAACTGAAACGTCAGTGGAGGTTAGGTTTTCATAACCGTCACTCCAATCCCCTAAGTATACATGGGGGTATGTGAGAATAGCACTGTCTATTTTTATATCGTTTGCGGTATAATCATAAAATAAAACGTACCATAATTCATCATTTACACGAAATTCTTCTTGGGGAAATACTTCTTGTGACCACACGAACACTGATATAGTCAGAAGGAAAAACTTAATAAAAAAAGACCTTTTCATCTTACTATTTGCCGTTATTAGAAGCGTCTCAGCCCTAGAGCCTCTAGAAATAAACGCGAAAAAGCGTGGACTGAATTTGCCACACCTTCTTTGGAGGTCCTGAGAAAACCCTGAAATGCAGATGCACAAAAACGGCCCACGCATATAGCGCAGAAACCGCTTTGCAATTCTTCGCATTTCATCTTGAAAGTTTCTCAGGTTTCCAAAGAGAGCGAAAAGCAAAACGCTTTTTAGTTACTAAAATGTCTGTGAAGGCAGGTCAAGCACATGCAACGCCTCCTGCTTCACCCTGCAAAGATAATGCAATTATCAGTAAACAGCAAACATTGAGTGCTGAAATGACTTTAAATTTGCAAGAAGGCTTGTGTAAATTTAAAGTCGGTGAAGGGTCAACAAGCGACTGGTCAATTGATGTCAATCAATAAAAAGGTTGTTGTGGTTGTCATTCATGTTGTCATGGTTGTCTGATAAAAAGGAGGAGGTTGTCTGAAAAGAGGATAGGTTATCTGATGTTACTTGAGGATAGGGAAGCGGAATTGGCGCAGTTGGCGTTCCAGGTCACGCTCGTGGCCGCCGGTGTACCGGTTGCACAGGGCATGGAACTCAGGGGAGTGGTTCATGTGGGTGAGGTGGGCAAGCTCATGGCAGATGATGTAGCGGATGAGCGCCTCGGGCATGAACATGAGGTTGCGCGACAGCTGGATGACCCGTTTGGCCGTGCAATGACCCAACTTGCGCATGCCGCGCCCCACTTCAAAGCCCGCTGGGGCCACACCCAACTCCTCGGCCACTTGGCGGGCTAACGGCAACAACGAGGCATGAGCCTGCACCTCCATGGCACGACCGATGACACTCGAAATCGTACGCTTGATGCCCTCGTCACCCAGGTCGGCACTCTCGTGGACTTGCAGGTGCAGGGTATCGCCCTCCCAGTGATTGAGGATATAGCCAGGCATGCGGCTCTGCGACTCAATGACCACACGGCACTTGTAGCACTCGATGACCTGCCCGACAGTGAAAGTAACCCCTGCAGGTTGTGGCAGGCGGCGCAACCCTTCACGGTTGATGTCCACCATGCGCTGCAGGTCGGCCACCGACACGCCCAGCGGGGCCCGCATCAGCAGGTTGCCGTCGGCATGATAAGTGAACCGCACCGAGGTCATGCCTCGGCGCAGTTCCACATGTATCTTCCCAAATTCCTTGTCCTCGATATAACCTCGCATCGCTCTTAAGGGCTTTAAGGGCTTTAAGGGCTTTAAGGGCCTTAGGGAATTGTTAGAACTTGGTGATTCCCATGATCTCGCGTACGTCGGCCAGGGTCTTGCTGGCACGGGCACGGGCACGCTCGGCACCCATCTCGAGGACGCGGTGCAGGTAGGCGCTGTCGTTCTCGATGTCGAGGATGCGCTCACGGATGGGCGTGGTCAAGGCCACGATGTCCTCGGCAATCTCCTTCTTGAGGTCGCCGTAACGTATCGAGCAGTTGTTATAGGCCTCGGTGAAGTATTCCACCTTGTCGGGAGTGCCGACGAGCTTGAGGATCGTGAAGAGGTTCTGGACAGGCTCGGCCATGGGCTGGTTAGGCTCGGTGGGGCCACCGTCGGTCACGGCGCGCATCACCTTCTTGCGGATGGCTTTCTCCTCATCCACCAGATAGATGCAGTTGCCCTCGCTCTTGCCCATCTTGCCGCTGCCGTCCAGGCCGGGCACCTTGACGGGCGCGCTACCGAAGTTGAAGTTCTGCGGCTCCTTGAAATACTCAGTCTTGTAGAACGAGTTGAAGCGGCGGGCAAAGCGGCGCGTCAGCTCCAGATGCTGCTCCTGGTCCTTACCCACGGGCACAAAGTCAGCGCGCTGGATGAGGATATCCACGGCCATCAGGGTGGGATAAGTCAGCAGGCCGGCATTCACGCGCTTGTTGGTGCTGGCACCGATGATCTCCTTGGCCACGTCCTCGTCATCATCACCCTGTGTGGGAGCATTGATGCCAAGGGCCTTGCGGGCCTTATCCTTGAAGGCGGCGGTGCGCATCAGCTCGCCGATGCCCACGTGCATATTCAGCAGCAGATACATCTCGCTCACCTCGGGCACATCGCTCTGCACAAAGATGGTCGATTTCTCGGGGTCAAGGCCAGCGGCCAGGTACTCGGCCAGGATGTGGCGCACGTTGGTGTGCAGCTCCTTGGGGTCGGGGTTTGTCGTTAGGGCGTGCAGGTCGGCGATGAAGTAGTAACTGTCATACTTACCCTCGTTCTGCATCTTCACGAAGTTACTCAAGGCGCCCAGGTAGTTTCCCAGGTGCAACTGCCCCGTGGGACGTATTCCGCTTAAAACAATCTTCTTGTTATCCATATTCAAATTCCTGTAATCTTATTTAACCGAATTGCAAAGGTAATCATTATTTTTGAATCAAGAAAATGTGTATCTTTGCATTCTAAATAAAACTACTGCTTTGCGACAATGACAACCGACTCGGGATGGGATAACGAGATGAAAACGGCTGATGTGGGTCACACCTTCACCGACATCACGCCGCTGGGCGGACATCAACACGGCTACTGCGACGTGTACCGTGCCCGCCGTCATGGCAAGTGGCACGTCCTGAAGGCCTTGAAGCCGCAGTATCGCGACACACCTGCCTGCCAGGCCATGCTGCGCAAGGAGTTTGACATCGGTTTCCAGTTGTCGCACGTCGGCATTGCCGCCACTCTGGGGCTGGAAGATGTGGATTCCCTGGGTCAATGCATTATCGAGGAATGGGTGGACGGCGTGAGACTAGACCAATTCATTGCCCGTGAAGATTACACCGCCGCCAAGGCCCGGGACATCATTGTGCAGTTGTGCGAGGTGTTGAAATATATCCATGCCCACCAGGTGATACACCGCGACCTCAAGCCCAGCAACATCCTCATCACAGCCGACGGCGACCGCGTCAAGGTCATCGACTTTGGCGTGAGCGATACCGCCAGTCACACGATCTTCAAGGGGCCTGCGGGAACCCAAGACTTCACCGCCCCCGAATTGCTGGCAGGTCAAGCGGCCGACTCCCGTGCCGACCTCTACTCCCTGGGCATCATCATCAGACTGATAAACAGCCACCTGCCTCGTGCCGATCGACAGTTATCCAAGTTTGCCCAATGGTGCAGTATGGCCGATCGTGACCAGCGCCCAGCAGGAGCCAACCAGGTGCTGGACGCCCTCCAGCGCCCCACCAAGTCGCTCCGCTATATTTTCATTGCCGCCGGTATATTTGCCACATTGCTGATCGCGACGGCAATAGCGATGGTCATCAAGTTTGGCCAGCCCAAGCAAGAAACTCCTGCCAATGCGCCCGCAGACGACACTACAGCAGTAATTGACACCATAGTTGACACCACTCTAGTCGATACCACCCGGGCTAATGCAACCGAAGTCAGCACAACCGATGGCACCAACGACAGAGCAGAAACTGGCTCTCAGTCTGCCCAACCTTCTCAACCTGCTCAGGAACCCGCCCAAAAAGAAACGACCGACAAGTTGTCACCCTTAGTACGCCAGAAATTCATGGCCAAGGCCGCCAGCGTGGGGATGCTCGAGGCTATCGGCTACAAGGATGAACTTGACGAGACACTCAGGCTTCAAGGCAAGGATGCCTTTGACAACGATATTACCGAATTCTTGAAAGACAGAATCGAGGGCCGCCTCGTTCACGAGGCTAACAACATGTTTATCAATGATTTGGGACATAACAAGGCCATGCGTGAATTCCTGCTCACACCCGAGGGGAAGCGCATGTTGAGCGCGGGGCGCAAGGTGGCCTTTGAGTATGCTCAAGATAGGCTACATCAACTTTACCCCGATCTGGACATCCCCCCCTTCCCCTACAACAAAACCGAATGGTTCGACTAACACTCCAAAGCATCAGGCTATTGCCTAATGAGAGGGCATCGAGTTTGAAGTGATTCCCTCGTCCAATCAATAATCAGGGTTTAATAAAACTCATGATTTGACTCATAGGAAGAACAGTTAAACGTCACCAAGCAATTGATGCAGATGTGAGAATCCAACGCCCCTACAAACACCCTGCAACCACAGTTATTCCTACAATACCCTTTATGATACCGCAACTTACCTGTCCCTCCACAGATGTCGCATCGGCTATCGACACCGCCACCAGTGCCATTACAAGCATGGCACTTTTCTATTTCCTCTTGACTTGCACTACTGCTATAGGACGACGAGGAAGACGACGAGGAAGAGGAGGAGGAGCCGTACCCGTAGCCTTTGCTGCTTCTTGAGCTGGATTCATCATAATATTCAAATCTCTCACGCTCCTCCCCAGCTTTGGATTTATCACCAGCCGAGAAGTAAATGATAATAAAGACAATTGCGACAGCTGCCACGCCGAGAATCACTTTTATAACATTGTTTTCACTTGATGTCGCTGTGGAACGCTCATGAGCTGCATCCTGCAAGGCATTATTACTTGCAGGACGCACAATACCATCGACCCAATGCTTACAATGGATACACTTGCGGGCCTGAGCCTTGATGGGCTGGCCGCAGTGCGGACAATTCTTCATCTCTTCCATTGGACGATAACGATCAGAAATTGGTTTCTTCTCTACAGATGGGGCACACCTTGCTGTCGGCATCAATACGCTCACCGCAGTTAGGACAGAATTTCTTGGGTTTCTCTACCGTTGGAGCTGTTGTTGCGGATGTTGTCTTGGCATTTCTCTCGAGCATGGCAAGGATTCTCTCTTGATAGGACATCGCCTTACCATTCATGAAGAATTGATCTACCGACAGGCAATACATGTACTCAAACCAGCCAACAAGCGCCACAAGCAGCACAAAGGCGATAATCATTGCCGTGATTTCACTGAACGCAACGATTCCAAGTAACGAAGTGAGTACAATCAGTCCCGTGCCAATGTAGGAGAGTCTTTTCAGCAGATCGGCATTCCCATTGCGCCTGAAAACATGGAACACACTCATCGCAACTGTCACAGTAACAACAACGGAGCCTATTGAAGCGCAAAGCAAAAACAGGATGAATACAGCTTTCTTATCCTCAAATAAGTCGTTCACGATCCTCACCTCCTCCATCAGTTGCGTCATCCAGTAGCAGAAGGTCATCATGGCCGCAAACTGCACGAGAGGGCTTGAAATCAAGTATTCACTATTGGCATCCAGATACCGGTTTTCAAACTGGTAGCGCAAGAAATAGTTCACCAGAACGAGCAGAATAGCAATTGACACAAAGATGGTCACAAATGTTGTTAGTAAATCCATGTTTTTTTTCTAGTTTAATCCCAAGATTAACTCCAAATCGGATACCTTAGACAAGGAGGCTGACCAAGGGAATGGTTAATTAATTATGGCTAAGGTTGAGCTGCAATTCAGGTATCCGCGGCTCGGTTTTTTTCTGTGGACAAAATTAAGGGTTTATAGTGACAATAAGGAAGCGGGAATTGGTTCAAGTTGGTTCACGGATTGTTAGAATGATATTTTTTGCCAAAGATTATTGTATTTTTGCAGCCATGAATATCACCGACCACGAAATAAAAGAGTTGATAAAATTGGTGGAAACCAAGCTGGGACGGCCGCTGACCGCCCCTGTGGACTTCAGCTTACTGTCGCTTGAAATTGAAAAGACGCTCAATGAGACCATCAGTATTTCCACGATCAAACGCCTGGTAGGTTATGTCAATGACGAGCATCATCCCAGCATCACGACACTGAATCTGCTGGCACGATATGTGGGATACCGCAACTGGGCCGAATTGCAAATGCAGCTGGATGAAACGACATCCGGATCTCTGAATGACAACATTATACAATCAAGCAGTCTAGCCATCGGTGATGAGCTGGAGATCGAATGGTTGCCCGACAGATATTGCCACATCCGATACCAGGGCAACCACCTCTTTGAGGTATTGGCTGTCCAGGGCAGCAAGCACCTTCAAGCGGGAGACACTTTCGAGACACTTGTACTGTGCCTAGACCAACCCGTGATGGCGACCAACCACATTCACGGCGAGGAACACCGACCCATCTACATCATCGGCCGTCGCCACGGTCTCACCGCCCTTAGGAAAATCAACAAAGAATAAAAGCGCCACCCATCATTCTACCATGCGGAGCAATTCATCGGCTATGCCGGGAGCCGCTGCCATGATGCAAATATTGTGGTCGTTGCGGTAGCGCTTGACGACAGCGCCAGCCTCGAGTGCAATGAGCTCTCCTGCACAAGCATCCCACTCCTTGAGGTTCAGTTCCCAGTAGCCGTCGAGCCAGCCAGCAGCCACATAGCACAGGTCCATCGCCGCCGAGCCTAGCCGACGGATACCCCTGACTCGTGGCATGACTTGGGCAAAACGGTCCAGGTTGTTGTCGGGGTTGGTTGCCTTGTCATAGGGGAAACCCGTCGAGACGACGGCACGTTGTAACTCGGTAGTGCCTTTAACCTGCAGCCTGCCATATGGCCCATAGGCACCCTTACCCTTGATGGTGTAGAACTCCTCACCCAGTGTCGGGGCATAGACATAACCCATGCGGGTCTCGCCATCCACTTTCAATCCTATGGAAATGCAGTAGGTGGCGATGCCCGCACTATAGTTCACCGTGCCGTCGAGCGGGTCGATAACCCACTGGCACTGGGCCTGACGGTGGTCATCGCCGCTCTCCTCGCTCAAGATGGCATGCTCGGGATAACGGTTGCGGATGTAGTCGATGATGATGCGCTCGCTGCCCTTGTCGGCCTCGGTCACGATGTCAAATGCGCTACCCTTGTCCTCTATCGAGAGATCACGGCGGCGAAAGTATCCTCTCAACACCTCACCTGCTTCCTTACCCATCATGCGTGCGCTCCTGATCCAATCTTGTTCCTGTGTCGAAAAATCTGTAATACTCATGTCTTTTTACTATTTGAAACCTATTATTTGTTCCTAGTACCTCATAAAAAAGGGAGCGACAACCGCGCCCCCATTTGATGATATCTATTCAACGGCCCCTTCATCGCCCTCGGGGTCGATTGGAATTTGGCGTTTGAATACTTCCTTGAACGTAATCAGCGTCTCGCTGCGGCCCAGGCCCATCTTCATGAAGCGGTCATGGATAACCTGCAGCAAGTGGTCATTGTTCTGGGCATACAGCTTGATGAACAAGTCATACTTGCCTGTGGTGAAGTAACACTCTACCACCTCGGGAACGGTCTTCAGTCTGGCCACCACCTCGTCAAACTTGGATGGATCGTTGAGGAAGAAGCCAATGTAGGCACAGGTCTCATAGCCCACCGATGCTGGATTGATCAATGAAATGGAGCCACGGATGACACCCATGTTGTACAGCTTCTGAATACGCTGATGAATTGCTGCTCCAGACACATTGCATGCACGCGCGATTTCCAGATAAGGCTTACGGGCATTCAGCGAGAGCATCTTCAAAATTTTGTAATCAAGAGAATCAAGTTTAGTTGCCATAAGTTCTTATAGTTTTAGTGAATATGCTTAAAATAATGATGCTTTTAACACGTTAATAAACAGGGCACAAACACATTCCTATATGGAATACGATTGTAGTTCGGCCACAAAATTACAAAAAAATTCTTTAAAATAGTGACAAATTATAATAAAATTTCAAAAAAATCCTCTCATATCGCAATTTTCCACCATTTATATATTGACAATTTTCCGGATTCAGAGCGCCGTGACTGGGCAAATGAGCTCGAGTTGCTGGAAAACGAACCGCGTTTTCATGTCGTGCTAGCCACCTGTGATGAGTTGCCTGTCGGATTCATTTCCTATTGGGCCTTCGACTCTTTCACCTATATTGAGCATCTGGCAGTTGAGCCCAGCCAGCGCGGCAAGGGCCACGGGAGCGGGCTTATGCGCCAGGTCGCCTCACTGGGCAGACCATTGTTGCTTGAAGTAGAGCCACCCCTTGATGAGGAAACCCGTCGCCGCATCGTCTTCTATCAGCATCTGGGACTGGCACTTCAAGACGGCATCAAGTATGTGCAACCGCCCTACTCACCTGGCAAGCCAAGCGTCCCGTTGTGCCTGATGACCTCACCCGGAATGACTCGGGAAAGCATCAATGCCGCTGTCATCACTCTGCGGAGCGAAGTGTACCGATACAAGTAGCAGGCCTCTCTTTTCTGTCAAATTGAATATTTCTTGTCAAAAAAACGCACAAATGGCCTTACTATTTAAAAAACTTTTATTATATTTGCCACAATTCCGAAAAATATAAACCTCAAATAACTTAATAATTATGAAAAAGCAGTTACTAATCCAAGCACTGGTCCTCACAGCCGTCCTCGTGACATCTGTTTTTCAACTCAGGGCCTACGACTTTGTCAAAGATGGCATCTACTACACCGTCAGCGGCACCAATGCCACAGTAGCGAATAACGGCTCATTCAACACCTATAGCGGCAATATCATCATTCCAGCAACTGTAACCAACAATGGCACGACTTACAACGTCGTTACCATCGGCTACCAGTCGTTTAAAGACTGCTCCGGGCTTACTGGCATCTCACTGCCAGAGGGCATCGTTTATGTAATGAACGAGGCCTTCATGAACTGTACCAGCCTGCAGAGCATCACCCTGCCCAGCACGGTAGTCTCAATCTACCAGAACGTGTTCGTTGGATGCTCGGCCCTCGAGAGTATTATCTGCAACTGGTCTAACGCCAGGTCAACCAATGCAAACAACTTCGATGCCGACACCTATGACAACGCTACCCTCTTTGTCCCCAAAGGCTCCTTGAGTAGCTACAAGAGCACGGTACCCTGGTCCAAATTCGCCAACGTCCAGGAGATGAACCGGTTTGTCTCCAACGGCATCTATTACAATATCACCAGCGGCAGCACTGTTGAGGTCACCTTCAAGGACACCAACTACAACTACTATAGCGGGACTGTGAACATCCCTTCGACAGTGACCTTTGGCGGTGTCACCTATACCGTGACCGGCATCGGGCGCTTTGCTTTCAGGGAATCCCCTGCATTAACATCCGTAACCATACCCAGCACCGTGAACACCATCGGCTATGCTTCATTTTACAAGGCTACCGCCCTCACCTCGCTGGCTGTGCCCAACAGTGTGGATTCCATTGGCGATCAGGCGTTCCGTGAGACAGGATTGGTCAACATCACACTGGGTAACCACGTCAGGACTATCGGTTATGGGTGTTTCTATCGTTCAGAGTCACTAGAGAGCATCACCTTCCCCAACAGTGTCACCACGCTGGGTAATTTATGCTTCTTCGGCTGCACAGGCTTGAAGAGCGCCACCATTGGCTCGGGTATCACCGAATTGCCCTATGAATGCTTCACCATGTGCAGCGCCTTGAACACCATCAACTTCCCTGCCACGTTGAAGACGATCGGCAACTTTGCCCTTGCCTATACCGATATATCATCATTTAGTCCGTCCAACGGGTTGGAAACCATCGGATATGGCGCATTACAGGGATGCTCCTCCTTGGCCTCCATCAACCTGCCGGCAAGTGTTTACAGCATTGACAGGTGTGCGTTTGATGAGTGTGATAATCTGGAACATATCACTGTGAACAGTTCCAGCCCCTACTTCATGGCCTCCTATGATATGTTGTTTGATAAAAACAGGACACAATTCATCCGCTATGCGCCACTCAAGCCGACGCCCTACTGCTCCATTCCCAGCACAGTAACAACGATCTGGACAGGGGCTTTTGCTGACGCACAATATCTGGAGCGGGTACGCATTCCTGCCAGTGTAACGACTATCGAAAACTCAGCCTTCAGCAATTGCCAGGCCCTCACCGACTTCTTTGTCGATGAGGAATATGCCAACTTCATGTCTGACAATGGCGTGCTCTATGCCAAGGACACTGGCGTTGCCCATAAGCTCATCCAGTATCCCTGCGGTAGGCCCGACAAGCATTACTCCATCCTCAACACTACCGACACGATCGCGGCCAGCGCCTTCAGCTATTGTACGCGACTTCAGTCAGTCTATATCCCCAAGAGTGTGAAATCGATGGCAAACGCCACATTCAACACCGCTACTAACCTCAAGCGGGTCGTTATTGACGAGGGATTGACCGAAGTTCCCGACTATGCCTTCTATAATTGCGAGGAATTGCAATCCGTCTATCTACCCTCGACAATCAAGACCATCGGTCAGCAAGCCTTTGCCTATACTATTTGTCTTGAGGATCTCACCATTGCGGTAGAGGGCAATGCTCCCGAAATCGGGCAAAACGCATTTTATGGTATCGGTGCCTATACACCCGACGAGACGGTCAATGTCTATCTACCCTCTGGCATGTCATATAAATACACCGGATGTGACGAATGGCTGGACCAGGTAGCCGTCTATACCGAGATCTCGCCTATCGCTACCGGCACCACCTTCACGGCAGACAGCCTCAACTATGAGGTAACCGACACCAGATTAAACGCCACACTGACTGGAGAGGCTTACAAACTTCTTGACCCAGGCATTCCGCCCAAGGTAGCTTATCAGGGCAACCTGTGCACTGTGAATGCGTTGAAGGATCATGCCTTTGCCTACGACCACACGATGGTCCGCGCCGAGGTGCCTTTCACCGTCCAGAAGATAGACAGTTACTGCTTCTACGACTGCAGGAATATCGAGAAGTTCACCATGCATGAGGGACTCAAGCAGATCAACTCCTATGCCATTTCACATATCAATCAGCTCCCCAGAGTCACAATCCCCGCCAGTGCTGACAGTGTCAATGGCGATGCCTTTACCTACGATCCTGCGCTCCAGTACATCATGGTCAAGGCAGACAATCCCAAGTACACCAGTGTGAACGGCATTCTCTTCTCTAAGGACAGGACCAGGCTTCTCGCATTTGCCGATGGCCATGGCACAGAGTACACTGTGCCCGATGGCACACAGGCCATCGGCCCAGAGGCATTCCGTGGAGCCACGGCATTGACAAGCGTCACAATGCCCAAATCGCTCCAGCAGATTGGCCGTTATGCATTCTTTGACTGTTCTTCTTTGAGCGGGATGAATGTGCCTTACGGTGTGACCAGCATCGGGAACTACGCCTTCGGCAGTTGCTCTGCTCTGGAGAGTGCCGACTTGCCGTCAACTCTTACCGAGCTCGGCTACAACGCCTTCTATAATGTGCCTGATCTGGCCACCTTGACAGTAAGGGCCACCACACCTCCCACATGCAACATTTACACCAATCCCCGCACTGGAGAAACCAGCGAACCCTTCATTGACAGCCATTACTCTAATGTACAACTGATTGTCCCCTCGGGATGCGCTCAGGCCTATCGCGCCGCCAACGTCTGGAAGAAGTTCCAGAACATCACCGAGGCCACTTTCCCCGCCGATGCCCTGCGTGGCGACGTGAACAACGATGGGCGCGTGAGCATTGACGACGTGACGGCGCTCATCGACTACTTGCTGGGATCTACTGGCAATATCTCTGTCCAGGCGGCAGATGCGGACCTCGACAACAGGGTTTCCATCGACGACGTGACAGCGCTCATCGATTACCTCCTGAGCGGCAGGTGGCCCGCCACTGGGATTGACCTGTGGTACCTGATGGGAGACAGAGTGGGCAACAATCCCTGGGAAAACTTCGGAACGGGCAGCATTGGCCGCGGATTGATTCCGCTTTACCCCACAGGTGAATTTGATAGATATGGCCAGGGACAATTGATATACGTGGGCTACTTTGGTGCTGACGATGCCGTCATGCTCATCCACTATCCCGGCAGCAGGGATGATTGCTGGGGGTACACACCCTTAGGTATTTTTGGCCGTGGAGGTGAAGAGATCACCCCCATAAAGACTGGACAAGACGGTTACTTCAACGTCATGTATAACACGCAAACCAACCGATTCTACTTCTATCCCTACGGCCTCACCACGCCCATCACGTTCAACACCATCAACATCGCTGGAGATTTTAACGATTGGGTGGTCTCTAACAACTCCTATAGCATGACCGCCTTGAATGGAGAGAAGGAGAATCACAACTGGGTTTTCAAGGATTTCACGATCGATAACGACAGTGATCTCAAGTTTACTGCCAACAATGAATGGGAATACAATTGGGGAGACGACACATTCCCCTTTGGCCATGGGCAGCGCGATGGTATGAACATTCCTGTCAAGGCTGGCACCTATGATATCTATTTCAACGACATCACGGGTGATTATAACTTCATCAAGAAGTAAATCAAGAAGATTGCGAAAGCATGCAGCAGGAGGGCGATATCACACAATCGTCCTCCTGCCGTTTGCTTCAAAACGCTTCAAAAAACAGCACTTTTTTAATTAATGTGCCAATTGTGGGGCATGTTTGAACAAAAACCATTATCTTTGCTGGTTAAACGACCATTTTTAAGTTTCATCATGGAGTTCAGGACAACAGTGAAGACGGGCGAGAACCGCGGATGGCTGCACCACAGCGACAATGTGGTGCTGCTGGGTTCATGCTTCAGCGACAACATCGGCAACAAGATGCATGGTGCGTTTATCAACGCGACCGTTAACCCCATGGGCACCCTCTACAACCCCATGAGCATTGCCGCTGGCGTGCAACGCCTCATCGAGTGCCGGCCAGTGGCTGGGCAGGAACTGTTCATGCAGGGAGGAGTGTGGAACAGCTATGACTTCCATTCACGACACTCCATGCCCGACAAGCAGGTGACCATCGACCGCATGAATGCCCGCATCGAGCAGGGACACCACGCGTTGAAGTCGGCCCAGCTGCTCACGGTCACCCTGGGCACGGCCATCGTCTATCGCCTCAAGATAACTGGCGAGGTCGTCGCCAATTGTCACAAGGTGCCACAACATGAATTTGAACGCAAGCTGGCGACTATCGATGCCATGGTCAGGGAACTTGACACGATGCTCACACGCCTGCACGAGTTCAACCCCGCATTGAGGATCATCTTCACGGTCAGCCCTATCCGGCATATCGCCGACGGGCTTGATGTGAACTCCCTGAGCAAGGCTTCGCTGCGCGTCGCCATCCATGAGGTGACCAGCCGGCACCGTGAGTATTGCGACTATTTTCCCGCCTACGAGATCATGCTGGACGACCTGCGCGACTACCGTTTCTACAGCAGCGACATGGTACACCCCAGCGACGTGGCGGTAGAATACATCTGGCAAGCCTTCCAGGCGACCTACCTCGATGATCACAGCGCTCTAGCCGTGGCTCGCTGCGAGCGCATCCACAAGCGGCTGCAGCACCGTCCCATGAGCGCCAACCGCGAGACCGTCGAGCGCTTCAATGCCGACACAGCCAGCGTGGTGCACAACCTCGTCAAGGAATATCCCTACCTGTCGCAGAATCCTGAAATACAGAGAGTCCTGGTAACCAAATGATAACATGGGCTGCTAAGCACTAAAAACCCAAAAACTGACAACAATGAACTACTCGATTACCGAAATATCCAATGTGCTCGAACTGACCGGTGGGCAGATTGTCGATGAAGATGCCATCGTGAGCCAGCTGCTCACCGACTCACGCTCGCTCACGCTGCCACAAGAGACCATCTTCTTTGCCCTGCGCACCGAGGCTGGTGACGGCCACAACTATATCCCCGACCTCTTTGACAAGGGTGTGCGCAATTTTGTGGTCGCCAGCGACTATTATGCCCTGCCCGAGTGCACCGGGGCCAATTACCTGGCTGTGGAGTCTCCGCTCGATGCCTTGCAGGCGCTGGCGACATTCCACCGCAGGCGCTTCCGCGAGTTGCCCGTCATCGGCATCACCGGCAGCCGTGGCAAGACCACCGTCAAGGAATGGCTCTATCAGCTCTTGAAGGACGATTACCGCATCGTGCGCTCGCCCCGCAGCTACAATTCACAGATTGGCGTTCCCCTCTCGCTGTGGGACATCGACAACAACACCGACCTGGCTATCATCGAGGCGGGCATCTCCACAACCGGCGAGATGGACAACCTGCAAGCCATGATACGCCCCACAATCGGCATTATCACCAACCTGGGTAGCGAGCACAACGATGGCTTCGTCTCCATGGAACAGAAGGCACAGGAGAAGGCCAAGATCCTGTTCAACTGCGAGTGCATCGTCTATTGTGCCGATGACCCGCTGGTGACCCACACGATCGCACCGCTGGTCGAGAGCGACGTGGCTCTGGCCATGTCCTGGTCGCGCAATCACTGTGACGCGCCCCTGCAGGTGGACGGCACCGACCGCAGCGAGACCGCCACAATCCTGCATTACACCTACGATGACGAGCCGGGAACCGTCACAATACCCTTCACGGCCGACCGTGACCTGGATAACGCCATCACCTGCTTGTCGGTGCTGCTGCACCTGGGGCTGGAACGTGATGTCATTGCCGAGCGCATGGCAAGACTCACTCCCGTGGGAACACGACTCAACGTCATTGAGGGCGTGAACAACTGCACTGTCATCGTCGACAGCTACACGAGCGACTACAACTCGCTCACACCCGCGCTCAACTTCATGACACGGCGCGCAGGCAGCCGTCCCTGCACGGTGATCCTGAGTGACCTGGCGACCGAGAGCTACAGCGGCGACGAGCTCTACATCCGCGTGAGCGAACTGCTCAAAACCAAGCGCGTGAACCGTCTCATCGGCATCGGCAAGGACATGTGCCGCTATCGCCATTATTTTGACGACCTGCCACAGGCTGCTTTCTATGACGACACCCAGGATTTCATCAGTGATATTGCCAAGGGCGATTTTGCCGATGAGACGGTCCTCATCAAGGGTGATCCCAGCTTTGGCTTCAGCCAGATCATCAATCTGCTCGAAGCCAAGCAGCACATCACCGTCATGGAGGTCGACCTCAATGCCCTGGCACACAACTTCAAGTTCTTCAAGTCGCTCATCAAGCCCAGCACCAAGACGGTGGGCATGGTCAAGGCCAGCGGCTATGGTGCCGGCAGCTACGAGATTGCCAAGACACTCCAGGACTGCGGCTGCGATTACCTGGCCGTCGCTGTTCAGGACGAGGGTGTGGAACTGCGCAAGGCCAGCATCACCATGCCGGTCATCGTGCTCAATCCCAATGGGGTGAACTACAAGGCCATGTTCCAATACCGCCTGGAGCCGGAACTCTACTGCATGGAGATGGCCCAAGACCTCATCAAGGAGGGTGCGCGTTATGGCGTGAGGAATTTCCCTGTTCACATCAAGATTGACAGCGGCATGCACCGTCTGGGGTTCACGCGAGAGCAACTGCCCGAACTCATTGAGTTGCTCAAGAAGCAGGAAATCATCATGCCCTCGTCGGTGTTCACCCACCTCAGTGTGGCCGATGAACCTGGGCAGGACGCTTATACCCAGGCTCAGTTCGACTACTTTGACGCTTGCAGCGACTTGCTGCAACAATCATTTGACCACCCCATCATGAAGCATGCCCTCAACACGAGCGGCATCGTGCGTTTCCCCGGGCGGCAGTATGACATGGTGCGCGTCGGCATTGGCCTGTACGGCATCCGCACGCTCTTTGACGGCAGCGAGGACGCCCTCATGCCCGTGTCGGCACTGCGGTCCATCATCATCAGCATCAAGGACTGGCCTGCAGGCACCACAGTGGGCTACGGCCGACACGGACTGCTCGAACGAGATAGCCGCATCGCCACGGTCAACATCGGCTATGCCGACGGCTTTGACCGCCACTTCGGCAACGGCCATGTGAACATGTGGGTCGGAGGCAAGCTCTGCCCCACCGTGGGCAACGTGTGCATGGATGCGGTCATGATTGATGTCACGGGCGTGCCGTGCAAGGTGGGTGACACGGTCGAGATTTTCGGCGAGCATGTGCCCGTCGAGCAATTGAGTGAGGCGCGTGACACCATCCCCTATGAGATCCTGACCAGCGTCTCGCCTCGTGTCAAGCGTGTTTATTATCGTGAATAACAGCATGAAGAAGATTCACAACATACTGGTACTGATAGCCTTGCTGGCCAGCCATGCAATCCACTTGCTGGCACAGGACATCGAGGCTAACGGCATTTTCTATAACATCATCAGCGATACCCAGGTGGCTGTCGCACCGGCCTACTACGATGGCGCGAACCACTACCAGGGCTGCATCATCCTGCCCGAGCGGGTCTATTGCGACGGCATTAACTATGACGTGGCGGCTATCGCCCCACGGGCCTTCTGGCGCTCGGCGGTGACCGAGGTGCAGATTCCCAACAGTGTCACCATGATTGGTGAGGCTGCGTTTGCCGATGCCGAACAGCTGGCCAATATCACCCTGCCGCTGGGGCTTGCCGCCGTCAGCCGCTACATGCTGGCCGGCACGGCCTTGACCCACGTGGTGATTCCCGAGGGCGTGACCGACATCGGCACCGGGGCATTTGAGGATTGTACCGGCTTGCGCACGGTGTTCCTGCCTGCATCATTGCGGCGCATTGGCGACAGGGCCTTCGGCTATTGCAGCAGCCTCAACGAGGTTTACAGCGATGCCGCCATGCCCCCCTTGACCATGGGCGACGCGGCATTTGAGGGCTGCGAGGGCATCGACGTGATGCTAGCCGACGAGGGCACCTCTCGCCGCTATCAAGACGATGGCGTGTGGGGTGACGAGGAAGTGTTTTCGCTCTGGATCGACGAGGGATTGGCCGTGCTGCCCCGCATGCAGCAGGAAACCGTCGGCGGGAGCTGGACGGTCTTGACACTGGGCAACAGCCTGGCCTACAAGATCTATGGCCCTGACGGATATCTCCTTGCCATCACTGCTGCCGACCGCTATTTTCTGCCCATCGGAGCACAGAGCTCCGACTATCTGGTCGTGCCCACCACCTTGATGTATGACGAGGAAGACCTGCAGATGGTAGCCACCACAGCCCAGCCTGCCGCCATCGAGGAAATCGAGGAGCCCAGACCCGAGGGTGACATCAATATTGTGGGCCTTGACGGCACCATTTACATCGAGGGTGACACCCATGGGATGTGGACCTTCATCTATGACGTGTACGGCAACCTGTGGTATGAGCGGCCCGCTGTCAACAATTGGATTAGCCTGCCAGGTCCCCGTGTTTACATCGTTAAAGTCGGCAATAAAGTCCGCAAAGTATTCCTGAACTGATGCTGAATAAAGAAGACATAGATATCAAGTACATGCGCATCGCCCTTGACGAGGCGCATCGTGCGCTGGAACGCGACGAGGTGCCCATCGGTGCCGTCATCGTGAGCAAGGGGCGCGTCATCGGTCGTGGTCACAACTTGACCGAGGCCTTGACCGACGTCACCGCCCACGCCGAGATGCAGGCCATCACTGCAGCAGCCTCGACCCTGGGCGGCAAGTACCTGACCGACTGCACCCTGTATGTCACCGTCGAGCCGTGCTTGATGTGTGCCGGGGCGCTCGCTTGGAGCCAGATTTCTCGCATCGTCTATGGTGCGAGCGACGACAAGCGCGGCTACCACACCCAGTGCACTGCCCCATTTCATCCCAAAACAGTCGTCACTGGCGGCATCCTCGCCGACGAGTGTGCCAAGTTGATGACCGACTTCTTCAAGAAAAAAAGGTAAAATAGGGACGGTTCTTTTGATGTAATTTTAGTTATACTATCAACTCTTTAACCGGAAGAATTAAAGTGATGAAAAAGACGCTAATGTTATCGCTATCGCTGATTACCGTCATGATGCTCATGGCGACGACAGCCTGTGCCCACACCGTGCCCCAGCAGCAAGGCGGCATCGAGATGGCTGCCCCCGAAGAAGGGAGCCAGGTCGATACTATCGAGGTGATGAGCCAAGCAATGGGCCGCATCATCAAGAACGTGGTTGTCGTGCCCAATGATTACCACAGTTACGCCAACGAGATTGCCGATGACATCAAGTATCCCGTGCTCTATCTGCTTCATGGTGCCTATGGCAGCTACCGCGACTGGCCCCACAAGGCCGACCTGCAAAGTCTGGCCAGCCAGTATCAGGTGATTATCGTGTGCCCCGATGGACAGGACAGCTGGTACTTTGACTCGCCTGTCGATCCCAAGATGCAATTTGAGACCTACATCAGCAAGGAGCTTGTAGCATACATCGACAGCCACTACCGCACCCATGCCAACCGCTATATGCGCGCCATCACGGGCCTGAGCATGGGCGGACACGGTGCCTTGTTCCTCGCTTTCCGTCACCCCGACGTGTTCTGGTCGTGCGGCAGCATGAGTGGCTGCATGGACATCACCCAGCATCCCAAGAGCTGGCACATCAAGGACCGCTTGGGCGACTATGAGTCCGACAAACAGCGGTGGAGCCAGCATGCCGTGTGCAACCAGGTTGACCAGTTGAAGGCATCAACCTTGGAACCCGCTCAGAACATCACCTTTGACGACGGCTTGAACGACATCTTCATCAAGAACAACATAGCCCTGCACGAGCAGTTGGTCGAGAAAGGCATTGACCACGATTTCACCGTGCGTCCCGGCAGGCACAGCTGGGACTACTGGGTGAATTCGCTCGACTATCACCTGTTGTTCTTCCACAAGGCCTTCACGCGCGGCTACCAGCTCATGAACGGTCAATCAACCGATAATTAACACATCATCATACTATTAACGCTACTATGAAACAGCCCAAAATACTGATCATCTATACCGGCGGTACCATCGGCATGATAGAGAACCCTCAGACCCATGCCCTGCAACCATTTGATTTTGACCACCTCATGGACAATGTGCCCAAGGTCAAGAAACTCGACTTTGACATCGACAACATCCAGTTCAACCCGCCCATCGACAGCAGCAACATGGACCCGAGCCATTGGCGAGACATCGCGCTGGCCATCGAGGAGCATTATGACCGCTATGACGGTTTTGTCGTGTTGCACGGCACCGACACGATGGCCTTCACAGCATCAGCCTTGAGCTTCATGCTCGAGAACTTGAGCAAACCCGTCATCATCACTGGCTCGCAATTGCCCATCGGCGAGGTGCGCACCGACGGCGAGGAAAACCTGATCACCGCCTTGCAGGTCGCTGCCGCCATCGACGAGAAAGGCCGCCCGCGTGTGCAGGAAGTCGCCATCCTGTTCGAGAACTACCTGTGGCGCGGCAACCGTGCCACCAAGATGAGTGCCGACAACTTCAATGCCTTCAAGAGCTTCAACTACCCCGAGCTGGCCGAAATCGGTCTCGATATCGAGTATAACGAGGCAACACTCAAGAAGATGCCGCCGCGCCCCTTGAGGGTGTGCACCGACATGGACACCAACGTCATGTTCCTGGAACTCAACCCCGGCATGACCGAGCAGACACTCGACTACCTGCTACACGCCCCAGGCATCAAGGGCATCGTCCTCAAGACCTATGGCGCCGGCAACACGCCCAACCATCCCTGGTTCATCAAGTGCATCCGTGAGGCCGTGGACCGCGGCGTGGTCATTGTCAACGTGACCCAGTGTGTCAACGGTGGCGTGAATTGCTCCCTCTATGAGACAGGCAAGACGCTGCTCGACGCGGGTGTCATCAGTGGCTCCGACATGACCAGCGAGGCCGCTATCACCAAGATGATGTTCCTCTTCGGCATGCAATATTCGCCCAGCATGGTCAAGAAGTACATGGTGAGCGACCTGTGCGGCGAGTTGACACAACCTTAAACCAGAGCCACAAGTGCCTTGTCATAATTCTGCATCCGCAACCATTGATCGAGCTTCGCTCGAGAACCCTTAGCCTCATCAACAAATAATGAATCAGGCTTGCGCTCGATGACCGAGGCAAGCCTGATTCATTTCACTAGCATGATCGACTGTCGTCAGATGGTTCGCTCCACGGGCAGGACAAAGGCTCGCAGACCCAGTTTAGGTGTCGCCAAGTCCATCTCGTGCAGTTCGTCCAGGACAGCATCCACGCGACGGTCATCCACAACCGTCAGGATAGCCGAGGCAATTGAGGGCCAAGCATGGGTGGCATAGTGGGGCTCTCCCGTCTTGCTGCCGCGTCCCTGCACCTCGCGCCAGCCGGTAAAACCACGGCAGTTGAGCAGATTCAGTTTCTCGACGATGCGGTCATAATAGGCCTCGTCAAAGGCAATAAATATCGCTTTCATATCTTTCTGTTTTCAGTCTTCAGTCTTCAGTTTTCAGATGAGAGCGGATGCCGCTGACAACTGAAAACCGACAACTGAAAACTATTGTTATTTTTTGTTGTTCTCATGAAGTTTCTTGCGGGTGCGGCGGATGCCCGTCAGCGCAAAGATGGTGTACATCGTGGGCACAAACAGCAGGGTCATCAAAGTAGACATCGTCAGACCACCGATAACGGCGGTACCCATGGGACGCCACATCTCACTACCCACACCTGTACCGATAGCCATGGGCACCATACCCAGGATGGTCGTCAACGATGTCATCAACACAGGACGCAGACGCGAGTGGCCTCCGTTGATCACAGCTCGACGGATGCTCATGCCGCGTTCACGGTTCAGGTTGATGTAGTCGATGAGCACGATACCGTTTTTCACCACAATACCAATCAACATGATACCACCGATCATCGACATCACGTTCAAGTTAGTACCCGTCAACAACAAGATGAGCACGATACCCGAGAAGGCGAACAAGATTGAAGTCATGATGATGGCGGGATAGGTGAACGACTCGAACTGGCCAGCCATCACCATGTAAACAAGCATAATGATGAGGAGACCCAGAACGCCCAAGTCACCAAACGAATCCTGCTGATCCTCGAAGCTACCGCTCAGCTGGATGATAACATCGCTGGGCTTGTCCATCTTGTCGATGAGCGGCTGGGCTTCGGCGATAACCTCACTCATGGGACGGTTCTGGACAACAGTCGAGACAGTGATGATGCGCTCACGGTCCTTACGCTCGATGGTAGGCGGATAGAAGCGTTCGACAACAGTGCCGACCTCCTTGAGGCGCACACCCTGACCCATCGTGTTGTAGAGCATGATATTCTCGATATCGCTGATACTGCGACGGTGCTCAGGGTCATACATCACCTTGATGTCATACTCCATACCGTCCTCGCGGAAGTAGCTTGCCGTCGTACCGTTGATGCGGTTGCGCAGGGCTGTGGCGGCAGTACTCAGATTCAAGCCATACAAAGCCAGCTTCTCGCGGTCAAAGTCAACATGATACTCGGGCTGGTAATCACTGCGGCTGATGTTGATATCGGCAGCGCCAGGCACGCTCTCGAGGATGCGTTTCAAGCGCTGGGCGACACTATCGGTCTTGGTGAAGTCATAGCCGTAGATCTCGTAGTCCAGCGTGCTCTGGCCGCTCATGCCGCCACCACGCGAACCACCCACGTTAACGAGGGCTTTCTTTAACTCGGGATATTGCTTGAGGTCTTCACGCATCAGTCCCGCGATCTCGGTGATTCCACGGTCGCGCTTGTCGGCATCGGTCAAGGTGATGTTCATCGAGATAATGTGTGAACCGTTGTCCTGCATCGAGGCAAACGTATTATCGCTGCTAGCCTGGCCAACGGTATAGTTAAACACCTTGATCTCAGGGTACTTCTCGGTCCATTCCTTGTAGAGTCGTTGACAGACATCCTTGGCAAGGTCAACGCGGGAACCGATGGGCAGCTCCAGCGAAACGCCCAGACGGCCATTATCATTGACAGGGAAGAACTCGGTGCCAATAAACTTCATCAGGAACATCGAGCCGATAAAGATACCCAGTGCCGTGGCAGTGGTGATCCAGCGGTGGGCCACACACTTGTCTAGCACCTTGGCATAGAAGTCGTCAATCTTGTCAAGCACCTTGAGGATGGGACCATACACCTTCTTGAAGATGGTGGTATCGGTCACGTTGAGGCGCAACAAGCGGCTACACAGCATAGGTGTCAACATCAACGCGCAGATGAGCGACAGCACCATCATGATGGTCACCATCCAGCCCAGCTGCTTGAACAGCACACCAGTCATACCCTTGACCAGCGTCAATGGGAAGAACACAGCAATCAGCGTCAATGTGGATGCCATTACCGACAGGGCCACCTCATTGGTACCGTTAACGGCGGCCTGCATCGGCGCCGAACCGCGCTCGATGTGGGTCGTCACGTTCTCGAGCACCACAATGGCGTCATCGACCACCATACCGATAGCGATGGACAACGCCGAGAGTGAAACGATGTTCAGCGAGTTGCCTGTGACATACAGGTAGATGAACGAGGCAATCAGCGAGATGGGGATGGTCACCAGCACGATGACGGTAGCACGCCAGCGTCCCAGGAACACAAACACCACAATACCCACAAACAACAGGGCAAACAACACGGTCTCGACCAGCGAGCCGATGGTGTTGCGGATGTTGTCGCTCGTATCAACGATGTAACCCAACTTGATGTCGCTGGGCAGGTTCTTCTGGATTCTGGGCAGCTCTTCAGCAATCTTGGTGGAAATCTGCACCGAGTTGGCACCCGACTGCTTCTGCACGATAATCATCGCACCCTTCTGGCCGTTGCTGTAGCTCTCCTGGGCACGCTCCTCCAGCGAGTCATCAATGCGGGCCACGTCACGCAGGTGGACAACGCCACCCGACGGTGACATTCCCACGACCATAGCGCCCATCTGCTGCGGGTCACTGAACTCACCCTGCACACGCAGGGGGTAGGTCTCGTTACCGATGTCGAAGGTACCGCCAGGGATATTGCGGTTCTCGGCACCGACCAGGGCGGCGACGGTCTCGACGCTCAGGTTGTAGGCCTCCATGCGCAGGGGATCCAGATAGATGTGGACCTCACGCTTGGGGGCACCGGCGATAGACACCGAGCCCACACCATCGACACGTGCCAGAGGGTTGGCGACATTCTCATCCAGGATTTTATACAATCCGGGCATACTCTGGGTGGCCTGCACCGAGAGCAGCACGATGGGAATCATGTCGCTGCTGAACTTGAAGATGATGGGCGTGTTGGCATCGTCGGGAAGCATGCTCGACACCATGTCGAGTTTATCACGCACGTCGTTGGTCAACGCGTCGATATCATAGCCGTATTCAAACTCCAGGGTAACAATCGAGATATTCTCCCTACTGTTACTCGTGATGTGCTTGAGGTGCTCCACCGAGTTGAGGGTGTTCTCAAGGGGGCGCGTCACGTTCTGCTCAATGTCCGACGCACTTGTTCCGGCATAGGAAGTCATCACCATGATGGTGTTGGTATCCACATCGGGGAACAGGTCGATGGGCAGGTTGCGCAGCGAGAACAGACCCAGCACAATCAGTGCCACAAACACCAGGGTTGTGGTCACTGGTCGTTTTACTGAACTGGAATATAAACTCATAATTGAATGCTATTGTGTTAAAGTCTCAATGGTCTCTCTTACTTGAAGATAAGGTCAGTTAAAGTAAAATCTCTTTAACCATTAACCATCAAGTTTTGTGACCAGCTGAACTTGATTTACTTCTTGAGTTGTACTTTGGCTCCATCGGTCAGGCGTGATACACCGGCGATAACAACCTGGCTACCGGCTGCAAGACCACCCTTGATCTCGTAGCGGTCTTCCAGACGCTGGCCCAGTTCCACCTCACGCAACTCTACCTCTCCACCCTGGTAAACCCAGACGTAGCGCACGCCCGAACCCACCTGCTTCTGCACGGCGCGGTCAGGAACGACGACGCTGTGGGTCGTGCCATAGTTGAAGTTCACGCGGGCAAACATGCCGGTGCGCACCTTGTCGCCACGGTTGGTGATGGCCACCTCGACCTGGAAGGTGCGGCTCGTGGCATCAACTGTCGGGTGAATCAGGTAAACCTGGCCCTGGAAGGTCTCGTCGCCATAGGTATCAAACTTCACCGTCACGGGCATGCCGCGCTTCACGCTGGGATACTCACTCTCGTTGACGTTAACGATAACCTTGAGAGGCTGCTGCTGTTCAATGGTCAGCACGGGAAGTCCGGCGGGCAGGTCTCCAGCGTCATAGTTCTTGGCGGTCACCACACCACTCACCGGCGAGGTGAGCACGGTGTTCTCCTGCATGGTGCGGATGGCACGTGCATTGGCATCATACTGTGCCTGCAACTGATCCACCTGCTGCTGGGTTCCTCCACCGATTTTCACCAGTTCCTTGGCACGGTCCAGTTCACGCTTGAGGTTGGCCAGAGCAATCTGCTGCTGGGCGATGTTCACATCATCGAGGATGACTAGGCGCTGCCCCTTGGAGACGCGTGAGCCCACGTCAACCAGGATGCGCTTGATGCGCGCGCCGCTGTTCGACGAGATGTTATTGGTCTTGAACGCCTCGACGGTACCCGTGTACTCACTGATCTGGCTCACAGCTTCCTCGCCGATGGTCACGACCTCAACGATGGGCAGTTCTTCCTTCACTTCAGTGGTTTTCTTGTCGTCTTTGCTGGAACAGGATGCCAGTGCCAGGACGAGCAATGCAATCGGTAAAAATCTCTTGATTTTCATTGTTTGATGATATTTTTGTTGTTTGGTTTTATTCTTTTTTTCTTGACATTCTAGATTACCTACTAGATATTCTAGAGTGTTATCTCACATAGTGCGTGTTGCCCAGCACATACTCCAGGTCGCTCTCGGCAACCAGGTAGTTGTATATGGCCTGATAATAGGACAGACGTGCCGCCATCAGCGCATCCTCGGTATCGCGCAGCTGGATAAACGATGCGGCACCGATCTTGAAACTCTGCTGCATGATGTCGTTGGCCTTGACCGCCATGTTCACACCCGCCTCGTTACTCTCGATCTGCTTGAGATTCTTGGCAATGACATCGGTCTGGGTCTCGACCTGCATGTGCAGGCTGCGCTCCAGGTTTTCGCGCTGCCATTTCATTTCTTCAACGGCGATTTCGGCCTGCTTCTGCTTGTAGTAGCGCTGTCCTCCCTGGAAGATGGGGAACGCAATGGTCAGGCCCACACTCGACGCACGGCTCCAACGGAAACCGCTCAGCGGGCTGCCGTTACTCATCGAGTGCCACATCAAGCTGGCATTTCCCGTCACGGTGGGATACCAAGCCATCTTCTGCACGGCAAGGGCCTTCTTCAAGTAATCGGTCTGCAAATCCATGGACTTGAGACTGGTATTGTTGGCCAGGGTCGTGTCGTTGCCCAGGGTGTTGCTCAATGCACGGGCATACATTTCACCCCTGAAGTCACTCAACTGCTGGCTGGGGGCTATCTCGGTCCGCACGTCCATGCCCATGAGCACCTTCAACTGGAGCAACAGGGCGTTGATGGAGTTCTCGGCCTCGAGGATCGAGGGTTCCAGGTTGGTCACGGCGACGTTGGCACGCAGCACGTCATACTCCGAAGCGGCTCCCAGCTCAAATTTCTTCTGGAAGATGTCAGCATTCAGCTTGGCAGTGGCGTGGTTCTCCTCAATCACGCGCTTGCTGTCCTGTGCCAGCAACAGAGCGTAGTAGGCTTTTTCAATCTGGTTGACCAGCGACAGTTTGTTGGCTCGCGCCTTTTCCACGTTCTGCAGAATCTGGTTCTCATTGAGTTTGATGGACTTCCACAGCTGGGGCACCACCAGGGGGATCTGAGCCTGGAAACCGCCATTGTGAGTGTTTTGGCTACCCATCTTGATGGCCATGGTGCCATTAGGGGTGTCCATGTACATCGTCTGTAACGACAGGTTGCGGGTGTACTGGCCTGCCAGATTGATGGTGGGCAGCAACTGGCCCCGCACCTCCTTGAGGCTGTAGTTCACGCGAGTGATCTCCATCTCCTGCACCTTGATGGTGGGATTCTCGTTCAGGGCAATGCGGATGCACTCATCGAGTGAGAGCATGAGTTGTGCCTGCGCACTCAGCGCACTACCGAGCAACGTGAATAATAGAATAATGAAATAGAATTTTTTGTTGAACATTTGTATTTTGTTTTTATTGATTTTCCTGTTGAGTGTCCTGTTGTTGGGTCTCTAGGCGGTTGATCATCTCAATGCCCTTGATGGTGGCGCAGCCTCGCAGGAAGCTGATGAACACATGCTCAAACAAGTCCGACAGCTTGAAGCCATATTTTGCAGCATTGGTCGAGTTGTGCAACTCCCGCATCGACATCACAAACAGGTAAGCAGCAATCTCGGGATTGATGCGACTGATAACGAGTCCCTCGTCCTGGGCCTGGCGCAACACGTTGGCGAGCCCATTAACCGTAACCTTCTCATTATCCATGTGCTGCTCAAAGATGTCGGGATACAGCCGCTTGATGTCGTTGACAAACGCTACTGATGTGTTCTCATACATCTTCTTGGCACGAGAGTAAACCTGAAACATGGCATCGAAACAGTTGTCGGCATGTTCAAAGATTTCTTTCACCTCGGCATTCTTGGTCTCATGGTTGTGGTGAATGCACTCCGAGATGAGTGTCCTTTTATCAGGGAAAACTTCGTAAAGGGTGCGTTTAGAGATACCACAGGCATGAGCCACATCGTCCATCGTCATCGATGTCACGCCTACGCTCATCAGCATCCTGTTGCACTCTGTAATGATTCGTTCTTTAATGTCCATTTTATAATGGTCCTTTTTACACTTTATGATTGAGGGTGCAAAATTATAGAAAACTTTTAAAACTCCAAAAGTTTTCTTGGTTTTTATACGTTTTAGGACAAATTAATCGCTCTTTAGGGGACTTCTATAAATTAGCTTGACATGGATTTTGATTTATTTTTGAGTAGATTTTGTTTTAGCTTTGCAGGAGCATAGCGAGCTATGGTCCAAGAAGATAAGACAAAATATACCAAAAAGAAACAAAATACAGTCAACACAGAAGATAAACATTTCGGTAATTTATAGAAGTCCCCTTTAAAGCTAAAAGAGGGCGGCACCGTGATGGGTACCGCCCTCTCATGAGTTGATTTTAATCAGTCTTGTCTAAATACTGACCAATACCTTTAGAACAGTCTCTTGCTGCTCTTTACCGCACCGCTCTTGTAGCGGGTTACCACGATGTTGACACCATCGAACGGCTCCTTGCTCTGTACACCGTTCATGTTGACATAGGTTACCGACTCGATCTCATCACCATCGGCGGCGAGCGAGTTGATAGCGGTATTGACATCGACATTCAGGGCAACGAGCGTTACTTCCTTGGTATTGCTGGTTGCGGTCGTGCCGTCAACATAGTTGGCAACGAGGTAGATGCTGTAGGTGCCACCCTCAACCAGGTTGCTCAAGGTGATACCGGTGCTGCCGGCTTCAATGTCGGTGATTACAAAGTCAGTGTTGTCACCGGTTGCGGTAGCGTTGAGGTTCATCGAGCCTGCATAGATGGCGATATAAGCCATGTCGGGCGAGTAGCTGCTGTCGGTCGAGTAGATGGTGATCTTGTCTCCTGCACTTGCCGTCACGGTCCAGGTATAGGTGGTACCGGCCGAGACGCTGTACTTCACTGCCGAAGTCTTGGCCGACTTCACGGTGATGCTGCCGCTGCCATAGCTGGTGCTGGCAGTAGTAATCTGTACGGTGAAGGTGGCATTGCTGTAGCCCGAGGGAACAGTGAAGGTGATGTTACCATAGCTTGAGCTCCACCACGAGGATGAGTTCTTGGTGTAGATGGCACCATTGCCTGCCTTCACGTTGCTGCCGCCCCATGGCGAGGTGAGCGTGATGCTGGCATAGCTGCCAGTGTAGTTGCTGCCATCCAGGCTGCCCAGCAGCGTGCTTGAGGGCTCATCGTCATCGCTGGGTTGTGCGGTCAGCTTACCATAGAGCGAGTAGCTCGATACCGACGACGCATCTACGTCGTGCGTCCAGTTGGCGGTGAAGCTGGTGCTGGATACGATGGTGGCCGCATTCATCACGGGATTTGCCTTATCGAGAGTGGCCGTACCGTTAATCGAAACCGTCTTGCTCGTTGCTCCTGCGCTGGCCACGGTGACGGTGGCTGTCTGGGTGCCATAGGCCGTGGGCTTGTAGGTGACGGTCACGTTCACACCGTTAGCAGCATTGGCTGCCGTGATGCTCGAGGTCGAGATGGTGAAGACGCTGGCTCCGCTCAGGCTCAGGGTTACGTTGCCGGTCAGGTCGGCACCCGTTACCTTGAAGGTGGCGGTGGCGGTGCCGTTAACCTTGGCGCTCATGTTTAGGCTGGTGGGAGTTACAGTCAGGGTCGGCGTTGCGGCCTGCTCTTCCTCCTTGAGGGTGACGGTCTGCTCGTTACTCCAGTCGCTCTCGCTGCCATCGGTGTAGATGGCCTTTACCTTATAGGTATAGGTTGCGGCTGCGGTCAGGCCCTCAACGGTGTAGTACTTATTGGTAATGCCGGTGATCGTGCGGGCATCAGCGTCGCCGCTCTCGCTGGCATTGAGGTTGATGTTGCCTGCATATACCTTGATCAGCGACATGTCGGGCGAATAGCTGCTGTCGGTCGAGTAGATGGTGATGACATCCCCAGTCTTGCCGGTCACTGTCCAAGTGTAGGTCTCACCCTTAGTGAAGGTGTGGCCCACAGCCGAGGTCTGGGTGGACTTCACGGTGATGTTACCCGAACCGTAGGTGCCGCTCACAGTGGTAATTTGTACGCTGAAGGTGGTGTTGCTGCTGTAACCCGAGGGAATGGTAAATGTAATCTTACCGGATGAGCCAGAGGTGTAAACAGCGCTATTGCCGCCCTTCACGTTGGTGCCACCCCACGGCGAACTCAGCGTGATGGTCTTGTAGCTGCCGGTGTAGCTGCTGCCGTTGATGGTGCCCAGCAGGGTCGTCGTGGTCGGGGTTGAGCTGCCTTGCTTGTTCACTTGCAGGGTGTAGCTGGATACGTTGCTGCTGGTGGTCTGGTCTGTCCAGTCGGCACGGAAACTCGAGCTGGTGACATAGCTGCTGTTAGCAGCACTCATCACGGGAGTGTAGGTCGTCAGGGCCGGTGCGGTTGCTGTACCGCTCAAAGATACGGTCTTGCTGGTAGCGCCGCTGCTGGCAATGGCGATGCTGCCGGTGTGGGTGCCTGCTGCCGTGGGCTTGTAGGTCACGGTAACGGTGGCACCGCTGGCGGCTGCACTGGCACTGATGGTCGTGGGAGAGATGGTGTAGGCACCACTGGCATCGGTCTTGGTCAGGGTCACATTGCCGGTCAGGTTGCTGCCAGTAACGGTAAAGGTCTTGCTCACCGTCTGGCCAGCTGTGGTGCTGAACGACAGCGAGGTGGGGCTGACGGTCAGCGTCGGGGTTGCAGGCGTGCTGCTGGGCGGCTGGATGCCGATGACCATCTGCTGATAGACATTGAAATTGTAACTGCTGTAGCCGAAGGAGTTCAGCGAGCACCAGGCATTGCCCTCACCACTCCAGCCGAAGTTGACGTGGTACTTGTTGGTGCTGCTGTTGTAGCCATCGACGTTGAAGGCGTGGCCACCGCCGCTGGTGCTCACGGCACAGAAGACGATGGGACGACCGGCTGCCATCTCCTCCTGGATCATCGCTGCCCACTGGCTATCGCTGTAGAGGGTGGTGCCACCGCTATAGGCACTGGTCTTCTTGACAAAGCGGGTGGTGCTTGAGTCGTAGCCGAAGAAGATGAAAGCGTCGCGAATGTTGCAAACACTGTCAACACTCACACCGCTACCACCTGCCGCGCTCGTACCGTATCCCATACGCTCGGCCTGGCCGACATAGTGCATCAACGTTGCCACTGCGGTTCCCTGAGCTGTGGTATAACTGCCGGTATAATCGTCCAGCATGTTGGCCCAGTCAAACGTCGTTGAGGGCAGGGCCGAGTGGGTGTAACTCTTTGACCCATAGCTCGAGTAACTGATGGTAGAAGTGTAGCCAGGGACAGCGGGCGTTGCTGCCGTCGGGTACTTCCAGTGGTAGAATACCATCGAGGCCGAGGTAGCAGGACAACCCGTCAAGCACTGGTAACTACCGAACTTGCACTGGTTGTAGAACGGTGCCGACTGGTCCCAGATAGCGGTCAGCAGCGGGCCATAGGTCGTGGCGCGCAACGACGGTGAGCTTGGAGCGACATCCTGTGTGCGGGACTGCAGACCCGGATGTTCCTGCAAGTACATGATCTGGTCCTTGTACTGCCCGAGCATGTCCCTGAGACCCAGAGGCAAGTTGTTAACATCACTCAAGGGACGATCGCCCACCATGAGGATTTCCTCAGCACGGTCATCACCGGCAACCACAATAAATGTTGTGCTCGTGTTGTAGATGTAATAAACAGGCTCGTTGAGCTTTACGCTACCTATCTCGGCCTTGAGCAGTACAGGTTGCAGCGCAGCTGGAGACATTATTTTACCTGCATAAAGTTGATTGGTAAGATAACTTTGTGCTTTCATCTTGGCCGTCGCCTGATCCACAGGTGCGGCCGACAATGACATCGCCATCATCGCGGCTGTCAGGAAAAACAGAATTTTCTTCATAAGCCTTTTAAGATTAATGATAATAATAATTAATGGTTATTTAAATACTAGATATTTCTCGCAATCAGTTACAATAAACATCGCCCCAAAGGTAACAGTTTGTTGCCAATTATGCAAATAAAATTCAATATTTTTTTAAAATAAGTGTTTAACGTGATAATCTATTCACTTTTACAACAATAGTGCAAGTGTTTGAATTCTACTGAAATAGGTAGCACATGCTTGCAGGATTAATCAGGAATTGTTACCTTTGCAAGAAATAAAAGAACTTCAACTCATGAAATCAGCAAGCAACATATCCGAGGTTTTAGCTTTCCTGCGACAGCTCGCCATCAACAACGACCGCACTTGGTTCAAGGCACGCAAGCCTCAGTTCGACATCCTGCGCAATGCGTGGGAGCAAGACATGGAACGGCTCATATCACTGGTCGCAGAGTTTTTTCCAGACGTGCGAGGGCTCAACGTCAAGGACTGCGTCTATCGCATCTACCGCGACATCCGTTTCTCTCATGACAAGAGTCCCTATAAGACCTACTTCTCGGGAGTCATCGGCAAGGGTGGCCGGCACACTGTGCAATCTGGCTACTATGTCCACATCGGCGTTGAGGAGATGATGCTGTGCGGTGGCATCTGGTGGCCCGAGAAACCCATCCTGAACCAGTTGCGCGGACTCATTGACGCTGAACCCGACGAATTCCTTGCCATTGTCAACCATCCTGACATCACATCCCGCTACCAGTGGATGTCTCAGTCACTCAAGACGGTCCCCAAGGAGTTTCCCCGCGATCATCCCCTTGCACAATACCTCAAGATGAAAGAGTACCTGATGGTAAAACACGTCAATGAGGACTACTTTGACTGCGAGGACTGGGTCGAGCGCGTCGCAGCCGACTTACAACCTTTAAAGCCATTACACGATTTCCTTAATTATGTGTTCGAATAGCCATCATTAAAGTTGCAATTCGTAATCTGGGAAATTGCCACCATTTTGGCAAAAGAATCGGCATTTTGTCACCGCAAAATGAGAAAATCCGATTTTTTTGCCATTATTTTGGCCTTTTTAGCGACTTGAAACAATTTTTTTCATGCCGCTATGTGTTAATTTCTCAATAAAATAATACCTATTAAAAAAAATGGTAGTATCTTTGCGGGCGTTTTAAGAAGAGGTGTCTTCTAGAAACAGCATGAAAACCCGAAACATTAAATAAAATTATCAACATAAACACAAGTAATTTTTAGAGTAAATCTATGAAGAAATCTTTAGTATTTCTGCTGGCATTGGCCACAAGCCTGGGCATGAGTGCCAGCGAAGCCGACCTGGTGATGCCAACGTCGTTGCATGACTTCAGCTTCCTGCACTGCGGATTCCTCGTGTGCATTCTGGGAATGTTGTTCGGTGTGTATCATTTCGTTAAGACCAAGAACCTGCCTGTGCATCCCGCTATGCGCGAGATCGGTGAGGTGATTTACAAGACTTGCTCGACCTACCTCAAGCAGCAGGGCCGTTTCCTGGCCATCCTCTTTGTCTTTATCGGCGTGGTTGTTGCTTTCTACTTCGGTGGACTGAGCCACATGTCGGTGGGTGCGGTGCTCATCATCCTCCTCTCGACAATCATCGGTATGCTCGGCTCCTATGCCGTCGCTGCTTATGGTATCCGCATGAATACCTACGCTAACGCCCGCATGGCGTTTGCCTCGCTGCGCCGCGACCCGCTGCGCCTGCTCAATATCCCCTTGAATGCCGGTATGAGCATCGGCGTGATGCTGGTGTGCGTGGAGCTCATCATCATGCTCGTCATCCTGCTTTATGTACCCGAGAATCTGGCCGGTGTTTGCCTCATTGGCTTTGCCATTGGTGAGAGTCTCGGTGCTAGCGCCCTGCGCATCGCCGGTGGTATCTTCACCAAGATTGCCGACATCGGCAGTGACCTGATGAAGGTGGTCTTCAAGATCGGTGAGGACGACCCCCGCAACCCTGGTGTGATTGCCGACTGTACCGGTGACAACGCCGGTGACAGCGTTGGCCCCACCGCCGACGGTTTCGAGACCTACGGTGTGACGGGTGTCGCTCTCGTTTCGTTCATCCTGCTCGCTGTCAAGGATCCCGAGATGCAGAAGAACCTGCTCGTGTGGATCTTCTCGATGCGCATCCTCATGGTGATCACCAGTGTCGTTGCCTACTGGATCAACAAGGCTTACTGTAGAGCCAAATATGCTGGCAAGGACAGCCTCGACTTTGAGAAACCGCTGACCTCCCTCGTGTGGATTGCCAGTGTGCTGAGTATCGCTGTGACTTATGCCGTTTCCTACTTGCAGCTCGGTGGCGTTGCTGGTCAGCCCAACCTGTGGTGGCAGCTGGCAAGCATTATCTCAATGGGTACTCTGGGCGCAGCCCTCATCCCCGAGATTACTAAGATCTTCACCTCGCCCAAGAGTGGCCACGTCCTGGAGGTCGTTAAGGCTTCGCACCATGGTGGTGCTTCGCTCAACATCCTCAGCGGTTTTGTTGCCGGTAACTTCTCGGGCTTCTGGACCGGTCTGGCATTCGTGCTGTTGATGTTCGTTGGCTATGCCTTTTCTATCGACATCCCCGAGTCGCTGATGTCCTATCCTGCTATCTTTGCCTTCGGTCTCGTGGCCTTTGGTATGCTCGGTATGGGTCCTGTCACCATCGCTGTTGACAGCTACGGCCCCGTGACCGACAATGCTCAGAGTGTCTATGAGCTCTCCCTCATCGAGGAAGTGCCCAACAAGGACCAGGAAATCGAGCGCGACTTCGGCTTTACCCCCGACTGGGAGAAGTCTAAGCACTACCTCGAGGAGAACGATGGAGCCGGCAATACCTTTAAGGCTACTGCCAAGCCCGTGCTCATCGGTACCGCAGTCGTGGGTGCTACCACAATGATTTTCTCTATTATCCTCGTGATCCAAAAGACCCTGAACGTCGATCCCGCCAGCCTGCTCAACCTGTTGAACCCCTACACCATCATCGGCTTCTTGCTGGGTGGTATGGTCATCTACTGGTTCACTGGCGCTTCGACCCAGGCCGTTACCGTCGGTGCTAACCGCGCCGTTGCCTTCATCAAGGATCACATCAAGCTCGACCCCAATGCTCCCAAGAAGGCCGACACCAAGTCTTCGGTTGAGGTTGTTAAGATCTGCACCCAGTATGCCCAGAAGGGTATGTTCAACATCTTCCTGGCCATCTTCTTCTTCGCCCTCGGTTTCGCCTGCTTGGCTTCGCCGGGTAGCGTCGGTGGCAACAATGCCGTTTCGCTCTTCGTTTCTTACTTGATCTCGATTGCCCTGTTCGGTCTCTTCCAGGCTGTATTCATGGCCAACGCCGGTGGCAGCTGGGATAACAGCAAGAAGGTTGTCGAGGTGGATCTCGACCTCAAGGGTACCGACCTGCACGATGCATCGGTTGTCGGTGACACCGTTGGCGATCCCTTCAAGGACACCTCCTCGGTTTCGCTCAACCCCATCATCAAGTTCACCACCCTGTTTGGTCTGCTGGCCATGGAGATGGCAATCAGCGAGAACTTCCGCGAGTATGCACCTTGGATTGGTATCATCTTCGTCCTCGTGGCTATCTTCTTCGTATGGCGCTCGTTCTACCGCATGCGCATCGATGACAGCATTGAGAACGTCATCAACGCCTACAAGAAGTAATTCCTGAATTTGTCCCATCAAGGGCTTAATTGCGAGCCCCCGTCAATAGTCAAGGCGGCGAGACCACACGGTCCCGCCGCCTTGCTCTTATTTAGATGATTTAGTTTTCATTGGTGTCCGGGGAAAAATCGCCAAGATTTCATCAACACCTCGGTAACAATACTATCATGGAGGTATGGCAAAAAGGGGCTTGTCTCGTTAGGTGTGCAGTTCGAAGGCCTGCACAAGGCCGCTGGCCTTGACTATTCGCAACCCCAGGGCGCACTGGCCGAAGGTCAGTGTGGCCTGGGGACAAGCGCACATGTCGATATGGGCCCTGAAGGGGGCCACTCACTGCGACAGGAATACACCAGCCAAATCACTTGATTCTGACGCTATTGGCCCTCTACGAGGCCCGATCCAGTTTTTGCTTGCTTTCCCCAGGCCACACGAGGTCTTCGACCTGTGCGCCCTGGGGTTGGGATAAGTCAAGGCCAGCGGCCTTGTTGAGGTCTTCGACCTCGCTCATCCCCCGCCTTTTATCAGAGCCTATTTTGGCTCAGCGGAAAGCAGCTGGGGAGGTGACAATTTGTAATGGCACAAGGTATCTGTCTATGTCACCAAGCATTGGGTTTGTATTGCCATCAAGAACGTCAAGTTGTTGACTCAAGGCTTCAGAGAAACGATTATTCTCGACTTGATAGTTGATCATGCTTGTACCGTTAAGCGCAAAACGCACATTCACGATTTTACCTTCATGATTTCGTTGATTTGTTCACGGGAAACCATAAAGACGAGGTCGTCATCGATGCCGTGGGATGGTGAATTGTTGACTTCTTTAATGCCAGCGTCTACAGTATTATATCTCAGAACTTTTCCATTACTTAATGTCAATAAAATGGGCTGTGACTTCACCAAAAGCAGCCGTCTGTCTGACCTGGAGCGAAACCCCGACAATCTGATGGAAACTTCAATTGTGCAACCCCTGAAATCACACTTTAGATGGGAAAAATGTGTGAAAAATCACATTTTTTGGACCCAGAGTGTGATTTTGTTCTGGAGAGACACTCGCTGTATTACATTCATCCCATAATCAGGCGGTATTACTTCTTACTGGCAATGAACGGTATTTTCCACAGCCAGCGATAGAAATTGAGGGCTGTTTTTTCTCGTGCGACTGTAGAAAATCACCATTTGTTGGTAAATAATCATTCATTTTTGCTTGCTATGTCCCCAAAAAGAAGTATTTTTGCGGTAATTGTAAGACTAACTATTTATAACCTTTAAACTATATCTATATTTATGGCAAAAATTCATGGAGCCGTAGTAGTGAATACGGAACGATGCAAGGGATGCCGCCTGTGTGTTGCGGCATGCCCATGCAATGTGCTGAACCTCAAAGAAAAAGAGGTCAATGACCGCGGATATCATTTCGCGTATATGGAACAACCCGAGGCTTGTATCGCTTGCCAGAGTTGTGCACTCGTTTGTCCCGATGCCTGCATCGAGGTCTATCGCGTAATGGAAAAATAATAGTGACTAACCATTTAAACTACTGTCGAACAATATGAACGATAAAGTAACATTGATGAAGGGTAACGAAGCCCTCGCCATGGCGATGATCCGCTACGGCGCCGACGGATATTTCGGCTACCCGATCACTCCGCAGAGTGAGGTGCTTGAGAAACTCGAGGAAGAAATGCCTTGGGACACTACGGGTATGGTTGTGCTGCAGGCCGAGAGTGAGGTCGCTGCCATCAACATGGTTTATGGCGGTGCCATGACCGGTAAGGCTGTCTGCACTTCTACCTCCAGCCCTGGCTTCAGCCTCATGCAGGAGGGTGTTTCCTATCTCGCCGCCAGCGAGGTGCCCGCTCTGTTGATCAACGTGCAGCGTGGTGGCCCCGGCCTGGGTACCATCCATGCTTCGCAGGCCGACTACTTCCAGGCTTGTAAGGGTGGCGGTCACGGTGACTATCACATGATCGTGCTTGCTCCCAGCAGTGTGCAGGAGATGGCCGACATGGTAGCCCTGGGCTTTGACCTGGCTTTCAAGTATCGCTGCGTGTCGATGATCCTCGCTGATGGTACCATCGGCCAGCTCATGGAGAAGGTGGTTCTGCCCGAGCAGCGTCCGCGCCGCACCGAGGAGCAGATCCGCGAGCAGTGCCCGTGGGCCGTTAACGGCCGCAAGGGCATGCGTCCCAGCAACGTCGTTACCAGCCTTGAGCTTGACGACGACAAGATGGAGGAGAACAACTGGCGCTTCCAGGCTTGCTACCGCGAGATCGAGAAGAACGAGACCCGTTGCGAGCTCATTGACGTTGAGGACTGCGACTACCTGATTACCGCCTTTGGAACCACCGCCCGCATTGCCATGAAGACCATGGAGCTGGCCCGTGCCGAGGGTATCAAGGTGGGTATGTTCCGTCCCATCACTCTGTGGCCCTTCCCCGAGAACCAGCTGCGTGAGGCTGCCAAGAACGTCAAGGGCATCCTGTGCGTTGAGCTCAACGCCGGCCAGATGGTCGAGGATGTGAAGCTTGCCGTTGAATGCAAGATGCCGGTTGAGCACTATGGCCGCTTCGGTGGCAACGTGCCCACGCCCGACGAACTGTTGAACGTACTGAAAGAGAAACTCATTAATAAGTAATAACGCAATGGAACTTAACGATATCATTAAACCTGAGAATAAAGTTTATTCTGCACCTGCGCTGTTGAACCAAGTTCACATGCACTATTGCCCTGGTTGCAGCCATGGCGTTGTACACAAACTCGTTGCACAGGTCATCGAGGAAATGGGTGTTGCTGAAAAGACCGTCGGCGTTTCGCCCGTGGGTTGCGCAGTGTTTGCCTACAACTACATCGACGTGGACTGGGAGGAGGCTCCTCACGGACGCGCTACCGCTCTGGCTACCGCTGTTAAGCGCCTATGGCCCGAGAACCTGGTGTTTACCTACCAGGGCGACGGTGACTTCTCGGCTATCGGTACCTGCGAGTCGATCCACGCTTGCAACCGTGGCGAGAACATCGCTATCATTTTCATCAACAATGCAATCTACGGCATGACCGGTGGCCAGATGGCTCCCACGACCCTGCTGGGTCAGAAGACCGCTACCTGCCCCTACGGCCGCCGTCCGGACCTGAATGGTTATCCCCTGGCCATCACTCCGCTGCTGGCACAACTCGACGGTACCTGCTATGTGACCCGTCAGAGTGTTCACACGCCCGCCAACGTACGCAAGGCTAAAGCCGCCCTGCGCAAGGCATTCGAGAACAGCATCAACTGCAAGGGCACCTCGGTTGTCGAGATCGTCAGCGCCTGCAACACGGGTTGGAAGCTCACTCCCGAGAAGGCCAACAAGTGGATGGAAGAGAACATGTTCGCCAAGTATCCCCTGGGAGACCTGAAGAACTTAGAAGATGGTATTCAACGCTAAAATTTAAGAAGACACTATGATTAACGAAATAGTTATTGCCGGTTTCGGCGGACAGGGTGTATTGTCAATGGGTAAGATCCTGGCCTACTCTGGTCTGATGGAAGACAAGGAGGTCTGCTGGCTCCCCTCTTATGGTCCCGAACAGCGCGGCGGTACCGCCAACGTAACCGTTATCGTGAGCGATGAGCGCATCAGCTCGCCTGTCTTGAACACCTATGATGTCGTGGTTGTGCTCAACCAGCAGTCTCTCGACAAGTTTGAGAGCAAGGTAAAGCCCGGTGGCATCTTGATGTATGACACCTATGGCATCCACAAGAAACCCACCCGCACCGATATCAAGGTTTATCCTATCGATGCTACCGAGAAATCCATCGAGATGAAGAACTCCAAGACCTTCAACATGATTGTCCTGGGTTCGATGCTCAAGGTTCGCCCCATGGTGACCATCGAGAGCGTGCTCAAGGCCCTCAAGAAGACCCTTCCCGAGCGCCACTGGCACCTCATCCCCCTCAACGAGGAGGCTCTGAAGGAAGGTGGAAACCTCATCAAGGAGTAATCGATCCGTTACAACCCGATACAGATCAAGCGGTTGGCCAAATGGCCAACCGCTTGATCTGTATTATCAGTATTATCCGTTATGCCCGTGTTGCCGCATGTTACTTCACGGCGATTTTCCATGCCGTGCGGCTTGTGGCGGTCTTCAACAGGTAGATGCCACTGGGCAGGTCGATAACCATGTCGTCGGCAAGCGAATCGATGTGGCGCACCAGGCGACCGGCCATGTCATAGACGTCAGCCGCTCCCACGTTCTCGCTGCACTTGATCAGGATGCCGCCATCGGTGGCAATCGCCTGCAACGGCTTGTCGGCTTCAATGCCTGTAATGCCACTGGAGTCGAGCGTGATCACATTAGACGGATCGCTCATGTAGCCCAAGCGGAAGGACTGCACATAGTAAGTATGGGTCTCGCCCGGCTGTCGGTCGTCAAACGCGTAGCTTGTCGTTGCGCCGTCATCGGTGGTGAACGTCTCGGTCAAGGTCTCGCCGCCATTCTTGTTATAGACCGTGCGGGTAATGACGTAGTAGTCCACGTCCTCTTGAGCAGCACGCCAGTTGGCGACATAGTTTGTACCCTCGATACCGGTAGCGGGAAGAGCCTCAAGCTGGATCAACGTGGGAACGCCAACACAGCGTGCACGCAGTTCCACGCCGACGCTGCCCGTCAGCCCACCGTCCAGGATAAGCAACCGTGCCACGTGTTCACCAGTGGCTGTCGGCGTATAGGTGATCTTCAAGGGGTAACCCTCGGGGCTGTTGGCCATGGTGCGGCTCACCGACGTCACGGGGATGCTGAACATCTCGTAGTCATAGCGGTAGAGCTGCAACGAGAGCGGGTTGTTCAGCCCTTGACCCTTAATGTAGAGGGTGTAATCCAGCGACTTACCCAGTGCCACCTCACCGAAGTCAAGAACCGTGCCCTGCACAGGGGCGATAAGTTCTGGATCACCCGTGTAGGTCGTCGTGTCGGTGCTGGTACCCGCCTCATTAAGATAGAACACCTGCCCCTGGCGGTCTCCCCAGATGTATTCAAACAGCTGAGGGATATCAATGAATGGGTTACGGTTGTTCTGGCACCGCTGCACAGCCTCGTTGCGGTCCACTTCCTTATCGCTAACCGCATCATTGCGCGCCCAGCGGCACAGCAACTCAATGGCCCAGTCATTGAAGGACTTCCACGACGAGTTGTTGAGCATGTAGGTATATTTCCAGGTATATTGCTGATAGGCGCAGGCCATATAAAAATAGGTACGCGCGAAGTCGCCCTTATAGCGGTCATCGGGCTCAAAGACCGAGTTACAGCCACCGCCCTGCCCCGTCTTGGGAGAGCCCACACGGGTCACGCCGTTGTCAAATGTCGCTCTCGACACCTCGCCTAGCGGGAAATTGGACTTCGCCATGTTGGCATCGCCGTCGGCAGGATACAGGTGGTTAATGTCGGTATAGCCAGCATAACCCTGGGTTTCGCCATAGCCACCCCACCAGCTCTTGGGCAGCGAGTGCTCCTTGTGCATGCCTGAAACGCCGCTTGCCCCACCACGGAAGTAGTAGGTGCGGTCGCTGTACATGTCCCACACACGACTTGGATCTTCTGCCTGACAGTCAGTCTGGGCAAAGTATATCCACAAGCTACTGTAGCTGAACACAGTGTGGGGTGTGACAAGGTCATGCACCGCATCCTTCAATGCCTGGCCGCTCTTCCCCTCCAGCGAGTTGTAGTAGCCGGCAGGGATGGCCGCCTGGGAGCCCAGCCACGCAGTTGCGGCAAACAGCGCAATGGCCAATCGCGATAATCTATTTTGTTTCATTGGTTTAATGATTGATGGTTTAGGCAGGCAAAGGTAATAAAAAACTTATAATCACTACCCCAGCCTACCACTTTTTATCTAAACTTTATATTTCATCAGGGTAATTCACCCAGTTAATGAGATACACACGGGCACGGGCACGCGTCATGGCAGTATAGAGCCAGCGGTAGAAGTCCATCGATTGCATCGCGTCGGGCATGATGCCGCCCATGTCGATAAACACGTTGCACCACTGGCCGCCCTGGGCCTTGTGGCACGTCACGGCATAGGCATACTTGACCTGCAGGGCGTTGAAGTAAGGGTGCTCCTTCAACTGCTTGTAACGCTCGCGCTTGTCACCGGTCAATTCACTATAGACCTCGTTAAAGAGTCGGTCACTCTGTTCGCGGTTCAGTGCTGGTGTGTCACTCAGCAGGCAATCGACCACAATCTTGCAGTCCATTTCCACTCCGCCATGGTCGGGAAACTCCACGGTCACGTTGGCAAAGCGCAGACCGTAACGATGCTCGATATCGCCCCACACGCGCTTGACACGGCACACGTCACCGTTGGCGATAAAGTCCAGCTGCTCATACTCCCGCGCCCAGTAATAGTTATTCTTGGCCACCAGCAGCATGTCGTCATTCACCAGCAGGTCCTCGCGATAGAGGATAGAGTTGCGCACACCCATATTAAATAATGTGGCGCGCTTGTTGCTGCGGGTGACGATGATGGTCTCACCCATGCCGTCGCGGTCATAGCAGTCGCTGATGGTCTCCAGCAAGAATTCGCTGGACACAGCCTGGATGTCCTCCATGCCATCGAGGTCAAAGTGTGGCCTGCCCATCGCACCATCCTCCATCGCCTGGCGCAGTAGCGTGGCGTTGTGCAGGATGCCGCTTTCCTCGGCCTGGCGGGCAATCTGCCGCAGGAATACGCCATAGGTCGTCAATCCCAGCGAACGCAGTATCTCGTCATCGAGAGCGGGGCTCACGAGTTGCCCTACGGGCGGCAACTGTGCGTTGTCTCCCATGAGCACTAGTTTGCAGCCCAGCCCATTATAGACATACCCGATAAGATCCTCCAGTAGGCGACCGCTGCCAAACATCGACCCGTCATTGGCATTACTGATCATCGATGCCTCATCAACGATAAACACGGTGTTGGTGTGCTTGTTGTCGGCTAGACCAAAGGCATCAATGCCGTAACCCTGCTGGCGATAGATCTTGCGGTGGATGGTGTAGGCAGTGTGGCCCGAATAGTCGCTGAAGATGTGCGCTGCCCTGCCGGTAGGGGCCATCAGTACCGACTTCATGCCCTGCTGATTGAGGGCCTTGACGATGGCACCCGTGAGCGACGTCTTTCCGGTGCCGGCATAGCCACCCAAGATGAAGACCGACCGCTCAGGGGCATACAGCAGGAAGTGGGCGAGTGCAACGATGACCAGCATCTGGTCATCATTCGGGTCGTAGGGGAGCCAACGCAGTACATCCACGGCCAATTGCCTTACCCGTGGATCCTCGCGGTCAGCACCGCCAGTGTTGCTGTAGTTCTGCAGTCGCTCATCGTTGTTCATGGGGACAAATTTAACAAAAAATCCACAAAAACTTGCAATTTTCCATCAAATTGTATTACCTTTGCCCCGCATTTGACGAATGGAGTGATGCTCGAGTGGCTGAAGAGGCACGCCTGGAAAGCGTGTATACGTCAAAAGCGTATCCCGAGTTCGAATCTCGGTCACTCCGCTCTAAAGGACGACTGTTGTCGTCCTTTTTTCATATAACGAAAACAAGAAATACAAGGGTAGCACTACTTGAACGGAGCGGACTGACGACCTACACTACTTGGATGATAAGGTGGCGATGTCTTTTGCTAGGTGATTGAGTTGCAGGCACTGGTCGCGGGTATTTTTCTTTTTCTCGCTGTGATAGGGCCAGGGGGCTATGAAGAGTAACTGTCCTCTGGCACAGGCATCGAATTGCTGTCCGCCTGGTTTCCACATGGCGGAGAAACCATTCTCAAGTAAAATGATTTCCTGTATTCCTGCTTCGAAGGCGGTTCTCATCACTGCTTTTTCGCAGGGGCTGATGCATGGTGAAACCAAAATGGCACCGTCCCGTGCCATTGCCAAGTAGCGGTTGACTTCGTGCGCTATCGCTTCCTCGGTATTGATACTTCGTGAGCATTGCACGACGACCTTGAAAGGATGGTCAAGCAAGAATCGGTTGCCAGCTATGGCGACTTTTGTATCTCCTACGGTGATGTCTTGCTGGACGGTGAAAAACTCGGGATGATGTTGTTTGGTCCATAGTCGGCGGGGATTGTCATGCAGGTAGTTCAACATGGTTCCCAACTGCCCTTTGTTAATCAGGATTCTGTCATGGTATCCCTCTTCCCAAAGGGTCGTTCCCAACAATTCCCGTGCCGCAGCATTGCATCCCACCTTGAAGCCATTCACTACTTTGCCCAGGTGGTAGGGAACCTGGCGGGTGATGAAGAGGACGCCATGCACATGGTCGGGCATGATTTGGGCGTCAATTACTTTTACCTCGGGGTAATGAGAGGGAATGGCCTGCCAACAGTCTAGAACCCGTTGCCCCAAGGCGGTAGGGCGGATCCATGGCTGCGGGTGATGCTCGTCAGGGTCACAAAGTACTCCCAGCACGGGCTTGCGTCCTTCCACTGCCATGGTGACCATGTAGATGCAGCGGCTGTGGTAGTCGCGCCAAGCATTGCGGCGTTTCATGGAGCGGTTTACTTGGTAGTCGCTTCCGTGCTACTGCCACCATTGCCTGCGTCTCTCGTCGCGCTCGTGCCGGGGATTCTTCATGATTGATCTTTTCTTAACAGGGTGAATTTACAGACCGGTGGCCTGCACTACTGCAACGGTCTCGTGTCGTGTGTTGCGGTAATGCGAGCCACCGGCTCGTTAATGGGGATTAGTCCTCCTTCTTGGCGCGCAGGCAGGAGACGGCAAGGAAGAGAATCAGGGCGATGTACATGACAATGCCCAGGATGTTGCTGGCAGTGTCGCCAAGCGGATTCTCGTACTTGAAGCCGAAGAAGATCATCGCTGCGCTCACGACACCCATGAGGGCACCACCGGCAATGAAACCGGATGCCAACAGGGTACCACGCTCCTTGCGTGCCTTGTTAACGGCCTCGTCCTTGCTGCGGGTGCCGACGAACCAACTAACGATCGCGCCGACGAGCAGCGGGGCATTCAACTGCAAGGGGATGAACATACCCAGCGAGAAGGGCAGGGCAGGCACCTTCAACCAGTTGAGCAGCAAGGCCAAAATGGCACCCACGCCATAGAGTAACCACGGTGTCTCACCACCCATCATGAGCGGCTTGATGACGGCTGCCATGGCGTTGGCCTGGGGTGCAACCAGGGCGTTTTCGCCCGTGAAGCCGTAGGCCTCGTTGAGGATAATCATCACACCGCCGACGGTAGCTGCCGACACGAGGGTGCCGACAAATTTCCAGGTCTGCTGCTTGGCAGGAGTGGTGCCAATCCAGTAACCGATCTTCATATCGGTCACCATACCGCCAGCCATTGACAGGGCGGTGCAAACCACGCCACCAATCACCATAGCGGCAACGATACCCTTGGAACCGTTGAGGCCGATAGCCACAAAGATGACGCTGGCCACGATAAGGGTCATCAGGGTCATACCCGACACGGGGTTGCTGCCCACGATGGCGATGGCATTGGCTGCCACGGTGGTGAACAGGAAGGCGATGACCAGCACAACGATAAAGGCGACAACCGTCTGCATCAGGTTATGGATCACGCCAATGTAGAAGAACACGAAGGTCACCAGCAGGGCGGCCAGCAGGGCAAACACAAGCACCTTCATCGAGATGTCACGCTGGTGGCGTTCTACCTGCACGTTTTGGTCTTGACCCTTGAAAGCCTGTCCGGCAAGTCCGGCGGCGTTCTTGATAACGCCCCACGACTTGACGATGCCGATGATACCACTCATGGCGATACCACCAATACCGATATAGCGGGCTCCGCCGGCAAAGATCTCGTCGGGTGACATCTGGGCAAAGTCAGGATTCATGCCCAGCAGGGGAACGATGACCCACCAGATGAAGGCGCTACCGGCAAAGATGATGAACGCATAAGGCAGGCCGATGATGTAGCCCAGACCCAATACAGCGGCACCGGTATTGATCTTGAAGATCATTTTCACGTTGTTGGTGAAGTTCTCCATTGCGGGAATGGCTTGGGTGGTGAGCACCTCTTTCCACCATCCGAAGGTCGAGAGCAGGAAGTCATACAGACCACCCACCAGACCGGCAATGAGCAGCGGACGGGCCTGGTCACCGCCCTTCTGGCCGCTGACGAGCACCTGGGTGGTCGCGGTAGCCTCGGGGAACGGGAACTTGCCGTGCATGTCGCTCACGAAGTACTTGCGGAATGGGATAAAGAACAAGATACCCAAAATACCACCCAGCAATGAGCTGAGGAATACTTCCAGGAAGTTCACGGTGATTTCGGGGTACTCGGCCTGCAGGATATACAGGGCGGGCAGGGTGAAAATGGCACCGGCCACGATGATGCCCGAAGCGGCACCAATCGACTGGATGATGACATTCTCGCCCAGCGAGTTCTTGCGCTTGGTTGCAGCGCCAATACCGGCTGCAATGATAGCAATGGGAATGGCAGCCTCAAACACCTGGCCCACCTTGAGGCCCAGATAGGCTGCGGCGGCACTGAAGATGACCGCCATGATCAGACCCAGCGAGACCGAGTAGGGTGTAATCTCGGGATACGTCTTGTCGGGCTTCAAGATGGGGACATATTTCTCCCCCGGCTTGAGCTCGCGAGCGGCGTTGTCGGGCAACGACATGTCGTCTTGCTGATCTTGAACAATGATTTCTTCGTCTTTCATAAAATAATTGTTGTTGATTGTATTGATATAATTTTTCAGGTTGTCTTGGTGGTTAATAAACTGCGAAGATAAACAAAAAACGACAATCCGTCACCATCAATGGCGGGAAATATGGTATTTTTTGTGAGAATGAAGATTTTAATTATCTTTGCAGGCCAAACAATAAACAATTCACTGTCATGATCAAGAGATTCATTATGCTGGCCATGGCGGCCATGTTGACTATAGGAGCGCTGAATGCCCAGAGCACCATCTGCAACGAGAGCACCACGCTGGAGAGCCTGGCAACCTATATGGACACCATGCGCACGATAGAGCCACAAGTCAAGCTATTCTACACCAACCTGATCAATAATCCCACTCACAGCTACCGCATCGAGCACCTGGACGTGGGCTTCAACGGCTGTACTGGCCGTGTGGACGAGCACGTTGTGCTGGCCAATGGCACTACACGTGACAACGTCTTCATCTTCAACGAGCAAGGCCTACTCACCCGATCGGTGATACAAGGCAACAAGGGCACCAAGACCGAGGTGAACTACACCTATTCTTATGACCCTGTGCTGGGATACACCCTCAAGCAGAGCAAGAGTAAGAGCCGCACTATCAACTACTCGCCCATCTATGGCGACCACGGCCGCCGAGAGAGTGTCAAGGGCAGCAATGGCAGCCGCCAGGATTACACCTACAGTGAGCAAGGCCACCTGTCCAAGCGCGTCATCACCCAGCCTGGCAGCGACAAGCGCACGCTCATCTATCAAGACGGCTACATCATCCGCGAGGAGGTGGGTGGCAAGGTTTTCCGTTACCACTACGACTTTGACACGGCCACGGGCAAGAAATTCCTCATCGCCATCAAGGAGTTAAAGGGCAGTGACGTGATTCACGAGCGCACCTTTGACTACGATATCGACACCCACGGCCGCTATACCCGAGTTGCCATCAGCCTGGATGGCAAGCCGCAGATGACAATCACCCGCAGCTACAGCAAGTGAGCAGTGCACCGGGGCTGACGATTCTAGGTGCCCTGGACAATAAAAGGGCCTGCTTTATCGTTTTTATTGTTAAAGCAATAGCAACGTGATTTCATGAAACGGATACTATATATCATGGTGGGACTGATGCTTGCATCAGTGGCACTGTCATTGACATCATGCAAGGGTCCGAAGCTCAAGGATGCCGACGAGGCCTATGACCGCGGCGAGTACTTTGACGCGGCCACCATCTACCGTAAGCTCTACAACCGATATAACCGCAAGGAGGATGCCTGGCTGCGTGGCGAGTTGGCCTATCAGTTGGGTATGTGCCACTTGAAGCTCAACCAGGGCAACCGCGCTACCGCTGCATTCCAGAATGCGATACGCTATGACTATGAGGGCACAACGACACTGCTGCGCCTGGCTCAGGCACAACAGCGCGAGGGGCAATATGCGGCAGCCATCAAGACCTATGATGCCTATCTGGAGCAGTTTCCCGACGACTGGGAGGCTCTGGTGGGCAAGCGAGGCTGTGAGCTCGCCCCCAAGTGGAAGGAAGAGGGCTCGCGCTACATCGTCAAGTCGTTCTATAGCTCACGTCGTGCCGACTATTGTCCGATGTATCTGGACAAGAACATGGAGTACATCTACTTCACCTCGACCAACGAGAAGTCCACAGGTGAGCTACACAGCGAGATCACAGGCACCAAGAAGGGCGACATCTACTTCATGAAGAAGGACGAGAAGGGCGTGTGGTCACGTCCCGAGGTGGTCGAGGGCGGCTTGAACACCGAGCATGACGAGGGTGCAGCCGCATTCTCGCCCGACGGATCGACGATGTACCTGTCGCGAGCTGTCCGTCAAGACTGGCCCACCACAGTGGAGATCTACACCAGCAGCCGCAGCGAGGCCAAGTGGGGCGCTCCGCAGAAGTTTGAGATCACCGCCGACACGCTGAGCAACTACAGCGACCCTTCAGTCAGCCCTGACGGGCAGTGGCTCTACTTTGCCAGTGACATGCCGGGCGGCCAAGGCGGCACCGACATCTGGCGCATCAACCTCAAGGATAAACACGGCACCCTGGAAAACCTGGGTCCCCAGATCAATACCAAGGGCAACGAGCGCTTCCCCAACATGCGCACCGACAGCCTGCTGTACTTCTCCAGCGACGGTCATCCCGGCATGGGCGGACTTGACCTATTTGTAGCCCAGTTGCAGCCCCGCGACGAGAACGACAAGACAGCCATGGACCGCTGGGTCATCGAGAACATGGGCGTGCCGATGAATTCGTCGGCCGACGATTTCGGACTCACCTTCGGCACTGGCGAGAGCGGACTCTTCTCAAGCAACCGTGGCGATGCACGTGGCTATGACCATATCTTCAGCTTTATCAAGCCCGACCTGCAAATCTGGATTTCGGGCTACGTGGTCGATAAGGACGATGAACCCGTGCCCAATGCGGTCATCCGCATCGTGGGTGACGACGGCAGCAACCAGAAGACCGCCTCCAAGCCCGACGGCTCCTTCCGCTTCGACCTGCAGCGCGGTGTGAAATATGCCATGCTGGCCAGTGCCGATGGCTACCTCAATGCCCGCCAGGAGTTTGAGAGCGACAGCACCGAGGAGGATGCCGAGTACAACGTGGACTTCATCCTGGCCGCCATGTTCAAGGCGCAGATTATCGAGAACATCTTCTATGACTTTGACAAGGCCGTGCTGCGCGACGAGTCCAAGCTCGCCCTCGACAGCATGGTGATGCTGCTCAAGGACCATCCCAATATCGTCATCGAGATGGCCTCACACACCGACCGCATCGGCAGTGCGAAGTATAACCAAGGTCTGTCACAGCGACGCGCACAGAGTGTTGTGGACTACCTCATCGAGAACGGCATTCCACGAGAGCGCCTCAAGCCCACCGGCTACGGCAAGTCGCGCCCCAAGACGGTGACCAAGCGCATCCACAGCCAGTACCCGCAGTTTGAAGAAGGTGTGACTCTCACCGAGGAGTTCATCAAGACGCTGAGCAAGGAGGATCAGCAGGCGGCCGACCAGATCAACCGCCGCACCGAGTTCCTGGTCATCGACACCGAATTCCAGTACTAGACAAGAAAAACCGCCTGAACGGCGGTTTTCTTATTCGGCTTATCCAGGTCTAGATCATCTAGATAGTCTAGACGTTCTAGCCACTCTGGAACGACGGTCTCATTCCGTGTCAGCGTCCAATGCAGTAATAGGTGAAGCCCAGCCGCTCGAGCTCGTCGCCGTCATAGACGTTGCGCCCGTCGATGATGAGCGGTGTCTTCATCAGGCCCTTGACCGTCTGCCAGGCAGGGATGCGGAACTGGCGCCACTCGGTCAACAGCAGCACTGCATCGGCACCCTTGACGGCATCATACATGTCCAGACCGCAATACACGTTGCTCCAGCGGCGCTTGGTGGCATTCATGGCCACTGGGTCATAGACGCGCACGTGGCAATCGGCCTCCATCAGCAGGTTGATCGTGTCGATGGCCGGGGCTGCGGTCATGTCGTCGGTCTCGGGCTTGAAGCTCAGCCCCCACAGGGCGATGGTCTTGCCTGCCAAGTCCCCCTTGAAGTGGTTGTTGAGTTTCTTGAACAGGATGTGCTTCTGGCGGTTATTGACGTTCTCGACAGCCTTGAGGATCTCCATGTCGTAGTTGTGCTCGCTGCCAATCTTGATCAGGTCGTTGATATCCTGGGGGAACAACGTGCCACCATAGCCACAGCCGGGGAAGATGTACTTGGGCCCGATGCGGCTGTCGGTACCGACACCGTGGCGCACGATATTGATGTCGGCCCCCACGATCTCGCACAGGTTGGCGATCTCGTTCATGAAGCTCACGCGCGTGGCAAGCATCGATGTGGCGGCATACTTGATCATCTCGGCCGTGCGGGTGTCAGTGTAGATGACGGTGCGGTTATTGTGCATCAGGATGGTGCGGTAGAGACGCTCCATCGCTTGGCGGGCGGTGGTGGTCTCGGTGCCGATGACGATGCGGTCGGGCTTCATGAAGTCCTTGATGCCATTGCCCTCGGTGAGGAAGTCGGGATTGCTGGCCACGTCAAACTTGATGTCGGCCTTGCGCGCCTCCAGGGTCTCACGGATGATCTTGGTCACATGCTGGGCAGTGCCTACCGGGACGGTGGACTTTATGACAAACACCGTGTAACGGGTGATGTTTTCGCCGAAGTCCTTGGCGATGTCCAGAATCGGGGTCAAGTCGGTGGAGCCGTCCTCACTCGCTGTGGTGTCGATGGCACAGAAGACAAAGTCCTGGTTGATAAATCCTTGCTTGTAGTCACTCGAGAAAGTGAGCCGCTTGTCGGTGACGTTGCGGTTGATCATGTTGTCGAGTCCAGGCTCATAGATGGGTATCGCACCATATACCAGACGATTGATCTTCTGGCTGTCACGATCCACACACGTCACGTTCACACCCAGGTCGGCAAAGCAAGTACCGCTCACCAGGCCGACATATCCTGTTCCTACTATCGAGACATTCATAGTGTTCTCTATAATTATGCTCTTTATTGCTGTTCACTAGTAATCAATTTGCAAATATAGCAAGATTTTGTCAGTAATTCTTGCATTTTTCATTAAAAATTGCTAAGTTTGCCCATTCCAAACGATGAATCGTCATTCTTGTAATTGTAAATCAACTTGTTTAATCACATAATAAATTTCTACACTATGAAAAAGTATTTAGCAGAAATGGTAGGCACGTTTGTGCTGACGTTCTTGGGTTGTGGCGCTGCCGTTAGCCTCGGTTGCGACACGGCACACATTGCGGGCACTCCCGCAGTGATTGGCACAGCCATCGCATTTGGTCTGGCCGTTGTAGGCATGGCCTACACCATTGGAGGCATCAGTGGATGCCACATCAACCCCGCCATCTCGCTGGGCTGCTTCCTGAGTGGCCGCATGAGCGCTAAGGACTGCGGCATGTACATGGTATTCCAGGTCATCGGCGCTATCCTTGCCGCAGCCGTGCTTTGCGTGCTGGCAGGATGTGACAGCGGATTGGGCGCTAACGGATTGCAGACCCTCGATCAGATCGGCCATGCCGGTAAAGTATCGGTAACCACGGGCTTGATTGCCGAGGTTGTCCTCACCATGCTCTTTGTGCTTGTAGTGCTCGGCTCGACCAGCAAGACCAACGGCGCTACCAACAACTTCGCCGGACTTGCCATCGGTCTGTCGCTAATTCTCATCCACCTGGTGGGCATCCACTACACGGGCACATCGGTCAACCCGGCCCGCTCTATCGGCCCTGCACTGTTCGCCGGAGGTGATGCATTGAACGAGCTGTGGATCTTCATCGTTGGTCCGTTCATCGGCGGTGCCTTGGCAGCCTGCATCTGGAAGATCATCGGCTGTGACTGTGACAAGAAGGCCGAGTAACGCCTAGCCACTCGCAGACTTAACCAGCCGCCTGAATCAAGAGTCGTTCAGGCGGCTGTTATTTATCAAATGCTCAAATTTATTTGGCATTTCGCTCGCCTTGCACTACGTTGATGACTGAGCGTCATCGAAATTAGGCTGCGGCTCGGAAATGCT
>JAFTEU010000061.1 GCA_017453505.1 Muribaculaceae bacterium
GACCAGATTTTGTTTCTTTTTGGCACCTTTTGCCTTATCTTCTTGGACCATAGCTCGCTATGCTCCTGCGAAGTTAAGTCAAAATCTGCTCAAAAATAAATCAAAATCAATGTCAAGCTAATTTATAGAAGCCCCCTTAATGCTATTGGAGAAAAAATTGTATTAATGTCGTGACAAGGGCCAGTTCTTGCATATAACCACTGGCCCTTAATCAGATTATCTTGAAGCAAAAGTCAGAAGATGCCGAGTACTTTCTTTCTCACCTCCGGATTATTTTGTAAGGAGTTCATCATAACCGCACTCTTGAGCATTTCATCATTGGCATTGCGGAAATTCTTGTATGTAGCGGGATAGCCCGAGACAGTGACTTCGGTCACGTTTTTCTTGCCAGACTTCTTCAACGTGAACTGCATTTCAACCAGGACATCACCTCCGCCATTGGCTTCAAGAGCTTTGCGGACAGCAGTGTTGATCACGTTAGCCTCTCCACCACGATTCACGTCGTCAGTTGGCCGATAGGTATAGGTAATCTTTTGGGGAGATACCGCAAGGTCAGCAATGGTCATTGTGATTGCCGACGAACTGAAATGCTCGGTTCTCGCCGAATTAATGGTTGTTGTACACGATGCCATGCCCAACATAGCAATCGCACAGATGATAATAGAGAACTTTTTAAACATGATAGATTATCTTTTACATGACTCCCACAACTTGTTGTTACGATGTAGCCACCCTGGGAATCGGCGGGGCAGATAACACGCTTTTTTCACTCGGTGCAGAATTATAGAGAAGTGCTGTTATGGGGATGGCCAGTGCGTTGCACATCATTCTACAATATTGTAGAATGATTTTCCACGTCGTCGCTATCTTCTTGACAATAAAGGGAAAAGAAGTTGTAGTGCAGGATATTGCTGATGCGTTCCAGCAGGCGCGTGTCGATGCCCTGGCGCTTGAAGATGTCATACACGTTGGTGCGGTCACAGTGCAACTTGTCGGCGAGCCAGGTCACCCCTCGCTCCTGACGATTAAGTTCTGCCTTGATTTCTCTGCCAATGTGTATTGCCATGACTGAATTGCCGGCCCAGCGGCCTGCACCTTTTATAATATATGAGATAAATGACGTGCCACGTCCCATCCTGAACGCGACATGCAATTCGCCGTGCAAAATTATGACTAATCGCCGTAACACGCTCCTCATATTTATGGCAGATATTACCACACAAGTGTAGTATTGTTTTCATCACACTCCCGGCAATAGAGCATGAAGAAATTACGGTTCAACACGTCACCGATGCGTTGCAACAGTATCGTGTCGATGCCCTCACGCTTGAAGATGTTGTAAACGTTGGTACGATCACAGTGGAGGCGCTGGGCCAACCACGTTGCGCCGCGCCCTTGCCGGCGCAGCTCAGCCTCAATTTCTTTCCCGATATGAATCTTCATAGTCGTCCTAATCTCTTGCAGCAGTTTCCTGCCGCAACTTGGTTAATATTTCACTAGTATGAGAACAAAAGAAGTTCTCTCCAGCCCGTCTTGATTCTCAATATTATGAATTTGGAACCTCGTGCGTGAGGTTCCAATCCATAATTGAAAAATCACGACACGAAAGGGTACAATAATCCCTGTGTTCCAAATATCTTAATTAATAATAATTGAAAATCAGACCCATAAAAAGAACTCTGATTTCATACTAATAAAATATTCGGCCCAAACTTAGTCAGGTGGACGATAGATGATATTCATTTTCTTCGAGACATTGAAATGAAGTTAATAATGCCAATTACTCAATGCCCTATCATTGGGGCAGCACAAAGGTACTTCCTTATTTCCATAATCACAAGCAATGAACGTAGAAAAAATTTCCACAATTCCATCATCACTGCGAAAAAACGATATCAATGACATCACTTTAATGAGAAAATTGTAACTTTGCGGGTTAGTTGACCAGACGATAATCAATACAAACCCGATAGTACAATGAGTAAAGAGACTTTTTCCCACCTTGAGGCACTGCGCGAGGAGATGCGCCGCCTGAATGGCCAGGCACCAGTTTCTTTCTCAACAAAGAATACATGATGGAGACAACAAACGACAACATCGAGCTATCCCAGATGGGTTTGTCGCGGGACTACAAGACCCTGTATCAAGACGCATGCACCATCATCGAGGAAACCAGACAACGCGCCTATCATGCTGTAAATGCTTCTCTCACCATACGCAACTGGCTTTTGGGAGAGCGCATTGCCAAGGACGAACTTGATGGAGCTGAGAGAGCCAAATATGGCAAGGGACTAGTGAAAAAGTTAGCCCAAGACCTCTCTTCAAAATATGGCAAAGGTTTTGACTTCAGCAGTTTATATCAATACATCCGTTTCTATAGACTGTTTCCTGAAATTTTGGACTCAACGCGTCCAAAATTTGGGAAAGTCAATTTCAAGTGGCAAGATGCTGAGATTTTGGCCTCAGTGCGTCCAAAATCACCAGCAAGCGACTCAGCCCTGTTGCAATTACTACCCTGGACACATTACCGGGAATTGATCCGCGTTGAAAATGCCGATGCCAGGAAATGGTACGAGCAGGAAGCCCTGCGCGAGACGTGGAGCACAAGAACACTGCACCGCAACATCAGTTCGCAATACTATTTCAGATTATTGAAGTCAGCAAACAAAGATAAGGTCTCCGATGAGATGCACAGGCTGACGACAGACATGCAGCACGACAAACTGGAGTTCATCAAGAATCCAGTCGTAGCCGAATTCCTAGGGCTGCAGCCGAATGCCGATTTCACCGAGACTGAGCTCGAAAGCAGCATCATCAGCCACTTGCAGAAGTTCATCATGGAAATGGGCAAAGGCTTTGCCTTTGTGGGCAGGCAGCAACACATACGCACCGACATGGGAGACTTCTATATAGATCTTGTGTTCTATAACTATATCTTAAAATGTTTCTTCCTCATTGATCTGAAAACAGGGCAAATTGCTCATCAGGATGTGGGGCAAATGGATATGTACGTGAGAATGTTTGACCATCTGAAACGCACCGAGGGAGACAACCCCACCATCGGGCTACTGCTATGCGAGGACACGAGCAGTGACATCGCACGCTATAGCGTGCTGCATGGCAGTGAACAGCTTTTCCAGGTCAAATATATGCCATTTCTCCCAACAGAGGAAGAGTTGCGCCGTGAAATAGAGATGCAGAAAGAAATCTTCCGGCAACAACAAATGGACAACTTGAGAGAAGGCGAGAATGTTAACCTAAAACGATAATGACAATTACACTAATAAACCGACAATACAATGAGTAAAGAGACTTTTTCCCACCTTGAGGCACTGCGCGAGGAGATGCGCCGCCTGAATGTCGATGCCGTCATCATTCCCGGCACCGACCCGCACCAGAGTGAATACATCTGTGACCACTGGAAGTTCCGAGACTGGATCAGCGGCTTCACGGGCAGCAACGGCACCGCCGTCGTCACTCTCGACCAGGCTGCCCTGTGGACCGACTCGCGTTATTTCCTGCAGGCCGAGATTGAATTGGCCGACAGTGGATTTGTGATGATGAAGGAGAACATGGGCAACGATCCCACCATCCACGAGTGGCTGCAACAAGTGCTTGGAGAGGACTCGGTCATCGCAATCGACGGCCGCCTCTATAACGCCCAGGAAGCCAACCAGCTGGAACGCTTCTGCGGCGAGAACGGCTTCATGCTCGCCACCGAGTTCTACCCTGCCGACCGCATCTGGGCTGACCGTCCCGCCCGTCCCAGCGAACCTGCCTACGTGCACGACGTGAAGTATGCCGGCGAGGAAACCAGCGACAAGATTGAGCGCTTGCTCAACGTGCTCGAGGACAACGATGCGACCGCCATGCTGGTCACCGCCCTTGACGACATCGCCTGGCTGCTGAACCTGCGCGGCAACGATGTCGCTTTCACGCCGGTTGCCATCGCCTTTGCCTACATCTCACGCAAGGAGAAGTGCCTCTTTATCGACGATAACAAGCTGACCGACGAGGTGCGCCAGCACCTCAAGGCCTGCGACATCAGGGTGCGCGACTATGATGACATCGTCCACTTCCTGGAGCGCGTCAGCGAACACGAGGTCGTCCTCATCGACCCCAACCGCGTGAGCGACACGCTGGCCAATGCCCTGCCGAGCCAGAAGGTTTACTTCCGCTCGCCCATCACCGACCTCAAATGCATCAAGAACAAGGTGCAGATCGAAGGTTTCCGTCATGCGATGGAACGAGACGGTGCCGCACTGGTGCGCCTGTTCAAGTGGATCGAGGAGACGGCCCCCAGCGGCACCATCAACGAGGTGGACGTGTGGAACAAGGGCATGGAATACCGCGCTCAGCAGGATCTGTACCGCGAGGACAGCTTCGCGATGATCTGCGGCTACAAGGAGCATGGTGCCATCGTCCACTATGAGGCGACCGACGAGAGCGCATCGACACTGCACGGCGAGGGCATCCTGCTCGTGGACAGCGGGGCACAATACCTGGACGGCACGACCGACATTACCCGCACCATCACGCTAGGCAACCCAACGGCACAAGAGAAGCACGACTTCACCCTCGTACTCAAGGGACACCTGGCCCTGCAACGCGCCAAGTTCCCCGTGGGCACCACGGGCTGCCAACTTGACGTGCTGGCACGCATGCCGCTATGGCAGGAGGCAATGACCTATGGCCATGGCACCGGCCATGGTGTGGGCCACTTCCTGGGATGCCACGAGGGGCCACAGAGCATCCGTACCAATCTGGTGGATGTCAAATTAATGCCAGGCATGATCACCAGCAACGAGCCCGGTCTGTACAAGACCCGTGAGTACGGCATCCGCACCGAGAACCTGTTGCTCACCGTCGAGGCCGAGAAGACCGAGGACTTCGGCAACTTCCTTACCTTCGAGCCGTTGACATTGTACCCCTATGACCTGGAGCTCATCGACCGCTCAATGCTCACTCCAGAGGAAGTCGCCCAGATCAACGACTACCACCGCATGGTGAGGGAGCGCATCACTCCGCTCCTCAACGCCGACGAGGCCGCCTGGCTCGAGAAGAAAACAAAGGAAATCATATAATAAAACGACTTTAAGGTCCTTAATGTCCTTAAAGACATTAAAGTCTTAATTCTAATATAATAAATAATGGCTATCATCAAGAAAGTTAGGGGCTTCGAGCCCAAGATTGGAGAGAACTGTTTCCTGGCCGATAACGCCGTCGTTGTTGGTGACGTGACCATGGGTAACGACTGCAGCATCTGGTTTGGTGCCGTGCTGCGCGGTGACGTGAATACCATCACCATCGGCAACCGCGTCAACATTCAGGACAACGCTGTAATTCACACACTGTACGAGAAATCGGTGACCGAGATCGGCAACGATGTGTCCATCGGCCACAATGTGGTCGTTCATGGTGCCAAGATCAATGACATGGCACTCATCGGCATGGGCAGCATCATCCTGGATCATGCCGAGATTGGCGAGGGAGCCATCATCGCAGCAGGCAGCGTCGTGCTGGGCGGCACCAAGGTAGGCCCCCACGAACTCTGGGCTGGAAGTCCCGCGAAATTCAAGAAGATGGTTGACCCCAAGCAGGCCAGCGAAATCAACGTGAAAATCGCCAAGAATTACCTCATGTACTCCACCTGGTACGAGGAATAGAATATCTAGAAAATCTAGAACCAAACAACCAAAATTCAAGATGAAAAAGTATTACTTATTATCCATCATGGCGCTCGTGCTGGCCATCGTGCCGGCACGGGCAGCCATCTATATGGTGGGAAACACCCCTTTCGGTAACTGGAACCCTGGCAGCGGTGTCGAGATGACAGATCAGGGGAACGGCATCTACACTTATACCGCCAGCATCAGCGGCACGGTCTGGTTTGTGTTTGCCGACGGGCAAGACAGCAACTGGAACACCTTTAACGCCAATTACCGCTATGGCCCCAAAAACGGAACCGAGGAGGTCGCCATCGGCAACACCTACACTACTCAAAAGAGCAACAATAACCATTCCTACAAGTTCAATGGTGAAGGTAAAGATTACACCTTTACCTTCAACCTGACCAATCTGACTTTTTCCATCGCTGAATACCAGGAGCCAGAGCAGCCCGACCCCTACAGCTTGCCGGTGGGTGACGTGAACGGTGACGGAGAGGTCACCATCGGTGACGTGACAGCGCTAATCGACATCCTGCTGGGGGGCTTTGCCAACTATGACACGATGCAACGCTCCGATGCCAACTACGACAAGGAAGTGACCATCGGTGATGTCACTGCTCTGATCGACTTCTTGCTGGGGGGCAGCTTGACAGAGCCCGTCAAGGAGGGCTACGACTACGTGTGGGACGATGACGCGATTCCCGAAGTCCATCTCGAGGTGAGCCTTGCCGAGTGGAACAGGCTGCTGGCACTCTATGATGCCAATGCCTATACCACCCAGTATGTGATGGGCACAGCCTCGTTTGTCAAGGACGGTGAGACCACCGTCATCGACAGTGTGGGCATCCGCCTCAAGGGTAACACCTCACGCCGCCGCCCTGAAGGCTGGTACGGCCAGAGCCATCAACGTGATAACACAGACTGGCACCATGCCCACTTCGGTATCAACTTGCGAAAATATGTCGATGATGACTCCCACACCATCCAGGGTGTACGCAAGCTGCACCTCAAGTGGTTCAAGGACGATCCAGCCTATGTCCGCGAGCCGTTCTGCTACGAACTCTTCCGCCGTGCTGGCGTGTGGACCGCCGTTCGCGACAACTACTGCCGGCTGTGGATACACGTCGAGGGAGACAGCCAGGAGGCCTACTTTGGTGTCTATGGCATGGTCGAGCCCATCGACAAGCGCTACCTCAAGGACCGTAAAGACCGATTCGGGTCCAGCAACGGCTACCTGTGGAAATGCCGCAATGCGGCAGCTGGCCTCAACAATCCAGGCGGCGACATCTGGTATGACGACGACACCGACGACCGCCATGCCTACACCCTCGAGACCCAGACCGAGGAATTTGACAGCGCACGCATCCAGTTAGTCGATTTCATGAACAAAATCAACAACCTGCCGGACAACGATTTCTACACCTGGATTCAAGAAGTCACCGACGTTGACCTGCTGCTGCTCACTTATGCCGTGAATGTCGCTGTCGGCATGTGGGACGACTACTGGAACAATGCCAACAACTACTACATCTACTTCAATGACAGGGGTACGGCGGGATACAAGTTCTATTTCATCCCCTACGACTACGACAACACCCTGGGCACCAGCCTGAGGTGCGGCGTGCAGGATGATGCTGGCCGTCAGAATCCGCTCAACTGGGGCAATGACAACAATCGCCTCATTGCGCGCATACTCAAGTTCAATGACTTCAAGGCCAAGTATGTCGCATATCTCAAGGAACTAGTAGATGCCAAGTATGCCCTCATGGACCGCCAGTCGGCACAGGCACGCATCCGCTCGTGGCAACGACGCATCGAACAGTATGTCAACAACGACACGGGAGAGGACACCGTCATCGAGGACAAACCCGCCTCATGGGGCAACCACAGTGAATACACAATATTGAAAAACGGCAATGACAATTTCTTCACCGTCAAGGCGGCCACCATCAATGCGCTGCCATAGAACGGCTGACTGGAGACAAATATCAGTTGATTATCCCTCTTAGGCGAGCCCCAGATCGAAGTCTTTCAGGAACTGGGTGAAACCGGGATTCTTCTGCCTGATCTGGTCAACGACCTCACGGGGCGATAGAATCTTAGGAGTATCAATAGGCACTTCGCTTACCAGGATGTCAAGTGCCAGGCGGTCGTTGTTGACGGCATCGCACAGGAACTTCATCAACGCCGCCTTGTGTTCCTCGACATTCTTCTGTTCGGTGGGACTGCCTACAGTCATCACATAGTGCTCGGCATTGTCGCCAGGCTGCGGCAGAGCGTAGCTCATCGTCGTACACAAGGCACGCTCATGCGGATGCTGATCGATGTAGCCTTGCCATGCGGCCTGCAGCTGCTCGGCATTGAAGGGCTGGGTGCGCTGCGGTGCACTAGACACCGCTGCAGCCTGCTGCTGAGCCTCGGGGGTATTGGGCACATTGACCATGATGCGCGGAGCGGTTCCCACAGTACGGGGCATGGGACGGCCTGCAGGTGCAGTGGCATGCGGCGCTATTGGGGTCGACGGATGAGGTGCCACCTGCGGAGCGGCCGCCTGGGCGGCAGGATGAGGTGGTTGCTCGGCTGGATGGGGCGGCTGTTGCGCCGCATTAGCGACGGGAGCCTGACGCTGCACTGGTTGTGTGGCAGGACGCTGTTGTTGCACGGGCTGGGCGGCAATCTTCTGGATAGGCGGCTGGGCGGCCTGCTGGGGTTGGGGCTGAGGAGCCACCAACTGACACAGCTTGACAAGCGTCAACTCCACCAGCAACTGCTTGCTGCTGGCATTGCGGTAATTCAGGTCACAAGTGTTGCACAGGTCCAGGGCGCGATAGTAGAACCATGGTGCTAACTTGACACTCTGTTCCCCATAGCGCTGAGCCACCTCGTCGTTCATCTCCAGCAGTTTGCGTGTCTGCGGGGTGCTGGCGACCATCAAGTCACGCAGGTGCTGCGCCAGGCCATTGATAAAGAACTGCGAGTCAAAGCCCTTGTCCCTAATCTCCTTGTAGATCAATAAGGACTGCATGACATCACCCGAAAGGAATGTATCCACGAGCCTGAAATAGTAGTCGTAATCGAGCACATTGAGGTTGTCGAGCGCGCTCTGGTAGGTGATGTGCCCCTCGGTCGAGGCTGCCACCTGGTCAAAGATGGACAACGCATCGCGCATAGCGCCGTCGGCCTTCTGGGCGATGACGTTGAGCGCAGCGGGCTCGGCCTCGATGTTTTCCTGTTCGCACACGTACTGCAACTGCTGCACAATATCGGGTACGGTGATGCGGGCGAAGTCATAGATCTGGCAACGCGACAGGATAGTGGGTATGACCTTCTGCTTCTCGGTGGTGGCAAGGATGAAGATGGCATATTCGGGCGGTTCCTCCAGTGTCTTGAGGAAGGCGTTGAAGGCAGCCTGAGAGAGCATGTGCACCTCATCGATGATGAACACACGGTAACGACCCGTCTGCGGCGGGATGCGCACCTGCTCGGTCAAGTCGCGGATGTTGTCCACGCTGTTGTTGGACGCGGCATCGAGCTCGTTGATGTTGTAGGAGCGCTGCTCGTTGAACGCCTTGCACGAGGCGCACTCGTTGCAAGCCTCGCCCTCGGGTGTGGGATGCTCACAGTTAATGGTCTTGGCAAAGATGCGGGCACAGGTAGTCTTGCCCACACCACGCGGGCCACAGAAGAGGTAGGCATGCGCCAGCCTGCCGCTGGCAATCGCCGTCTTTAACGTGTGGGTCAACGACTGCTGTCCCACAACGCTACGAAACGTCGAGGGCCTGTACTTTCTCGCTGATACGATATACTTGTCACTCATTGGATTACAAAATGGTCTGTTTGTCTAAACTGCAAAGATAGTGCAAGTCGAGCACAGAACAAAAAGAATTTATTCTTTTTTTATGTCGAGACGCAGCCTATCTTCGCCGTAAGGCAACGATAACGCAAGTCGAGCACAGAACAAAAAGAATTTATTCTTTTTTTATGTCGAGACGCAGCCTATCTTCGCCATAAGGCAACGATAACGCAAGTCGAGCACAGAACAAAAAGAATTCATTCTTTTTTTATGTCGAGACGCAGCCTATCTTCGCCATAAGGCAAC
>JAFTEU010000003.1 GCA_017453505.1 Muribaculaceae bacterium
AGGCATTCATTGATGTCTTGACACTGATATGTAATTCCCGAATTCTTGTAGATGACAAATGATAAAATCCTTAATATTAAAAACTTTCTATATATACATTTGTATATACCACTGATTTCTTGACGTTTATGTCAATCTTGCTTAGCGACTTAGCGGCTTAGCGTGATTTTGTGATCAGACGTTTTGGCTGAATAGATACACCACCCCCTGGCTGTTCGACGACTTCAACTCACGCAAAGCTGCGAGGCCGCTAAGATATTCTTTCTATATACATTTGTATATTTTGTTGATTTATTGACGTTCACGTCAATCCCGCTTAGCGGCTTGGCGGCTTAGCGTGTGTTTTTGATTATGCGTTTTCGCTGAATAGACCCCTCCAGTTAGTCCACCCGCCTTGAAATTTCGACTTTTTTCTTGTTGAGTTGACGAAAATGATGTATTTTTGCAGCGACAAATTGAACGTGTTGAGGTTCTCTTACCGTCTTCGGTAAGGGATCAAAAGGGAACCAGGTGCAATTCCTGGACAGTACCCGCTGCTGTAACTCCCCGCGACACATCGTGCGGCACTCATGCCACTGGTTGCAATCATCCTTGCTTGCATCATCACCGGGAAGGCGCCGACACCGATGGGGGAGAAGTCAGAAGACCTGCCTCCGCATGGCCTGTTTAATGTGGTTCACGCGGCATTTGAACCCTGGCGAAGTAGATGATGCAGAACACCACTCTGCCCTTTCTAGTAGTCATGACCGACTCACGCTGTCGGTTCTTCATGTCGCTTGATTCACACCAGTAATATAATGAAACGAAACGAAACATGAAGAAATCGTTACTTCTAGCATTAGCAGCAGTTGGGGCCATGTCGGCTAGCGCCGGCAATTCGCCTTATATCGCCCGCGTGTATGATTATCTGCCTGCTCCAGGTCAGTTTGTTAACGTCTTTCCGGCCTACAAGCCTGGCTATACCCAGGACAGCATCAACGCTCAACTGGAGGCTTCACTGTGTGGAGGCCTCAATGGCTCGGTCAGCTTGGGCAGCTATGGCGGCTACATTGTCTTCGGTTTTGACCACCCGGTGATCAACATGCATGGCTATGACGTGAAAATCCATGGCAACGCCATCCAGAGCGAGGCTGTCCCCAATGTGCCTGGCGGCAGTTGCGAACCTGGTATTATCATGGTGGGCGTTGATGCTGATGGCGACGGTGTGCCCAGCAACGGAGACAGATGGTATGAAATCAAGGGCGGTGAATACGCCCGCAGCCAGCAACACTACGAGATCACTTATTACAAGCCCGACGAGAGCAAGGTGAAAGTCCCTCACGAGAGTTGGCGATTTATCACCGATGTCGAGTACGTCCGCTGGACCAGCAACGACCAGCTGCCCGACAGCACCAGTGGCTATGTGTGGCGCAATTCGTTCCACAGTCAGCCCTATTGGCCCTTGTGGATCGAGGACACGGTGTTGACATTCCGTGGCACCAAGTTGCCCAACACCGCCATCGACATGAGTGGCGGTAAGGGGAACAATTGGTTCCAGCCCTTCCTCGGCGAGGGATATGTCGATAACCTGCCTAACGGCTTGGAGCCTGGTTTCAAGATTGACTGGGCCATCGACGAGGACGGTAATCCTGTAGAGCTTGACCACATCGACTTCATCAAGGTCTATACTGGCCAGATGTATTACTGCGGTTGGCTGGGCGAAACTTCTACCGAGGTCTGCGGTGCCGAGGATCTTCATCCCGATGCCGTGCCTGTTGTCATCGGCGATGTCGATGGTGACGGCAGGGTCAGCATCGATGATGTCACAGCCCTGATCGACCTCTTGTTGAAGGGCGATTTAACCGATATTAACACTTCCGCCCCTGATGTCAACCAGGACGGCATTATCAATATCGATGATGTCACGGCCCTGATTGACATGCTGTTGAGTGGAAAATATTGATAGAATGATCATGAGAACCGTCTGTGCTTTTTTGCTCGCGTCGTTGATGGCCTTGACCGCGGTGGCCCAGGATTTCACGTTCACCAATGGTGTCATCTTTGTCAACGAGGACCGTTATGGCCCCAATCAGGGCTCCATCAACTTCTATAACTACGACTACGATGAGATGGAGTACAATGTCTATGCCCTGGTCAACCCCACAACCAAGCTAGGCGTGACCACTCAGCATGGGCAGCTCTATGGGGGGCGGCTCTTCCTCGTGAGCAAGCAGGCCAATGGCAACGAGTCATCAGGCAGCACCATCGGTTCTCGACTGGCCGTGCTCGATGCGGCGACCTTGAAGCAGCAGTCCAGCCTCTTGCGCTTCGGTGCGAGTGCCGACAGTGTCTATGATGGCCGCTCCTACTGTGCAGTGACTCCCGATAAGGGCTATGTAGCTACCAGTGCGGGCATCTTTGTGCTCGATGTCAATGCCATGACCACGACAGGCCCCATCCAGGGAACTGAATCAAGTGCCCGTGGAGATTACAACAGCCTGTACTATGGCCAGTGTGGCGACATGGTGCGCTTCGGCCAGTATGTGTTTGCGGTTCAGCAGGGCGTGGGACTGCATGTCATCGACCCTGTCACCGACGTGGTGGTCATCACGTTGCCCTTCCCCGATATCGTGACCGTGTTTGTCACGGCTGGGGGGCACCTCTATGTGGCCAACAATAGCCGTGAGATTTATGACTTCGGCTCAGGACCTTATGTGGCCAACTTCACCGGCATTGACCCTGTGACTTTCCAGACGATGGATGTGCATCAGCTTGGCGAACTTCACGGTGCCATGAGCTCCTGGGGCGCTTGGCGGGCACGCATGTTGTGTGTCGATCCCGTTGACGAGAAGGTATATTACTACTACGATGAGTTCCAGAATTACATCAGCTGCTACGACTTCAAGACCAGGGTATTCACCGATCATTTCATCGACTTGCCTGACGCTGCCGAGGTCAACTGGGATGGCACGCGCAATGTCCAGGGATTGTATGCCTCGGCTTTGAGCTTTGACCCGCACACGGGCGACCTGGTGGTGCAGACCACCGAGGCCGCGCCGATGTATGCTTACCAGATTTTTAACCACAACTGGGTGCTCTTCTACGATGCCACGACGGGTGAACTCAAGCGTCAAGTTCGCCTCCAGGATGCCTATTGGTTTACTGCGATGGCGGTCTATCCCGATGTCTATGCTCCGAGTGTGAGCGTTGATGATCAGGAGCTTGCGGTGGGTGCAACAACGACCGTTTCGCTGCTCGATGCTGTCAAGGATGCCGACAACATGTCCGCCCTGGCAGTGACGACCGCGATCAGTGCCGACGAGTCTGTGGCCCGTGTCTCGGTGCAGGGACTCGACCTTGTGATAGAAGGTGTCGCTAATGGCCGCACGGCAATTTCACTCACCACCGACAGCAATGGCAAGATCGCGGCAGCGTCATTCATGGTTACGGTCTCGGCTGTCTCCCGTCCGGGCGATGTGAATATGGATGGAGTTGTAAGCATCGATGATGTGGCCAAACTGATTGATATCTTGTTGGGTTCAGTGCTCGCCGATGATGATCCTCGTGCTGCCGATGTGGATGCCAATGGTCAGATCACAATCGATGACGTTGTAGCGCTCATTGACCTCCTGTTGAAAGGAAATTAACTGAGAATTAATAATTTATTTGTTTAACCTATAATTATCATTGGACATGAAGAAGATTTTTACTTTAGTTTCTGGCGCTCTGCTGGCTTCGGCAGCTTGGGCAAATGTTATCACGATGGATTTGAACAAGCCGTTGAACCCCGAGACCATCGAGTATGGTGACAATGGCGTCTGGACCGAGTGCTACAACGATGTGGACTACACTTGGCTCGAATTTGGCGACCAGAATGGCACGTTCTATCTCTCTCACCTCTATGAGCGTGAGTCGTGGGGTGGCTACTACTGGGACGGCTTCACGCCTGCTATCGGTGGTGACCAGACGGATTACGGCCAGGCTGGCAGCAGCGACGGTTGGATTGTCAACTACGGCGGCTGCATGGCCGGTGGTGGCTGTGTCCTCAATGCTGACGGCACGGTTAGCGCCGATCCCGAGCAGCCCTATATCGTGGCTTACTACAGCTGGTTCTATCCCGATCCCAGCAACCAGGTGATGTTCGCCGACAAGGATGGCAATATGGCATTCACTCCTGCTGGCGTGTACGTGTGCAACCATCCTTGGGCATACTATGGCTGCGAGCATGGTGATGGTTTCGGTGAAGGATTTGCTGAGGGTGACTACTTTGAGCTCACCGCCCATGGCGTTGCTGCCGATGGTTCCGAGAAGACTGTCAGCATCAATCTGGTTGAGTTTGCCAACGGCGAGCTCCATGCGCTCAATGACTGGACTTTCTTTGACCTCTCTGGCCTTGGCGAGGTGACCTCTGTTTACTTCACCTTGCACTCGACCGATGAGGGCCCCTACGGTATGAATACTGCTGCTTACTTCTGCATGGACAAGTTCCAGGTGGAGAGCACCGATCCCACTGCTGTGGAGGAGATGAATGTCGAGGCTCAGATTGCTGGTGTGAAGTATGTAAACATGTCTGGTATGATGAGCGACAAGCCCTTTGATGGCGTGAATGTCGTTGTGACCACCTACACCGACGGCACTACCCGCACTGCTAAGGTCATCAAGTAAGACAATAAAGAAAAAGTAGTATTAGTATATAGTAACCAATGTGTGTGTGAGGATGCGTCCCAGCGGCACTGCCAGCCGTCAGGACGCATCCTCTTCGATACACCATGCTTGCCTGATGGTGAGCACTATGAAAAGTGGTAGTTTTGAAAACACATTAATAATATATTATTAATAGATGTGGAGC
>JAFTEU010000062.1 GCA_017453505.1 Muribaculaceae bacterium
GAAAACTGACAACTCTTTAGAATTAGGAATTGGCATCCGCCGACTGTGGACTGACCGCTGAAAACTGACAACTGAAAACTGACAACTGAAAACTGACAACTCTTTAGAATTAGGAATTGGCATCCGCCGACTAGGAAGGACGCGGATGCAAGTTGTTAGAGTTGTGCGAGCTGTTTTTACCCCCCTCGCCGGATGGAAATTATCTGTTGTCTTGCTTTCTTTCTTGTCTTCCAATTAAAAAACTTTGCGGCTTCGCGGCTTTGCGTGAGATCCGTTTGCGAGAGGGGAGTGCTCTCTATGGGTCCAGTTAGTCTCATTCGGTCCATTAGATCAGAAAAAGTCGTGAGGGCTGTTGGCTTCTGCCACCGAAATTCCTAAGTGTTGCCGTGAGAATTGCTGGTATCTGTTCAGCCAAAACGTCTGATCACAAAATCACGCTAAGCCGCTAAGTCGCTAAGTTTTTAATATTAAGGATTTTATCATTTGTCATCTACAAGAATTCGGGAATTACATATCAGTGTCAATACATCAATGAATGCCTGGAAAATATAATGTAAGCACCTTATAAATAATATCTTAGCGGCTTGGCGGCTTAGCGTGAGATTGAGTCGCTGAATAGATACAATTGCTGTGCGAGATGAAAAAAATCGTTAAAAGTGATGCTGCGAGCGAAATTATATGTACATTTGCAAGTTAATAGCCGAATTATCACAAAAATAGAATAAGACAAAATGCGCAAATTGTTATTTCTGCTACTCACAGCAGTAACCACAACGCTGGGTTGCCAAGCCGTGAATGTCACGACCACCGCTGGCGGCCTGTCCCAGGCCGTGGACGATGCCAGCATCACCACGCTGTCGGTGTCGGGAACACTTGACGCCCGCGACTTCCTGTTCATGACCAATGAACTGAACGAGTTGACCATGCTGGACTTGAGCCAGGCCACGATTCTCCCCTATGACAGGGGTGTGGCCCTCTATGGCGCGCTGACCCGCTACATGGGCAATGAAATTCCACGCACGGCGTTCTTCGGCAAGAAGCTGAGGTCGGTCGTGCTTCCCGCCAACCTGGAGTACATCGGCTATGCCGCCTTTGCAGGCTGCTACCAGCTGACGAGCATCACGATCCCCGAGAGCGTGGTCTATATCGACGACTATGCCTTCTCGGGCAGCGCCTTGACCTCGGTCGTCGTTCCCGCGACGGTGACGACGATGGGCAAGGGCGTGTTCTCGCGTTGCGAGGCATTGCAGAGTGCCCGCATCGAGGCCGGCAGCATTGACAAGTTCGCCTTCCTGGGCGATGTCCAGCTGTCGCAGGTCGAGATCGGTCCCAGCGTGAGCTACATCGGCGAGGGTGCTTTCAACGGCTGCACTGCCTTGAAGACGCTTGCCGTGGCCACTGGCAGCCGCATCTCCCGCATCGGTGCCGAGGCCTTTATCAACTCGGGTCTGGAGAGTCTGGACATCATCAATCTGCCCGTGGGCACCATCGGTGACTGGGCCCTGGCTCAGACCCACCTGAGCAGCATTGCCCTCACCGACGGTATGACCGAGCTGGGCAAGGGTGCCCTGGCCCACAATCCGCAGCTCACCAGCGTGTCGCTGCCCGGTCTGGGCCATGAGAACGGCGGTGCTCGCCACGGAGCCCCTGGCCGCACCCGCACCATCGATCAGATTGACGACTATACCTTTGCCGGCGACGCATTGCTCAATGCCGGCAGCATGATCAAGCAGGGTATCACCCGCATCGGCGACTATGCCTTCTATAACGTGAGTGCCGCTATCGACACCATGCGCCTGCCCTCGTCAATCGAGTATCTGGGTACCCGCGCAATGGCCGGTATGACGGGCATGCAGGTTCTCAAGACCGATGCCGCCACGGTTCCCGCCCTGGGCGAGGAAGTGTGGGCCGGTGTTGACCAGCCGTCAATCCCTCTGATTACTATTGATGACCAGGCCAAAGCCCTCTATAAGGACGCAGACCAGTGGATGAACTTCTTCTTCCAGGCTCCCGCCTATATCCTGGGTGATGTCAATGGCGACGGCTCTGTCAGCATTGATGATGTGACGGCCCTGATTGACTACCTGCTGGGTACAGGAACAATCGATATGCTGGCAGCCGACCTCGATCAGAGCGGCACTATCAGCATTGATGACGTGACGGCCTTGATCGACTATCTGCTGACAGGCAGTGCCAACATGTCGCTGCAACGCATCAAAGCTCAGGCTCGTGCCCGCTATGCCACCACGAGTGACATGCTGGAGGCTGAGTCGATCACGCTGAGCGCCGGTCAGACCCGCACCATCGACGTGTCGCTCGACAATGCCGAGGACCTGTACGCCGCCATGCAGTGTGAAATTGTCCTCCCCGAGGGCGTGAAGCTCACGGATGTGAAGGGCATCGACCGCGGTGCCGGCCATAGCTGCTACTTCGTCCAGCACAAGGGTGAGACCAATGTTTACACCTTGATCAGCGTGTCGATGGACCACAGTGCCTACAGTGGCAACAACGGCAAGGTGCTGACCCTGACTGTCGGTGCCGATGAGGACTTCAACAGTGCCGATGTCGTCATTACCAACGTGAGGTTGGTCAACCTGGAGAACGCCATCCGCCTGGCTGACGATGCCATCTCAAGGATCAACAATACCTCGGGCATTGAGCAAGTGAATGCCGACAAGCAGGTGGCCAGCGTGCGTTACATCAACGTGGCAGGCCAGGAGAGCGAGTCGCCCTTCACCGGTGTGAACATCGTTGTCACCACCTACACCGACGGCACGATGACCACCACCAAGGTGATGAAGTAACCGTTGAACCCCGATTGCGAAAATTGATGAATCAATAGTGTTGCAATCATAGCGAGAAAGAGCCGCCGTTGCCCGCAAGGGTAGCGGCGGTGTCATTTAAGGGGGCTTCTATAAATTAGCTTGACATTGATTTTGATTTATTTTTGAGCAGATTTTGACTTAACTTCGCAGGAGCATAGCGAGCTATGGTCCAAGAAGATAAGGCAAAAGGTGCCAAAAAGAAACAAAATCTGGTC
>JAFTEU010000063.1 GCA_017453505.1 Muribaculaceae bacterium
CATTGGTGCCGTCACCGGTGACAGCCACAACCTCGCCCTGTTGTTGCAGTAGGCGCACGAGGCGGGCCTTGTCATCGGGCCGCGCACGGGCCATGATCTTGATGCGTGAGGCCCGCTGGGCGGCATCGTCATTGCTCAGGGCGGCAAAATCGGGACCCGTAATGATGGCTTCATCATCATCGTCGTCGGTCCACAGCCCCACCTGACGGCCGATTTCACGCGCAGTGGCTCCTGTGTCACCGGTGACAATCTTGACCTTGACCCCGGCATTGCGGCAGTCCTGGATGGCAGCGGGCACATCGGGGCGCACCGGGTCGCTGATGGCGACGATGCCTGCCATCGTGAACGGCGGCAGGTTGCTGCTCTTGAGACGCTTGATGGCCTCCTCGGGGTCGTCATCATCGGCCAGCAGGCAATAAGCAAACGCCAGCGTGCGCATGGCCTTGCCTTGATAGTTAGTCAACTCGTCGGTGATCTGCTGGAAAGTGGCTTCTCCGGCCACCTTGTCACACATGCGCATCAATATCTCGGGAGCGCCTTTGAGCAGCAATACGCGATTGCCTGTCGCGCTATCAATCACTGTGGCCATGTACTTGGTCATGGTCGAGAACGGCAGCTGGGCCAACGTCTCGCGCCCATCACGCAGCGCCATGTAATCCTCATCGGCATCACGCAGCCACAGCAACAGGGCACCCTCGGTGGGATTGCCCAGGGCAATCACATTGGCAGGGTCACTGTCGTCGAGGAAGGCCGTGCTATTGCAGGCGATACTCTCCTTGACGAGTGTGCTGGCGGCATCGTCGGCAAGATGGGCACCATCAGCCAGGCCGTAGAAGTGGGCTTGATAGACCCGCATCTGGTTCTGGGTAAGCGTCCCCGTCTTGTCGGTGCAGATCACGGTGGCGGCACCCATAGTCTCGCAGGCATGCATGCGGCGCACCAGATTGTTGTGCTTCAACATCTTGCGCATGCTCAATGCCAGCGACAACGTGACGCTCATGGGCAGGCCCTCGGGAACCGACACCACAATGAGCGTGACGGCCAGCATGACCGTTTCAATGAAGTATTGGGCATCCGAAATCAGGCCATCACTGCCGCCTGAGATGAACTCCACGATGCGGCCCAGCACGAGCAGTGCTGCCATGACGTAGCTGCCTCGGGCGATGATGCGTCCCAGGCGGTCGAGCTGCTGCGTGAGTGGTGTCTTGATGTTATTGTCGATCTGGGAGTCGCGGAAGACCTTGCCATACTCCGTCTTGTCTCCCACGCGGTCCACGCGCATGGTGGCACTGCCCTCAATGACGGTGCTGGCGCGCAACAGGATGGTTGCGGGATAAGTGACCTCGGTCGAATGGGATGCCGCAGCGGCTGCATCATGGGTCTTCCAGGCCGACGGCTCGCCGGTAAAGGAGCTCTCGTCCACAGTCAGGTTGAAGCTGTCAATGATGGTGCCGTCGGCTGGCACTTTCTCGCCCGTCTCCAGGATGACGATGTCACCCACCACAATATCACAACGGGGCACCTGAGTGATGTGCCCGTCGCGCAAGACCTTCACACCGACGTGGTCATCGGTCTGATTGAGAAGACGGAATTTCTAGTTGGCATTGAACTCGACCAGGAACCCCACCAGCGTGGCCAGCACAATGGCAAGCAGGATGCCCAGCGGCTCAAAGAAGATGCTCAGGCCCATGCCCAGGCCACAGTATTCATAGATGGACAGACCCACCGACAGGGCTAGAGCCACCAGCAGAATCTTGATGAGCGGGTCGTTGAACTTCTCTAGGAACTGCTTCCACAGCGGCTCGCGGCGAGGCGGCGTGAGGACATTATCGCCATGATCACGCCTGCTGGCAAGCACCTGGCTAGCAGTCAATCCTTTATTGTGTTTCTTTTTTATCATTTACAAGCGGTCAATTTTCACAATTGATGTCATGGCCTCGTTGCAGCAACAACTGTGCCAAAAAAACGAATTTGACCCAATCGGCATCGATTGAATCAAATTTGTCACATTTCCTTATCAAGCCGTGAGCTGCGGCGGCAATGGCTGGCGGATGAAGCGCGCCTTGTTGAAGATGGAATCCAGGCGCAGCTTGATCACGCCCCACAGAGCCTCAAAGAAGATACTGCTATTCATCTTGCTCGTGCCGAGCACGCGGTTGACAAACACGATGGGAACCTCCTTGATGGTGAAGCCCATGCGGTGGGCCGTGAACTTCATCTCGATCTGGAAGGCATATCCCTTGAATTCCACAGCATCGAGGTTGATGGATTGCAGCACCTCGCGCCTGTAGCACACAAAGCCCGCCGTGGCATCACGCACCTTCATGCCCGTGACAAGCCTCACGTAGGCCGAGGCATAGTAGCTCATCAGCATGCGGCCCATCGGCCAATTGACGACATTCACCCCTGAGATGTAGCGCGACCCCACGGCCACATCGGCACCACCCGTGGCACAGGCCTGCTGCAGCTCGATGAGCTTGCGTGGAGGGTGAGAGAAATCGGCATCCATCTCGATGATGTATTCATAGTGGTGCTCCAGCGACCACTTGAAGCCCGCGATGTAGGCTGTTCCCAGCCCTTGCTTACCGGCACGCTTCAGGATGTTGATGCGGTCGGGCCACTGGGCAATCATCTCATCGACGATAGCACCGGTGCCGTCGGGCGAATTGTCATCAACGATCAACACATCAAACTGGTGCTCGGTGATCTCGAGCACGGCGTTGATGATGTTCCTGATGTTTTCCTTCTCGTTATAAGTAGGAATGATTACTACACTGTCTGACTTCATTGGTGCTTTGAATATTATGTTGTCGTCAATATGAAATACAAAAGTACTACTTTTTTCTCATTTTGGTTCCATAATAGAGCCCGATAATGCTTTTTTAAAGTTTTTTTTATACTTTTGCAATGTTTATTGTTCTCATTAATCTTAAAAACATTCCTGCAAGAACCATGCCACCTATGCGCCGTTCACGACTGATCCTGACTCTTGCCGTCATTGCTGCCTGCATCATGACCGCATCATTGCTGTCGCATGCCGGCGACACGGTAGACATCAAGCGGGCCACGCCAGGAGAGCGCGTGGTGGCACGTGGCGAGGGGTTGACCATCTCATGCATCGGCAGGAAGCAGAACTACAACATGCGGGAAGCCTCGACACTCGACCAGGACATCCTCTCGCCCAAGAGCGTGAGTTTCCATCCCGACGGCACCCGCTACTACGTCAACTCGCTGGAAGGTGGGCTGACGGTGGTCTATGATGCCCACAGCGGACGCAAGCTCAAGGCCATCAGCCACCGCCACCGTCAGGGCCAGGGCCCGCAGTGGAGCACGCCCAGCCCCTACTACTCCTTCACCCACTATGATGACGGCGCTCAGCGCCCTTTCTGGGGGAAACCGGTCGAGAGCACATTCTCTCATGGCGGCCGCTACCTGTGGGTGCCCTACTACAGGCGCTCATTTGACATCAATGCCCAGGATCCCAGCGCCGTAGCCATCATCGACACCCGCACCGACAGCATCGTCCGCATGATGGAAACCGGCCCCTTGCCCAAGATGATCACATGCTCCCACAACGGGCAGCTCATCGCCGTTACCCACTGGGGCAACAACACCGTGGGGCTGATCGACATCACCGATGGCAGACCCGAGCAGTGGCATCACCTGACCCCGATTGCCGTCGGCAGCGAGTTGAAACTTGACTTCAGCCTCACCGAGCACATCGACCGTGACAAGGAAAGCGGCTTGAAGCTGCGCGGCACGGCATTCACCCCCGACGACCGCTATCTGCTTGTCGGCTGCATGGGCGGTGGAGGCATTGCGGTCATCGATGTGGAAGGGCGCGAGTATCTGGGTCTCATCGGCGGCATCTACAATGCCCGCCACCTCATCACGGGCCAGGGCTACCTCTATGCCAGCTGCAACGTCTCGGGACTGGTGATGCGCATCCCTCTGGACAGCATCACGGCAGCCATCCAGCGCAAGAGGGGCCGCTCCATCAAGGCAGGCGGCTGGCAGACGTGCCAGGTGGACCGCGGTGCCCGCACCATCGAGTTGTCGCCCAGCGGCCGTTTCCTGTTCGCTGCATGCAACACGACAAGTTCGGTCAACGTGGTGGACACCCGCTCAATGCTGGTCATCGCGACCATCACCGTGGATTCCTATCCGGTGGGACTGGACATCTCACAGGACGGCCGTCTGCTCGTCACCACTTCCCAGGGTCACAACGGACATGGAGGCAACGCCGTCAACCTGTTCAGCATCACCTATGCCGACCCGCAAGCCGAGGTGGCTCCCCCACCCCTTCAGGCCGACACTGCCGCGTTAGATACCACCTCTACCGGGAAAGACAGCGATGCTGGCTCCGCCTCGTCGGGGCAATGGCCTTCATGGATGAATTATGCATGCATTGCCATCGGCATTTTGCTAGTGCTGGGCGTGGCATGGTACATGAGCGGCAAATAGCCTGCCAGTGCAATCGTTTACATTAAAATTTTTGTTAACTGCCCCTTTGTAGATGATTGATATACAATCACCTGTATTATTTTTGCAATTCTCTGTGGTATATTGCTAACCAGCCAAATCATCACGGCTCTAAATCAACTTGCGCTGAGTTATTGTTGAGAGTTCATGGGGTGAGAGGGATGAAATTTAACAAACCAACCTATTTGGCATCCAATATAAATACAGACCATAAAAATTAATAACCAAAATTAATAACCATTTTAAGTTTAAAGATGAAACGCAAGAATTCTATTTCCACAACAGCCTTCAGGCTATTGGCTCTATTGCTATGCTTGACGGCGGCTGTGCCGCAGCTGCAGGCCGACATCATTGTGGCGGGCAACAGCACGGCACTGTTTGGTGACAGCTGGTCCACCGTGACCAACTCATCGAACCAGATGAGCCAGTATGGCAGTACCGACTACTACTACCTGCTCAAGTCGGATGTATCCCTCCCCGGGAATCTGGAGTACAAGGTGGTTGACAACGGCGACTGGTATGGCGACAACGGCAACAATGTTTCCCTCACGGCCACTGGCACCCACACGGTTGTCTTTGTTTACAACACAACCAGCCACAAGGTGAGGCACATGGGCTCGTTCCAGACGATTGTCATCGCCGGAGCCGACACCCAGGCCTTGGGGTCGTCATGGAGCGGCACCGATGCCAACAATCAGATGACCTCGACCGATGGCATCACCTACACGATGACCAAAAGTGTCACCTACAGCGGCAATGCCTCCTATGGCTTCAAGACTGTTGTCGATGGTGCCTGGTATGGCGATGCTGGTGCTGACAACGGCAACAACATCTATTACACGATTCCCGAGGCCGGCGACTATGACATCACGTTCACGTTCAATGCCATTACCGGCATGTCCAGCGCCAGCGTGATCAAGCAGAATGTTCCCACCTACGATTACACGTTCTATGTGCTCATGCCTAACGGAGGAACGCCCTATCTGTACCTGTGGAACGGCAGCAACAAGCCCAATGGCAACTGGCCTGGTGCACAGATGACCCAGACCACGAGTCTGGCCGATGGCAACGACTGGTACACAACGACTGTGACTTGCGAGTATGCCTCCTTGTCGGCTATCGTTGACCTGGGTAATGGAGCCAACCAGAGTGCCAACATCAATAATCTGGCACCTGGCACCTACTACATCACGTGGAACGGTGGCGACAAGACAACGGCAACAGTGAGCACCGATGCCCCGACGGCACCTGTTACTCCCGACTACTATGTCGTGGGCGACAATGCCACGCTGTTCCCTAATGGCTGGACCGACGACCAGGCCCGCATGATGACCGACAATGGTGACGGCACCTACTCCTTGACCATCAGCAACGTCAGCCTGACGGTCGGCACAACCTACAAGTACAAAGTTCACAGTAGCACCGACATCTGGTATCCCAGCGGCGACGATCAGACGTTTGATGTCGCTCTTACCGGCAGCTATAACGTGGTATTCACCTTCGACGGCCAGAACGTGACCGCCGTGGCCACACTCATCCAGGCAGCCGACATGGGCACTTTTTACCTCATCGGTACTGACGGTCTGGGACTCACATGGAGTGAGACGCCCACCACGACAATGACCTTTGACGCATCGACGGGTATCTACTCCTACACGACCACTGTCAACGAGGCCGGCGACCAGTACTTTGTCTTTGCCAACGGACAGGGCAACAGCTGGGATGAGTTCAACGAGAACTACCGCATCGGCCCCGAGAGCGGCACCCAGACCATCGACATCGACGGTAATTGGGTGACCACCCAGATGGCTGGCGGCGACGGTGGATCCTACAAGATCACTGTTGACGCTGGGCCGGTAACCATCTACCTGAATCCCTCCAACATGATATTCATGGTCGATGCCGTCGTGCCCACCAGCGACTACACGTTCTACGTCCTGCCCAGTGACGGCACGACAACTCCCAGTCTGTACCTGTGGGACAGCAACAACAATCCGCTCATCGGCGGCTTCCCCGGCACGGCCATGACCGAGCAGCAACCTCTCGATGACGGCAACACGTGGCACAAGTGGAGCGGTTCATTCACCGTTAACATGATCAATGCCATCGTGAGTGGAGGTTCTAGCGACACCCAGACGGCCGACATCGTCAACCTCACGCCCAACACCTACTACATCACCTGGAATCCGGCCACCCGTGAATATGACATCACGACTATTCCTCCCACCCAGAGCGGCAGTGAGTACTACCTCGTGGGTCTCTTTAGCCAGAAGTCACGCTACTGGGACAATGAGGCCGGCAAGTACAGATACAGGTATGACTACTTTAACTACCAGGCCGACCAGGGCTTGCAATTCAAGTATGACGGCAGCAACAATGTTTACTACCTGAACAATATCGTGCTGAGCAACGGCGCGGGCTTCTGCCTCTCGACCAGTCTGGGCAGCAATGACAACGACTGGGACAACATGGGCACGCGCTATGGCTACAGCGGTGACGTGATCACCGACGGTTACCACGCTGTGCTCGCCACCGACATCAACACCCCGATGCCCATCGACGACTGGTCCACAGCCAACGGGATAGACTTCAGGATGTCAACAGCAGGCGTATTCAATGTTCTGGCTAACCCCGAGGAGGGCTGGGTGAAGCTCATCCGCACCGACAGCACCACGCTCACCCCCATGAACATCTACCTGCAGCAGACACCCAATGTCGCGCTCAACCCCGACTACCTTGATGCCACCATGGGCAGCTACAACTATGACGGTACGCCGTGGCCTTTGGCAGTGTTCAACAAGCTCGTGGCCACCAGTTGGGAAGACGGCAACAGGTATGGTGTGACCTATGTGGGCGACACCACCACCATCGACGGCAAAACCTGGTGGCACTGGACCGTTGACTGCTCGATTGGCGACGTGTTCTTCAACCGCATCAACAAGGAGCCCTACAGCAGTGAAACCATCTGGCGCAAGGCTGGTGTGCTCTGGGTCACCTGGGACGAGGAGAACGGCAACTCGGTCATGACCGACCACACACGTGAATACTTTGAGGCTTCGGCCGAGGATCTGCCCTCCAACGTGACGGTTGTCGAGGGACACTACTACGTTTACTTCATCAACACCGTCGGTTGGGACGAGGTATCGGTCAATGCTTGGGGTGACGCTTCTCCTTACACCGATGCCTACGGCAACGATGTCCAGGCATGGCCGGGACAGGCGATGGAGTGTGTGGGTATCGATCCTGTCACGGGATATGAGGTGTGGCGCTACGACTTCGGTCCCATCAACGCCACCACGCCCCCGACAGGCATCCTGTTCAACGACAGCGATCCCAACCCCAACAACGAGTATAAGGAGCAGACCGGCGACTTTGAGTTCATCAACGGCGGCGTGTATGACTACCTCGGCCTCTTTGATGGCTCTTACACGCTCAATAACATCATCCGCACCGCTGCCGAGAATGTCCGCTACACCATCAGCAACGACCTCGTGGGTGTTTACTACGACAAGGATGCGGTGACCGTGATTCCTTTCACCGATGCCAATGGTCAACCCGACAGCGAGACGGTCATTGGTGCTCTCTATGCCAAGGACCTCAACCTCTACGGCGAGAAGTCATTCATGCCCGACTCCACCTATACCGACTACGTTTTCGACATCTGTGCCTCGACTCACACCGAGGGAGGATCACAGATCATGGACAAGAAGACCAGCTATGACCAGAGCAACTGGATCAAGCTCGTCTATTCACCCAACTACGACAACCGCAACCACACCCCGCTGCCCAAGGGCGAGCGTCCTGACCTCAGCAAGTTTGTCAACCATGTCATCCCGGGTGGCACACTTGACCTGTTCTTGACCGACAGCATCAACCCTACCGGCCACATCATGGCCATCTCAATGGGAGAACAGCTGAACTATGAACCCAACGTCTATGTGTCGGCCAACTTCAACGACACCATCGTCTTCTCCTATGCCCACAACGAGTGGATGCCGCGCGATGCTGAGTATACCGGCACCTACCGCACCCGCCCCTATGTCGAGTGGATCACCGATCCCGTTTCAGGTGAGGTCATCCGCGGCGAGGTGAAACGCCGTGTCCGTGTCGAGGATGCTCCCTACAAGATGTACTACGTGGCTCCCAAGCCCCAGGAGGTGGCCTACATCACTTGGATTGTCTATGACAACCTGAACATCGAGGAGAACGGCACCCGTCCCTACGGCGACTACACGTCACCCTGGGATCCCGAGACTCCGGGCGACTACTGGCCCTACACCAGTTCGGCCAGGACACTGCCGGTTGACCCGGGACGCTTCTATGCGCCCATGAACTGGGACCGCAGCGAGGTCATCCCCGGCGAGCTGTATAACGACCTGGCTTACCTGAGCGAGGATCAGCTCGAGAGTCAGCTGGGTGGTTACGGTCAGGAATATGGTCCCTACAGCAACGGCTACATGCAGTATGGCGGCATCAAGGTCAACTGGTCGCTGTTTGACACCGACACCGTCGGCATGCCCTGGTATCAGATCTTCCAGCCGGGACAGGCCTATAAGGTCAAGGCCATCATCCGCTATGCCCGCGGCAACGGCGAGGGCTTCCAGCCCAATGAGTGCTATGGCCCCGGCACGGGAGGAGAGACCGGTGCCAGCCAAGTCCTGAATGGCCCCCGCCGCATCGACGGCAACGGCCAGGGCGACTATGCCAACATGTACTTCACTGGCAACTATCAGGATCTCAACGACAGCAAGTTCATCATCTTCCCCATCGAGGCCAGCCCCAACCCCTCAAACGGCGACCCGATGGGCAACGTGACCACCGTCAAGGAGGTGAACACGTCGCGCACCGTCGTGGCAGTGAGCTACTACAACCTGATGGGTGTAGAGAGCAGCAAGCCGTTTGACGGCCTGAACATCGTCGTCACCACCTACAGTGACGGCAGCCGCACTTCACGCAAGATCATGCGCTAGCACGCATCGCTCTCAATCAACCATCAAGGGCCGTCCCGAGTTTGCGGGGCGGCCCTTGATATTGAGATGAATGAGGATTAGTCCAATGTACAGAAAAACGTGACCAGAAAAGGCACCGAGAAGTCCACCAGAAACCCATGGAAGAGCGACACGATGACAAAGTCCTGGCCACTGCAACGCGTGATGATGGGTAAGGTCGTGTCCATCGTCGTGGCACCGCCCGACGATATGGGCGCTAGCGGACCGAAGTACTTGACGAGCAATGGCGCACCCAGCAGGGTGAAGACCTCACGGATGATGTTGGCCAGCAGGGCAACCGTTCCCAGTTCGGGGCCACGGTACTGCGTGATGAAGATGCTGGAGAGCGAGTAGTAGCCGAATCCCGATCCGATGGCAAGGCAGTCGGTCAAGGAGCGGTGCGGCAGCCCGATTGAAGCGATGGCCGTGGCGCTCAGTGTCCCGACAATGGTCATCAGCGGCAACAGCATCAAGCGCGGATCCAGATTACGGAAGGTCTTCAACATCGTGGTATTGTTGCCCACGGTGATGCCCACACAGAAGAGCAGCCCGCACAGTGTCCAGAAGCTCACGTTACCCAGGGCATTCAAGTCGGGCAGCCAGTGCATCACGCCACACACGATGCCCAGCACAAAGAAACTGATGATGATCAGACTCCCCTTCATGACTTAAGGCCTCCCTTTCCTCGCTTGCCGTTACTGATCCATCGCCACAGGGTCCATGAGAACAATACCGTGCCTGCAATACCCGTCAAGGACAACCACAGGGCTTCAAGTCCCAGGTCACGGATGCCGCCGACGACCTGCGGATTCTGCCCCGCCTCGACACCCAGAAAAAAAAGCAGCGCCCAGATGAGTACCGTCACCGCATGCGGCACAATGCGCAGCCGGCGCTTCCTCAACAAGTAGCCGACAGCCATTCCGCTCAACATGATGGCGACAACCTTCAACATATCCGTTCACTGCATTTATTCGGCACAGGCCTCACGGGGAAAAGTGTCGATCTGATTCATGCGCTTCTTGATGGTGTTGTGCATCTTGGTCATCTTGGCCGACGGATGCCCGCTGTCACGCTCACGCGGATTGGGGAGCGAGACAGCGATATAGGCGCTCTGGGAACGCGTCAGCTTGTCGGGGGTGGTACCGAAGTTGATGCGTGCCACAGCGTCCGCACCATAGATGTTACGCCCCATCTCAATGCTGTTGAGATAGACCTCCATGATGCGCTCCTTACCCCAGATTTTCTCAATCAAGAAGGTGAAATAGGCCTCCAGTCCCTTGCGCAGCCACGACCGATGCTGCCACAGGAAGACGTTGCGGGCCGTCTGCTGGCTGATGGTACTCGCACCTCGCTGGCGTTTACCTTCCTGAGCCTCGATCTGTGCCTTCTGTATCTGCTCCAGGTCAAAGCCGCTATGCTTCAAGAACAGGTTGTCCTCGCTGGCCATGACGGCCTGCGGCAGGTTGTGGTTGATGTGGTCCAGCGGCACCCAGTGGTGATGAATCGCCGGCGTGTCGCCATCGATGACCGCCTCAACGCAGCGGATGAGCATCAAGGGCGTGACATAAACAGGGATATACTTCAATATCACCACGGCAAGGATTGTCGAGGTGAAAAAGAATATCAATATGTTGCGAATCCAACGCGTTACAGTTTTCATTATCATTCGTTTTTTTCAGTCATCAGATAGAATGCGGATGCCAATTCCTAATTCCTAATTCCTAATTCCTAATTCCTAATTCCTAACTCCTAACTAACTCAAGCATTCCGGGCACAGGCCCTTGAGGACATAGTTGATACTGTGAACCTGGAAGTTACCAGGCAGGGCAACTAGCGGCACATGGGTCGTCTGCAGGCAGAAGGTGCGTCCGCATTTCTCGCAGTTGAAGTGGGCGTGCATGTGGTCGATGGAACCGTCATCCTCACCGCAATGGCAATCGGGACTGCACACGGCATACTTGAACATGCCAGTGCCGTCGTCGATGGCATGGATCAGGTGATGGGCCAAGAACAGGGTGATCGTTCGGTAGATCGTCGATTTATCCACCGTGTCCAGCTCATCCTCGAGGCTCTGCAACGAGAAAGCCTCCTCATGGGCCATCATCGTGCGCAGCAGCAGGATGCGCATCGCCGTGGGCTTGACCTCATGCTGCTCGAGCCGTGTGATATATAGTGATTCGTCTTTCATTATTATAAACTAATCAACTCCTAACTTCTAACTTCTAACTCCTAACTATAACTAAATCAGTATCCCGGATTCTGATCACTGCCACATGCGGTCAGTGTCTCGCCTGGAATCGGGAAAACAAGCGTGTAGCCGTGGCGGTCAGCATCGGTCTGAGGCCGATCAGTATAGGGGCGTGTGAACTGGCCGAAGCGAATGAGGTCGTTGCGGCGCCATCCCTCCCATGCCAGTTCCAGCATGCGTTCCTCGAGCACATGGTCGAGTGTGGCAACGCGATAGCCCATCGACACACGGCCACGCACGCGGTTAAGCAAGTCGTCGGCAGCAGCACCTGCCCTGCCGTCACGCAACATGGCCTCACAACGCATCAGCAGCACGTCGGCATAGCGGAACAGCACGATATCGTTGCGGCGCAACTGGCCGTCACTCATGGCTGCCAGATCCACCTCATACTTGTGCATCCTGGCACCGGCAGTCGTCTCGTGGGGGGTGTTGGACAAGTCCAGACGAACCTCGAGCGGATAATAGACCAGCGGCGAACCGTCGTCGAGTGTGACAGGAGCAAAAGACTTCTCATGATAGACCTCGTCAACATAGTAGGTCTGATTCAAGCGGTAATCGGCATCGTCGGTGCCGTAGCCGAAGGCCCGCATGGCCTCGATGGTGGCACACGGGCCGTTCTCGCCATTGAGTCCCAGCGCCGACGCATGGTTGTAATGCAACGAGCGGAACTGCTGGGTGAAACGGTTGGAGTAGTTATAGATATCCATCGGGATGGTGAATATCAACTCGGGGGACTCATCATTGCTGGTAACGAAGTTGTCACTGAATTCATTGGCCAGGGAATAACCCTCTTCCTCTATTCTGGTGCAGTAGTGCTCGACGGCTTCCCATGTATTCATCTCGGAGCCGTCAACCGTCCACGTCATGGCCGAGCCATCAGGGTGCCCGTCATCGGTCCAGTCATCGGTCCAGTCATCGTCGGCATAGACCTCGGCATTCAGCAGCACCTTGGCGAGCAGGAACTGGACCACGGGGCGGGTCATGCGGCCATAGTACTCTCCCAGTCGCGGGCTGCGCTCATTGACCAGGCTATATTCCGACGTCTGCAACTCCGTCACGATGTGGCGGAACGCCATCGAGCGGTTCTGCAGTTTCATGTCTTGGACGGTGGGGGCGGAGGATGTGAACAACGGCACGCGGCCATAGAGATCCATGGCGTAGAACAGGAACATCGCCCGCAGGGCACGTGCCTCGGCTCGCACACTGGTCACATCCTCGCCAGGATGGGCAGCGGCAAACGCATCAATGCGCTCCAGGGCGCGGTTGCAGGCCAGCACTTCCTTGAAAAGGTAATTCCAGGTATCGCCCGTGAAATCCACGTTGCCAAAGCGGTGCAGGAACAGGTTCTGCCAGATGCCGCCGTCATACCAGTCGGCGCCACGAGTGGGAATGATGGCCTCGTCGGTGCTGAAGGTGTTCAGGTCCCACACGCCGCGCGCTGTACCCTGCAAGCCCTGCGAGTCACCATTGCCGCCGATGTTGCGGTAGATGGGGCCCAGGGCATTGAGCTGCAGGTCGGTCAAGGTGTTGTAGGCCCCGTCGGCCGGAAGGCGGTCGGTGGGCTCGTCCTCAAGGAACTGGTCACAAGAGGCCAGCGTGAACAGAGCCACGATCAGCAACAAGTGAATGGAGAAGATATTGCGTTTCATAATTGCCGGGATTAAAAGGTGATGGTAACGCCCAAGTAGTAGGAACGGGTCACGGGATAGACATTCTTGTCATCAACACCGAGCGTGCCGCCGGCCGACGAGCTATTGATCATGGGGGTAAGGCCCGAGTAGCCCGTCAAGGTGAGCAGGTCGTCGATGGTGAGCGAGAGGCGCAAGCGACTCACGGCGCGCTGCATGCGGGCACTCAGCGGTACGTTCCAGCCCAGCGTCACATAGTCCAGGTTGACATAGTCACCACGCTCCAGCCAATAGTCGGTAGCCGTCTGGTCCTTGATATTGCGGCCAGGAGCCTCGCTCAGGACATTGTAGCCTGGCAGGCTGTTCATGTTCATGTAGGTCAGCGCCGTGCCGTTATAGATCTTGTGTCCGAAGGCTCCGTTGATCTGCATCGTCACGTCCCAATGCTTGTAGCGGAAGTTGATGTTGCTGCCCAGCAGCACCTTGGGCATGGCCTGGCCACACACGCGGCGGTCCTTGCCGTTGGCGATATCGATGTCGCCCGAGCCGTCCAGGTCGGCGATGTCATAGGTCTGACCGCCCTGGCCATCGCTCTTGAGACCCGTGCAGTGCGGGAGATAGAATACACCCAGCGGCTGCCCCACAATCTGATAGACGATGTGGTTGTTGCCACCGTGAAAACCAGCGCCGTTGAGGTTCACGAGATCCACCTCACCAGGAGCCTCCAGCCAGTAGTCCTTGTAATAGCCACTCAACGAGAGCAGTTTGTTGTATTGATAAGCGACATTGGCATTGATGTTCAGTTCCATGTCGCGCGTGGCGAGTGGGGTGAGTCCCAGGGCCACCTCGACACCGCTGTTGCGCATCGCGCCCAGGTTGTCCAGCAACTTATTGAAACTGAAAGGCGGCACACCCACATTATACAGATAAAGCATGTCGCACGTCTTGGCCGTATAGAAGTCCAGCGTGGCGATGATGCGGTTGCCCAGGAAGGCGGCACTCAGGCCCGTGTTAAAGCTGCGTTTCACCTCCCACTTGAGGTCGGGGTTGGCATTGCGCAGCTCATCGAAGGTCACCGCCAGGCTCTGGCCCACGGGAATAATGCCTGCGGGAGTGAGCAGATTCTGGGTCATGTAGCTGTCCACAGCGCCCAGATTGCCAGCCAGACCATAGCCGATGTTCCACTTGAGGTCATCCAGCCAGCCTGCATCACGCAAGAAAGCCTCCCTGCCGATGCTCCATGATGCTGACACCGAGGGGAAATAACCCCACTTGTTACCGTTGCCGAACTTGCTGGAGCCGTCGGCACGCATGGTCAGGGACAAGGAGTAGCGGCCGGCGTAGTCATAGCTCACGCGCCCCATGAAAGAGGCCAACGACGGGGCGTTGCGGTAACTGCCCGTGCCGTCCCACAGGGTCACGGCTCCCGACTGGATGGCCTCAATACCGATAGCATTGGTCGAGAAGCCGGTTGTGGTCGTGTAGAAGCCCGTGTGAACGTCGCGCTCGACCTCGGTAAGCCCCATCACATTGAGGTGATGGCGGCCCAGTTTCTTGTCCCAGGTGATAGTGGCATTGCCCAGCCAAGACTCGGTCTTGGCGCTGCTGCGGTATCCCCTGCCGCCGCTCCAGATGCTCGTGGGCAGGAACTGGGCAGTTTCCACCTCGTTGTGGCTGTAGGCGCCAAACAAGGTGAAAGTCCAATTGCTGTTGAGGTTGAAGGTCAGCTTGGCATGGGTGCTCAGGTGGGTCGTTTTGTCCTGGGTGCGGCTATCCATCAGCGCCAGCGGATGATTGATCTGATTGGATAGAGTGAAACCGTCCCAACCGCCACCGCTATTGCGCTCGGTGCCGAAGGTGGGATTCCAGGCCTGGGCCGAGTAGAAGGTCTTCTGCACATCATAGACGGCTGTGCGGTCCTTCTGCACATTGCCGAACATGCCCACCTCGATGTTCAGCAGATCGCCGAACATGCGCTGATGCATATTCATGTTGCTGGTCAGGTTGCGCATCTTGCCATGCAGGATGACACCCGTGTGGTCCATATAGCCCACCGAGACACGATAGCCCGACCGCTCACCGCCGCCCATGAAGGCGACGTGGTGATCCTGCAGGAAGGCGGCCTGCTGGATGGCCTCCTGCCAGTTGGTATTGTAACCTTTATCGATGAGCATGCCGCCTTGATTGCCGACAGCCATGCGGTAACCGCTGGCATCCAGCATCTTCAGGTTCTTGACGACATGGGTGAGGCCCACACTGCCGTTATAGGTCACTGTGGCACGCTGGGCGGCACCCTTCTTGGTCACCACCTCGATGACACCCGAGGCACCACGCGAGCCATACTGGGCGGTCTCACTGGCATCCTTGAGCACGGTAAAACTCTCGATGTCCGACGGATAAATCGACGACAACGTGCTCAGGTCACCGAACACGCCGTCAATGATGATTAACGGGTCATTGCCGCCAGTCACCGATGTCGTGCCACGCACACGCACGGCATTCATTGCCGCAGCGCCGTTGTTGCTCTTCTGGATAGTGACACCTGCAACGCGGCCATTGATGGCTTCCAGCGGGTTGGTCACTTGCTGCTGGCTCACCTGCTCGGCAGTGACGACAGTAGGCGACAGGGTGCGGGCGGTGCTGTCGGCAGGCAACGGCACCTGGGCTGCCAGCGACAGCCCTGGGACCACAATGGCGGCGGCAAGCATGGGTCTCAAGTGAAATCGATTTTTCATGACTCCTCGGTATTGGGTTGACTGATTTCAAACAGGGAGAAATTCACCTTGCCGTACACACGCTGCTGCTGAAAGTGGGGCAAAACGGTAAAATCGTTTTCACGCGGATGTTCCATGATGAACAAGGTGCCATCATGAACCAGCGGGGACGCGAGTACCAATTTGGGGACTTCGGCGAAGCGCGGCAAGTCGTAGGGAGGGTCGGCAAAGATGATGTCAAACGTCTGCCTGCATGTGGACAGGAACTTGAACACGTCACCGCGTATCAGCGTCAAGTTATCATCGCCCAGCTCCCGCTGCACCTTCTTGATGAACTCGGCTTGGGTGCGGGCCTTCTCGACAGCGGTCACATGGGCGCAACCCCTCGACAGGAACTCAAAGCTCATGGCTCCCGTGCCGGCAAACAGGTCGAGGACCTTTTTGCCCTCCAGGTCAATGATATTGCCCAGCACATTGAACAGGTTCTCACGCGCCATGTCGGTCGTGGGACGCGCGGTGATATTGGTGGGCACGTCAAAGCGGCGACGGCCATATTTTCCAGAGATTATTCGCATAGGGCCAGCAGTATTAATTCCAGCGGTGCCTGCATCGCATTGCGTCCCAGTCGCATGGCTGCGGCGGGATAGACGGCAGGCATCACATATTTCACATACTCACGCAGTACAGGTGTCATTATCGCACGGGTGTCACCGTCGCCCGTCAGTTGCAGCTCATCGGTCAGTTGATCCAAGTCGTGGGTGCGCCAGGCATTCAAGGCGAAATAGGCGGCATCCTGGGCATTGGTGAACGGATAGGTGTTGACCATCTGCAACGCGCCGTCACGGTACACGGCCACATCCATGTGGGCTGAGCTCAGGTGGAGGAACATGCGGGAGATGTCGTCGCCCCGGTTCAACTCCTTGAAGTGCTCGCACAGGGGCATCAAGTGATGAACAGTCACAGGATAGTTGAATGTGCGGCCCAGGAAGGCCTGCATGCCCCGGGGCATCAGGTAGGCGATCTTGACTCCGTTCAAGGGCAGCTCGCAGACGGCCATGTCACCGTCATCATCGGGGAAAGCCTCGCGGACAAGGGCCATGCAGTCGTCATCGGCCGTGTCGGCTGGCAGCAGCACGAAGTGAGGCGAGTGGATAACCACACGCACACGCTTGTACTCGTTGAGCAGCTCGGGGGTGTCATAGACGGCATCTTCCAGCGACTGCAACGTGTCGTCGGTCACCTTGACCGCTCCTGTGATGAGCGAGCCGGCAACAGCCGGGGTGAACAGGATGTAATTCACGCGCCTGCTATCTATTGAGACCAGCAGTTCCCATGCTTCGGGATGCTGGATGCTGATTCTTTCTTTACCTTCCATAATCCCGCAAAATTACAAAAATCTCCTTATTCTCCCTAAAAAAATGCGGCTTCTCTTGCCTGCGACAGGCAAATCGACTACCTTTGCGCATATCAAGCGATATCACTGACACGAAAAATCGCTTCCAATTCAAGTTGACATGAAATCAAATCAATCAATCTCGATAATCTCGCTGTTGGTTGCCATCACATTGCTCTCTTGTTCAGGCGGTGGCAAGGTGGACAACCCCCAGTTTGCCTTCTTCAACGACCTGGACATCAGCATCGACAAGAGCCTGCTGCTGGGCGACACGCTCACCCTTCCCGACATCTATTGCGGTGATTCTGAGCAAACCACCGACGACCTCAAGGGACATCGTCTCAGCCATGGCCAGTACGAGAAACTCATCGTTCCTGCCGGCAGGCAGTTTGCCGACGAGATGAGCAACTGGATGTTGCTGGGAACACGCGACATGGGCAACGGAGTCACTCTCGCGGCC
>JAFTEU010000064.1 GCA_017453505.1 Muribaculaceae bacterium
GCATCCTTGGCAAGTCCGCACTCACCACAGATGGCATCCGTGACCTGCTCATGCCCCTCAAGATGGAGACTGGCATACAGGATGACAGGCAACTCAGTATTGACTTCGATTTTGATTAACATAAATTAAGAGACACTAGTGAATAATTAATATCTTAATTGATTCAAGAAAGAAAAAAGTCACACCTCATCGAGCAGGTCGGGAAACGAAAGCATTCTACCCTACTTTCGTTTCCATTTCTCTCACATCACCGTGTGTGCCGTTAGGCATACGGCGGTTTAAGGGGTGTCCAGGAAGAATTCGCCAAGATTGCATAAACATCTCGCGACCAATACTATCATGGCCGCATGACAACTTTGCGAGCAAGGTTCTATACCAAGCAGTGCCACATTCACCCAAGTTTATCTTCGACAAAAGAAAAAGGTTTTGTATCTTTGCAGAAATTAAATAACTGATAATAATGGGATTTTTCTACAAGTTGATTTGGCATCCCCGCAAGAACGGTGCGTCAAGGAAAAGTCCTTTTACAACAACCTATTTCTATGAATATGCTGATGAGAATAAATGCTAAAACGGTGGTGACGGTGATTGCTTTTGTCGCCATGGGGTTGACAACAGCCAGTGCACAAATTACACAGGAGCAGTTGCAAACCGGGAGTGACGAACAGCTGCTGCGGGAATGGACAAGGGTGCTGGCCGATGATGAATTTGGCGGGAGAAAGCCCATGACGCCCTATGAGGACAAGACGGTGGACTATCTTGCCAGGCAGCTGGAGGTGATGGGTTTGGAGCCTGCCTTCAACGGCAGTTGGTTCCAGCCGTTTGAAATGATTGCGGTTACAGCCAAGCCCGTGGACAGCAGGCTCACGGTGAGCGGGAAGAAGAAATCGGTGCTCCGCTATCCCGACGACCTGATCATCTGGACAACTCGCGCCACGGGGAAGATTGACCTGAAGAAGGCCGAGTATGTGTTCTGCGGTTTTGGCATCAACGCGCCCGAATATGGCTGGAATGACTACGAGGGCATCGATGTCCGAGGCAAGATCGTGGTCGTGATGGTCAACGACCCTGGCTTTTATGACGCTCAACTCTTCCGCGGACGCAATATGACCTACTACGGTCGTTGGATCTATAAGTTTGAAGAGGCGCAGCGCCAGGGTGCCGCCGGTTGCCTGGTGCTCCACCACACCGAAGCCGCCAGTTACGGGTGGCACGTCTGTGTGAACGGCCACCTGAGTGACAATCTCGCCATCTATCATTCCGAGACGCGCAATGCCGACGAGCTGGCCGTCAGGGGATGGCTGCACGAGGACGGTTGCAGGAAACTGTTCCTTGCGGCCGGCATGGATATGGACGAGGCGCTGGCCGCTGCCCGGAAGCCAGGCTTCAAGAGCTTTTCCCTGAACGTGAGAGGTGACGTGAAGATGAATGTGACCTACGACATCCAGCAGACGCGCAACGTGGGCGGCATCCTGCGTGGGAGCGGCCAGGATGGTGAGGCCGTGGTGTTCTGTGCCCACTGGGATCACCTGGGCATCGGGAAAGCCGATGAGCGCGGCGACACGATCTACAACGGTGCTGCCGACAATGCATCGGGCGTGGCAGGAGCCTTGCTTGTGGCCAAGAAGTTCAAGGAGATGCCCCAGCCGCGTCGAGACCTGCTGTTCATCTTCCCCTCGTCTGAGGAGAGTGGACTGTTCGGCTCGGCCTATTACTGCGATTACCCTGCCGTACCGATGGCGAAAACCGTGGCCTGCCTCAATTTTGAGAGCATAGGCCCTGCCGAGCTCACGCGCGATGTTGTGATTTTGGGCGGTGGGGAAAGCGACTTAGACCAATATTATGTGGCTGCAGCTGCTGCCCAGGGCAGGTATATCTACTTCGACGATGACAACTCCGACGGCTGGTTTTTCCGTTCCGACCACTACAATTTCGTGAAGAAGGGCGTCCGTGCGGTCGTGCTGGAGAACGGCCGTCATCCTGTGGATGTGAGCAAGCCAAACAAGTATCCCATGCCCGTGTGGTATCACAAGCCCTGTGACGAATACCGTGAGGATTGGGACCTCAGCGGCACCTTGTCCAACGTGAACCTGATCTATAGCGTAGGCCTGTCTTTGTCCAACAACTTGTAAGGCTCATCTCGTTGAGTACAGGCAGCGGGGCAAACTCACGCATTGAGGGCATATAATCCGCACTGACAGGTGCCGTTCCTATCGCAGAGGCGGCGAGTCAGCATTATCGCCCCCCGCACCGGCTACAGTGACTTGATGTCCCCAGCGCTCTCGGGCATCAGGTAGCGGGTACCGGTGTCCTTGCTGATCTGCTCGCGGAACTGCTGGTCATAGCCAGGCGTGGTGTAGCGGCCTGGGACGACGGTGCCGTTCTCTGAGGGCTTCATGATCTGGTCGTTGTGCTTGACGGCGATGAGGCGGAAGAGCTTGTCCCAGCGCTGCATCATCCGGGCGGTGTAGTCGGCACTCTTGCTGGTAAGGTAGGCGATGCGCTCACGCTTAGTGAGGGGCTCGATGTCTTTCAACACCTGCGCCTGGTCGGCGGCGTAGAAGTCCTCCAGTTCCTGCTGTGCCTCACGCAGGTCGCCTATCATGGCACTGTAGCGCGGATATATCATGTTGGCCACCACGTTATTCACCCAGAAGGCGCTGCGCTCGCTGAACTCGTTGCTCACGTTATTCTCGCGGCGGAAGGCTTCCGGAACATCATTCACGCAGCAATACACGGGCACATAGGCGATCATGTTGGCGTCGTCGCAGTTGAAGTACATGATGCCACCCACCTCGTCGGGAAGCCAGTTGCGAAGCTGTGACACCAGCGTGAAACCCGACTGCGGGGTGCCGATGGCACGCTCACGGAAGTAGTTCTTTCCATCCACCTCCCAGTTCATGGGCAGTGGACGGTAAGGCGAGCTCCAGGGACCGGCGCTCATGTCGGCGGTCATGTCGAGCGGAGTGCCCTCGAAGTGGTCGCGCATGTCGTTCATGATGTCACGAACCGACACTTTCTTGTCGGGCTTGATGTAAAGCGGCAGATGGTCGCACATGTCGTGCTGGCCGTTGATGTAGGGCAGATACTTGTCCATCTCGGCCTGGTCGTAGTGGTGGCGGAAGAAACTCCACACGCGGGCATCGGCATAGCGCACCTTGGAGAACGAGATCGGGCAATAGGCGTCGCGGAAGCTGAAGTCCTTATCCTTGCCATTGAAGTAGCCTTTCTCGCGGGCAAAGGAAATCACGTCCTTGGAATACAGGCAGTTCTTGGGATCCTTCAACGGGAACTGGCGTATGCGGGACAGGTTGGCATGGGCACAGATGCAGTCGTCAGGGATGCGGACGGCAACCCACACGGCACCTTTCACGCCCGGCCCCTTGCCGATGATCTCGAGAATCCACGCCTCGTTCTTGTCACACACGGTGATCGTCTCGCCCGTGCTACAGTAGCCATACTCCTGCACGAGGTCTGTCATGATGATGATAGCCTCACGGGCAGTGGCAGCACGCTCCAGGCCCAGGTGCATCATGGTGAAATAGTCGAGTAAGCCATCGGGGTTCTGCAACTCCAGGCGGCCGTCATAGGTGGTTTCCACGATGCTCACCTGCTTCTCATTGATAAAGCCGATGACATCATAGGTATATTCCACTTGAGGCACATAGCCTCTCACGGCTCCCCTGCCCCACTCGCGGATGGCGATCTGCTCGCCTTTCTCATGCCTGCCGCCAGGAGTGCGCGACAGGGATCCGGCGAAGCCATATCCATCACAATTATAGGTGCAAATCACGGAACCATCCGCTGAGGCTGCCTTACCAACAATCAGGTTGGTACATGCCCATGACGGAGCAACTGCCAGCGCCAACACCGCCACGAGGAAGAAGAGAAATCGTTTCGTTTCCATCATATACACATTCATCTTTCTCTGATACAGTTGCAAAGGTAGCAATTATTTTGGGAACAACATCATTAGCTTCTCTAATTTGACGATGCAAAGTTAGGGTGTAATTAGCATTAGCCCCGCAGGGTTTGGGCTGGGCTTCTATATCATCATTGCCAAAAAGATAGTCAAATATAGGGAATGGGTACACAGTCAAGGACAATGTCGAGGTCAAGGACCTGCACCTGCCTTTCTAAGACAAAGGCTAAACAGTTTAGTAGCGACAGGGCAGACATATCATTGATAAAATGTCTCCAATTGACATTTTTTAGGGGGCTTCTATAAATTAGCTTGACATTGATTTTGATTTATTTTTGAGCGGATTTTGACTTAAC
>JAFTEU010000065.1 GCA_017453505.1 Muribaculaceae bacterium
ACCCACGGCAAATCTCAAAAAAACGAATCCACTACAGCACAGTCAAATAGCGGTTAGTCACCGTTGAAGTTGGGTTAAGTGAAGAGGGTGTGTCATAATTGCTATGCCTGCAATATGGTCCGTGCTTTGCACGGAGAAATTAAGCCCTAACTTTGCATCGCTGCATAGTTAGGGCTTAATTTCCTGGCCTTTAGGTCGATTTAAGATGCAGATGTGAATTATGACACAACCTCAATTTCGTTAGCGGTAGTTGTCCACGAAGTCGTCGAGGTTTTTGACACCCAGTTTCTTGGCAATCTGGATTTTCTTGTTGGAGACGGTGCCCAGGCTGCTGTACTTCATGCAGATCATGATGACGGTACGGGAGAAGCCGTAGCAATACAGTGCCAGGAAGTTCATCTCGCTCTCGGTGAGTGTACCGCCGGCGATGCGCTGTGCCTCATCAAGCACGTTATGGTGCAGGTCATTGGTCAGGCTGTGCAGGTTGTTCCAGTAGGAGTCGGTGGGGACGGTGCCCTCGACGGGGACGGTCATCAATTCATTGAACTTGCGGGCAAAGGTCACCTCGTTGGGCTGGTAGGACAACTCCAGCAATTGGCGAATCACCTGTATCTGGTTATCGACGATGGAACGCATCTCGTCACTCTTGCGTTGCCTGGCTTCCAGGGCCGCGAGTTCCTCGCCCATACGTGCCTCATTGCCTTCCAGCATATCCTGCGCGGCTTTCAGTTCCTGTTCCCGAGTGCTGATAGTTGCTCTCATCTGCTCCAGGCTTGTCAGTGACGCATCCAGGTCAGCCCGTTGTAGCTCGTACTCGATCTCCTTCTGCTTGAGTCGGCTGCGGTAACGCCATGCCAGCAGTGTCACCGCCATCGCTAGCAGGGCCAGCAGTGCCGCCAGCAAGAAGGCACCCCTCATGCGGGACTCGTTCCTCACCCTCTTGAGCTCCTCGAGCTGGATGTCATACTTTTTCTCGATCGCCAGATAGTTCTTATTGACATTATCTAATAATATCGAGTCGGCCATGCCGTTGGCCCGCTCAAAGTTAGCGGTGTATTGCTCCCAATCCTTGCCCCGCTTAGCGATCTCGCTCATGATGCGATAATACATCACCGTGTCGCTGCCATGGTTGCTCATCACACCGCTAGCGGGCACATGATTCAGGTAGTAGAGGGCTGAGTCGGGCCTCCCCAGGTTCAGATAGGTCTCGGCGGCGACATAATGTGCCCGGGGGTGGTCGATTTCGTTCTTACCCGCTTCCAGCGCCTTGAGGATATCGGCCTTGGCCTTAGTGTACTCTTTGGTAATCAAGCAATACATTTCAGCCCGGTGATAAAGGTTCTGGAACAAGTACCAATTCTCGTGCTCGGCCTCAGACAGCTGGATGGCTTTATTGATATAGTGCCGTGCGCTATCAAGGTTGTCGGACTGGTTGCGGTAAAAGCCCCCGATATCGGTCAGGCACACGATTTGGTAATGCTTGTCGCCCAGTTGATTGTACAAGTCCAGAGCCTCCTTGTATTTGCTGATCTTAAGGTCGGCATAGTTCGAATTGTCGGCATAGAGTACCGCCAGTCTCAGCTTGGCGAAAGCCTTGTTTTGCAGGTCGGTCTCTTCGGCCATGTTCTCGGCATTCTTGTAGGAGGTTATCGCCTTCTCGTGCTGGCCCATGCCCTCATAGACGCAACCTTGATAAAGCAACGAGCGGCTATATTTCTCATGGTCGCCATGATCCTTGAAGTAATCGACGGCGACGTTGATGACGGCATCGGTGGTGTCGTCGATGTAGTTCTTGTAATGGGACTGGGTGAGCAGCAGGCTATAGTAGGCCCGCTCAGCCTGGCTGAAACCGCTGGCATTTAGAGAGTCCAAGCGGTGCTGGGCATCCTCATATTGGCGCGAGGTGGTCAGCAGCGAGTCGATGCGGGCAAGACGGCGCATCGTAGCGGTATCGGTGTCATTGTGGCAGCCGGTCAAGGCCATGGATAAAACCAATAATGATATAAAGAGACTTCTTGATTTCATTGCTCAGGTTGTTGATATTTCTTGACAAAATTACTGCATTTTTCTTCATTACTTCATGGCTCATCAGGCCGAATTATCCCAAAATGAACTTTTTATTTTTCAAGCAATTGATAATCAAGTATTTATTTTTGGCAAAATGAAGTCATAATGATGCGCTTTTCCATTGAATATTCAATTATTTTGACTAACTTTGCAGCATTGACACTTACAATAATTGCAACGATATGAACAGGATCAAATCCATCATCTGCCTTGTCGTTCTAGCCTGCTTGATGCTGCCAACCACGGCGGGAGCCTATGACCTCATGCTAGATGGCATATACTACGACCTGAAGGATGGCCAGGCCATTGTCACCAACAATGGTCAGTCCAATTGCTACAGCGGGGACATTGTAATCCCTGAATCGGTCACCAGCGGGGACAAGACCTACCCTGTCACGGCCATCGGCAAGAATGCCTTTATGCTTTGTGTCAGTTTGGCCAACGTGACGTTGCCCAGTACGGTGACCAGCATCGGCGATAACGCCTTCGCCAAGTGTTCGGTCCTGTCCAGCATTGAGTTGCCCGACGCACTCAAGCAGATCGGCCGTTATGCATTCACCATGTGCGACAACATCACCCAAGTGACCATCCCCGACTCGGTGACCAGCATCGGCCAGCAAGCCTTCTATGCCTGCACCGCACTCGAGACGCTGGCCATCGGCAAGTCGGTCACAACGATTGGCGAGAATGCCTTCGACATGAATTTCCAGATGAGGACATTGATATGGAATGCCAAGCGGTGTTTGTCGGCTGGGACTTTGACGACCACCGGCATTGACAGCGTGGCTATCGGCGACGAGGTGGAGGTGATTCCTGAACGGTTCCTCACGAGCTCACGCATTACCCACGTCGCCCTGCCCAGTTCAGTGACCAGTATCGGTGCCGAGGCCTTCTTTGATTGCACCCGGCTTGCCAGCATCGTCATCCCCAACTCGGTGACCAGCATCGGCGATTACTGCTTCTACAGGTGCACCAGCCTTGCCAGTGTTGTCCTGGGGAATTCTCTCAAGACCATCGGCGTGGCCGCATTTGAGAACTGCTCCTCCCTATCCCGCATCGTGATTCCCAACTCGGTGACCCGCATCGAGGATTACGCCTTTGAGGATTGCGGCAGGCTTGCCAGTGCAGTGATCGGCAGGGGCATTACAAGCATCGGTTATCTCATTTTCTATGGCTGCAGCCAGTTGACGAGTGTCACATGCTCAGCTGCAGTGCCTCCCTCTGTCGATGACAGTGGTCTGTTTGACAACATGGGCTATTATGCCCACGCAACGCTGCATGTACTGCCTGAATCCTTCCAGGCCTATCAATCGGCCAATCCTTGGAAACAGTTCTCTCAGATTCTGGGTGATGCCATAGGAGATATACCTGGCGATGTCAACGGCGACGGCGAAGTCACTGTCGCCGATGCCAACAATGTGGTGGTCATTATCATCAACGGTGGCAGTGGTGGCCATACCCGTCTGCCAGCCAATGACAGTGAGGCCAGCACCGCCGACACCAATGGTGATGGCGAGGTGAATATTGCTGACATTAACATGATCCTTGACCACATTCTCAACCACAGATAATAGGACTCTAGTGGCAGACGCGTGCACACTGAAAAGACGGAGATGGCATAAAAAAATCCCCGACTCTCGCCGCGGATCATTTTGAAAAAAATCTAATTAACCTCTAATACCATTAACATAAACCTTAAAACTAAATCTTAACCTTCATAACAACAATCTCATGCCTCACGGCAACGATTTTTTGTCTTGATGAAAAATCGGGTGCAAAGGTAATGGTTTTTATGTTATAAAACATAATTTTCGAACAAGAAAATGCAGTTAGTTAACACTATTTAACAATCAACCACATTTTTTGTAACTATTCAGCGACTCAATCTCACGCTAAGCCGCCAAGCCGCTAAGATATTATTTATAAGGTGCTTACATTATATATTCTCCAGGCATTCATTGATGTCTTGACACTGATATGTAATTCCAAGATTCTTGTAGATGGCAAATGATAAAATCCTTAATATTAAAAACTTAGCGGCTTAGCGGCTTAGCGTGATTTGTTGTGATTATACGTTTTGGCTGAATAGTTACACATTTTTTGAACCTTTCCGACCCCTATATACCTATTGATTTATCCGCACAAAACCGTCCCTACCGTGGAGCACCACATGGGTGATGAAGGGGCATCCAGATGTCGAGTGAACAGTCTGGATGCCCCGTGTTATCGCGATTGCCGTCGATGCTTAATGCTTGTACAGCAACATGTATTGGTACGGTTGCAGGGTGACGCGGCGTTTCAGAGCGACCTCGTTGCCCGTCATCAGGTCGGTCACAGTCCTGTCGGCCCACATGCCAGGCATGTCAATGCTGTGAATCGCGTCACGCACGTTGACAATGACCAGCACGTTATCGTTGTTGAGCACACGGTCGACACACAGCACATTGTTCTCGTCGTCGTCATAGGGGGTCACCTTGCCGCTGGAGCGCAATGCGGGATGCTCGTTATAGATCGCGATGAGCTGCTTGTACTCGTTGCGCATCTCGGGGTTGGCATCCCAGTTGACAGGCACATACTTGAAGAAGTTGATGGGCTCGGGATATCCCACCTCCTGAGAGCCATAGACGAGCATGCCGCCATGCAGCATCGTGGTGGCGACAAATGCCGCCATCGAGGCCTTGGGGCCACCATAGAGCTGGACGGGAGTGGCCTTGGTCGACTCGTCATGATTGGTCGTGAATCGCATCTTGTATTTACCAGGCTCCATGTCCTTGTACTCGTTCTTGTCCACAGCAATGAGTTTTCCGACCTTGGCACCATCCTTCATCACGTCGGCAATAGCACCCATGAACTCCCAAGCGTAGTTCAGATCGAAGCCTGCGGTGAAGTTATCGGGATTAGCGCCCTCGGCCAGCATGATGAGGTTGCGGGGCTTGGCAGCCGAACGCAGCGTCGAGATGCAGTCACTCCAGAAGTCGGCCGGCACCTGGTCGGCCACGTCACAGCGGAAGCCGTCCACGCCCACGCTGTCGACCCAATAACGCATCGCGTCGATCATCGCGGCACGCATGTCCTTGTTGTCGTAGTTCAAGTCGGCGACATCAGTCCAGTCGGTGCCGGGGGGATAGATGATATTGCCCACCGAATCATGGGTGTACCACTCGGGGTGCTCCTTGAGCCACACATTGTCCCAAGCGGTGTGATTGGCCACCCAGTCAAGGATGACACCCATGCCACGCTCGTGGCAGGACTCCACCAGCATGCGCAGGTCATCTACGGTGCCATACTCGGGAGCGACGGCCTTGTAGTCGCGCACCGAGTAAGGTGAATTCTTGCTCTTCTCCTCGCCAATGGGATAGATGGGCATGATCCATAGCATGTTCACGCCCAAATCCTGAATAGAGTCGAGACGGGCGATGATGGCCTGGAAAGAGTTGGAAGGAGCAAACACTCGCGGATTGACCTGATACAAGACGACATCAGCGACCTCGGGCACGACAAAGCTGTCTCCCACGGGCAGGGCATGATGATCCTTGGGCTTGCACGACACGACAAGCGCCATGAAGGCCAATAACATTAAAAATACCTTTTTCATCACAATTCTATTTTATGGTTATTCTTGTTTATAAAGTGATTATCGCTTCATCATTTGAGGATTAGAGGAAGTAGAACAATAAATAGTGACGAGAAGCCCTTCAATCTCTATTGCGTCCGCCACCTGAACGGTCGGCACGGCACAACTCTCTACTCACTCCCCTCTCCTCTCTCCTCAAGTTTCCAAAGTGGCAAAGCTACTTTAGAAACTTGAGTTCATGCCCTGCTTGAAGTCCTCTAGCTCATCGGCGGTCACCTCAGTGATCGTGAGTGAGACAGGCCCCCCCTCATTCTCGGCGATGGCAAACACGAGCACATGGCCATCGACCACATAGCCCGTCTCGATGGCACCGGTTGACGCATTGACGCGCCAGGGCACCGCCATGCGGGCATTGCTGCCCTTGAGGGCATTCTTGATGGCCAACTTGGCCATTTCCACGTCCTTGACGGCTGTCGAGAACATCGTGCAGGACGATTGACCCGCCGCGGTCTGGGTAAAGTCATATTTCTCACTCAGCCACAGGGCGACATCGGTAAAATGGAACTTGCTCTCCACGGCCTTGGGGGTTGCGGCCTGCTTGCGGGCGGCCTCGCGGTCCAGCCGTTCCTGCTCGCGGCGCTGATGCTCTTCTTCCCTCTTGAGCCGTTTCTCTTCTTCCCGCTGCTTCTTTTCCTCGGCTTTGCGTTGCTTCTCGGCCTCTTTTTGGGCCTTTTCCTGAGCGCGCTGTTCCTCCTGGGCACGCCGCTTAGCGAGGCGCTCCTCCTGGCGCTGGGCCTCTTCCTGTTCCCTGGCTGCACGGCGACTTTCCTTCTCACTCACGACAGGAGCGGTCACGGCATCGTCGTCCACGGTAACATCCACGTCGGCGGCATCGGCCTCAGCCTCGGTCACCTGGCGGCGGTCACGCGTGCTGCGCCGCGTGGATTTATCCTTCCGCTTGGAAGGCTCAGGCTGGGCCTGTTGCTTCTTTGAATCCTTCTTGCTCAGCGACTTATAGTAGTTGGCCGACTCTGTCACACTCACATAGTAGGTGCCATCGTCCAGCGCCTTGCGCTTGACATTGAAGCGGAACCTGTTCCTGTCAACACGGAACTCCTTCCAGTAGATAGCCGTGGTCATGTGCCAGTCGCCCACGGCCTTGACATCGTCATAGCTGGCCATGATGCGGTCAATCAAGTCGCACGTCTTCTTGCGGTTCAAGCCCGTCGGGGAGTTCAGGAAATAGGACACCTCGCCCTTGTCACGCTGCTGGGACATCTCGGCAGCGCTGGGCATATAATAATATTCAAAATCGTATCGGCCGATAAACATATCGCTCACCACCTCCTCGAGGTACCATTCAGGTTCATCACCCTCGGCGGGTGCCTGTGCGGGAGCTGCCAGTGACAGGCATGCTACCATCCATAATATGATATTTCTCAGCTTAGTCATTAGCACAGCTTCAATTTGGTTGCAGGTCACAAAGTTATATAATTATTCTCGTAATTCCCAAAAACATACCCCAAAAACTTAACAATCTTCAATTTCTTGCCGCCTAATTGATGGAATTTCAACGAAGAGTGATTACCTTTGCGAGAGAGAAAACCAAACCAATGAAATCATGAAACTGAAACATCTGTTATTGACCGTCGTAATCTTGACGGCCGCGCTGACGGCCGCTGCCGACGTGCATCCGCGCTACACAACGGTGGTGAGCGATGCCACATCAACCTACACGACCAAGCGGCCACCTGCCGAGGAAAGGCTGTTCACCAGCGCCATTATAGAGAAGCGCATCCAGGAAGTGCTCAAGAAAATCAAGGGCAACCCCAGGCTGGCCTGGATGTTTGAGAACTGCTTCCCCAACACGCTCGACAGCACCGTGCACTACCGCCTGACTGATGACGGCGACGATGACACCTTTGTATACACGGGCGACATCCACGCGATGTGGCTGCGCGACAGCGGTGCCCAAGTGTGGCCCTATGTCAGGTATGCCAAGAAGGACGAGAAACTGCGTCACATGCTGCGCGGTGTCATACTCCGCCAGTTGAAGTGCATCATTCTAGATCCCTATGCCAACGCCTTCAACGACGGGCCCACGGGCAGCCAGTGGGAGAACGACCTGACCGACATGAAGCCCGAATTGCATGAGCGCAAGTATGAAATCGACTCGTTGTGCTACCCCATCCGCTTGGCCTATGAGTACTGGCTGGTGACGGGCGACGACAGCATCTTTGGCAACCTGTGGCAAGAAGCGGTGCAGGCGGTGCTGCGCACCTTCAAGGAGCAGCAGCGCAAGGGCGGCGACCGTGGCCCCTATAAGTTCATGCGACGTGACATCGACGCCAAGTCGTCGCTCACGTGGTATGGCTGGGGACCTCCCGTCAATCCCGTGGGGCTGATTGTGTCGTGCTTCCGCCCCAGCGACGATGCCACAGTGCTGCCCTTCCTCGTGCCGAGCAACTTCATGGCCGTCTCCTCGCTGCGCAAGGCGGGCGAAATCCTCAACAAGGTCAATCACAACCAAGCCTTATCACAGCAGTGCCTCGACTTGGCCCAGGAGGTGGAGGATGCCCTGCACAAGTATGCCATCGTCGATCACCCCAAGTATGGCAAGATCTACGCCTATGAGGTAGATGGTTGGGGCGGACGCGTGCTGGCCGACGATGCCAACGTGCCCAGCCTGCTGGCCATGGGCTACCTGGGCGATGTGCCCATGGATGACCCCATCTACCGCAACACACGCCGCTTTGTGTGGAGCGAGGACAATCCCTGCTTCTTTAAGGGAAAGGCTGGCGAGGGTATCGGCGGGGCTCACACGGCCTATAACCTCATCTGGCCCATGAGCATCATGATGAAGGCTTTCACCGCCGACAACGATGAGGAAATCGCCTGGTGTATGCGACAGTTGCTCACGACCGATGCTGGCACGGGATTCATGCACGAGTCGTTTAACAAGGACGATGCGTCGCACTACACCCGCGCCTGGTTCGCTTGGCAGAACACCCTCTTCGGCGAGTTGGTCATCCATCTGGTGGACAACGGAAAAACCGACCTGCTTGTCCACTGCCTGGATTAAGGCACATTTTTTCAAAAAAAGCATTTACAATCCCTATCAAATATTAAAATGGTAGGGATTTTTGTTTTGTGGACTTCAAAAACATTACCTTTGCGCCACATTAAAAATCATGTCTAACTCATGAACAAATACAGACACCTTACAAACCAGCAAATCGATGCCTTGAAGAAAAACGACTGCTGGGCTCAAGATTGGAACGACATACAAGTAACCGATGACTTCGATGTCAAGCGCTGTCATCGCGTGCAGTTTTACGGCTGGGCACGGTTGGGCAGCAGCGAGGGCACGGTAGAGATTACCGAGGGGTTCGTGAAGAACTGCGGCATCTACAATGCCACGTTGCGCAACGTGACCATCGGTGACGGATGCCTCATCGAGAACATCGGCAATTACTTGAACAGGGTAGCCATTGGCGACGGGTGCTATATCTCTAACGTGAGCACAATCGACACCGTCGGCGAGCCCAATTACGGGCAGGGACACACCATCGCCGTGCTCAACGAGGTGGGCGATGGCAACCTGTTGCTGCTCAACGAGCTGAACAGCCAGCTTGCCGCCCTGATGGTCAAGCATGGCGACAACAAGGCCATGATGGATGCCATCAAGCGCATGGTGGCACAGTCGGTAGCGGCATCGCGGCCCGAGTGCAGCACCATCGGCAATCATGTGCGCGTGGTCAATACCGGGGTCATCATCAACACGGTCATCACCGACGGGTGCCAGATCTGCGGTGTTTCCCGTTTGAGCAACTGCACCATCAGCAGCACAATTGAGAATCCCATCGTCATCCGCACGGGTGTCATCTGCGAGAATACCATTGTCAGTGGCGGATCCCACCTCACGGGCAGCGTCAAGTTGACCGACTGCTTTGTGGGTGAGTCCTGCCATCTGGAAAACGGTTTCACGGCAGCCAGCAGCGTCTTCTTTGCCAACAGCTATATGTCCAACGGCGAGGCGTGCGCAGCCTTCTGCGGCCCGTTCACGGTAAGCCATCACAAGAGTTCGCTGCTCATCGGTGCCATGTTCTCATTCTACAACGCCGGGTCAGCGACCAACTTCAGCAACCATGCCTACAAGATGGGCCCCATGCACTACGGTGCCCTGGAACGCGGCTGTAAGACCGCCAGCGGTGCCTACCTGTTGCTGCCGGCCAACATCGGGTCATTCAGCGTGCTGTTCGGTAAACTGATGTACCATCCCGACACGCGTGACCTGCCGTTCTCCTACCTTATCGCCTATGGCGACACGATGTATCTGAAGCCTGGCCGCAACTTCGCCACGGTGGGTCTGTACCGTGACATCCGCAAGTGGCCCAAGCGTGACAAGCGTTACAAGGGAGAACACCGCAGCGTGGTCAACTTCGACTGGCTCAGCCCTTTCACCATCAGTGAGGTTTTGCGCGGCAAGAAGATCCTGGAGAACCTCAGGGCTGCCAGCGGCGACAAGGTGAGTACCTATAACTATCACGAGTATGTCATCAAGGCTCCGTTGCTGCACAAGGGCATCAAGTACTATGACATGGCGCTGCGCATCTATATGGGTGCTGTGCTCAAGCGCCATAAACCCGTACCACCTGCTTCGACCGACGGCGAGGGCAACTGGATAGACCTGGCAGGTCTGCTCATGCCCCAGAGCGCTGAGGAGCGCATCATTGATGACATTGTCACAGGTCGCCTCAACACCATCGATGCCGTCAATGCCAGGTTCAAGGACATAGACACCGAGTACAACGAGCTGCGCTGGTCGTGGAGCTACCGCATCATCCTTGACTACTATGGCATCGACCAGTTGACCGACGAAGCCGTGGAGCGCATCCATCAGGATTATGTCACTGCCCGCCGCGAGTGGATTGCCCTCATCCGCCAGGATGCTGAGAACGAATTCACCCTGGGCGACATCGACCGTGAGGTGCTAGACGACTTCATCACCCTGCTCGACCGTGAAGTGGACTTCGAGAACCAGAAATTGTACATGTAAAGGACTGTGGAACACAAGCTTGAGTTTCATAGTGCCACTCAGAGCCAGTTGTTACATGTATTTTTCAATCAGGCTGGGTCAAAATTCTGTTACTGGCTTTTAATCGGCCTAGCGGCCGAGAAATTAAAAAATTTGTATAAAAATCAAACAAAATCAATTTTTATTTTAATCTCATATGTAATTTTGTGAAATTTCTCGAGCGAAGCTCAATCAAATGTTCCAAAGCTAATTATGACACACCCTCACTTTTAGGGAAACTATGATTACTGACTTTAGGGTCACATCTTGCAGGAGTTGAGCGAGTACATCGGTTATCCCGTCTAATCCACCTCCTCGCATAGTGGGTGCCCGAAAGGGTGCGCACCTCGGAAACGGCGCCGGGCGCCCCCTCGATGGGAAACGCCCGGTTATATTTCTTGAACTGAAATATATTGATCAATATGGATGAGCTGGTATCAAAACCGGCTTTTCAAGTCTACTGCTTCAATTCTTTCTCAAAGAGTTTATCTATCTGCTCTTGAATATTTGGCGCTAAAGGAGGAATCTTATTGTTTTTCTCAAACTGCCGCAGTTCCTGAATATTCATTTCCACCTTGTTGTCTTCGCGCATCTGCTTATACTCTTTCTTGTCGACATAGGCGAAGTCGGTAGCAAACGATTGAACTTGAATCAGATATTCAGTGTCAGAATGTCTGTGCCGACCAATATCTGTGTACTGCGACATTAAAAAATCATTAGTGGTTGAATTTCCTTTTGAGTCGGTACGATACACTTGATAGAATGTTACTGTATGGCGTTG
>JAFTEU010000066.1 GCA_017453505.1 Muribaculaceae bacterium
GTCGGGCCAGGGATTTGCCGCCGACTTCCTTCAGACATTGCGTCACCACAATGCCCTTGTCTTGGGCTATGCGCTTCCCGCCATTAGGGCGCGCTCGGGACTTGCACCCGTTAGAACATGACCATGCCGTGCGTACAACGATGAGCGGCCAGGCTTGTGTAGCGCTGGCCGCTCATCGTTTTGATATCTTTATCCTGAGGGGAATTACTTCACGCGGAGTACCTTGCCTGCCTCGACATTGTCACTTGTCAAGCCATTGAGTTTCTTGAGCTGGGCGACGGTCGTACCGTTCTGAGCAGCGATCTTGGTCAGATTGTCACCCTGGCGAACCTGATAGGTCGAGCGGCTGTTGTCGCGGCTCTCCCTGGTGGATTTCTTGGTGCTGGCGGTAGCTGTGGGTTGCTGATCCTTCTTGCTGGAGCTTCTTGTGCTCTTAGAGGCTGATTCCTTATCCTCGGTAGCCTTCTTGCTGGCAGCATAACGTGAACTGGGCGTATAGTCGCGAGCCTTGGTATAAGTGGACTTTGAGAACGTGTAGCTGTCGGTGTGGGTGCAACGGTTAGCAAAGTCAAAGATAGCCTCAGGATTGATAGCATAGCCCATGAAGCGGGTTTCGAAGTGCAGGTGAGGACCCGTGCTGCGGCCCGTGTTGCCACTCAGGGCGATGGGTTGGCCTGCTTTGACATACTGATCGGGCTTCACAAGGAAACGCGACAGGTGGCCGTAAACGGTCTCCAGACCATTCTCGTGGCGCACAATGACGTAGAAGCCATAACCGCCGCGCTCAAATCGCGTGAGACGCACGCGGCCCGAGAATGCCGAATAAACAGTGTCACCGATGGCGGCACGCAGGTCAACACCCTTGTGGGTGCGACCGAACTTGGGACGATAGCCGTAGTGGCTTGTCACATAGTTACCCTTGATGGGCATCACATAACGACGCACGTCAAGCACCTTGGTGTTAGGCACGTTGGCATCCTTATAGCAGTTAACGAGATTGCTGTCCCAACCCTCGGTATAGATATCGGGCTCGGGCTCGCATTCCTCATAAAGGTCTGCAGCATATTTCTGAGCTTCCTGCACGCGGATCTGATCCTTCACGCGGTTCTGCTTGGCCAGCAGGTCGCTGTGCATTCGGCTATAGGCGGAGGCTGACTGGAGATTCTGAGCAGTCATGCCCAAGGCACAAAAGGTTATGGCCGCCAAAGCGACACAGAGTTTCGTTGATATATTCATTATTAGGTAATTTTCTAAGTCGTTTTGTTTTTAAGAACGGCCAAAGGTAGGCATTTATTTTGGAAACGGGGGTCTTTAGTATGCTAAAAAGTGTAAAGTTTGGTTTCATTCTCTAAACATAGTTTCTCAACCATTTCAAAATCAGCAAACTAAAAAATTCACAATTGCAAACTGTTTTGAATCTGAAATTTGGATTTTACGCCCCTTTTCGGAGTATCCGCTTGACAATGAACAAGTGAATGGCAAACAGGCCAAGGGACAAGGCCAGGAATGCCAGCGAGCGATAAGGCATGCGCGGCAGAACTGTTATCCAGAACCAGACGATCATAGCGACGGGGAGGGCACTCAGCCAGAACGGGCGCAGATACACAGCCAGGATCATGGTAGCAAACAAGGAGCCAAACAAGGCGGCAAGACCGTAGTAGCAAGTCATTCCCGGGGCGTACCCGTGTTCCTGAAACGGGAAGAGCCCGTTAACGAGACCCATCACAACGAGGTATATAGCACAAAGCGCCACCTGGGCGAGCAGTATCTTGATCAATGCCTTCATTTCTCTGTCACATCTTTCATATAGCCATCATAGACCGTGACAACGGGCAAAATGGTCCCGTCGCGCAATTCCATGCCGTTAGGGATCTGCTCGATATTAAAGCGGCGCAGGCTGTCACCGGCCACCGTCACGCCGAGAGCAGGCTTCCTGAAATCGGCATCCAGCACAAGAATCATCCCGTCATCGAACAGCTGATACCTGACGGTCGAGTCGGTATCCGAAATTTCTTTCAGGAAATAGTAATCATCATCTCCAATCCCTATCATTCCATCGGGAACAGAAGTGGCCCACATGGATAACGTGACCAGTATATCAATCACAAGAACGGCTGATTCCAGCAAGAAGGTCTTGACACGAAGCCGCCTGGTGATCGTGCGGTGACGAATCAACAGAGAGACACCTGTCATCACGATCAAATAAACCGCGGCGAAAGCGACATCCAGCAATGCTCTCCCCATGAGGAATTCGGAACGGCCTCCCGCTTGAGCGAAAATATTGTAGTAGTTACCCAAAAAGAAAACCCCGACAATGAACAGGAGGAAGCACCCCAAGAGGGTGAGCACGATGTGATAGATGTAATAAAACGCCTTCATACCTTATCCAATAAACAACACGCAGAAGCCCACGAACAGCACTATCGCAAGCACAGTCAACATCACCAGCAGCATGCGGTCACGATTAGACTTGCAAGCGATGACAAGCGTCGTCAGCAGGATAATGATGTGCAGGAAATAGGCCATCAGCAAATAGAACAGCCACACGAGGCTGGAGCCACCGTCTCCACGATAGATGAGCGCGTACCACAACGGACATGAATAGCACAGGAACACTGCTGCATGAATCGCGGCGGCAAGCCAGCCCCGCTTCTTGCCCACTACACCCATCAACAGCAAGGTGACGAGTGCAAGAGCCAACAAAACGCCAGTATCAGACGTGAAAGATGAAAAAAAGTCCATCATGATCATTCCATTGTGATTCTTCAATCCAATAACGTGGCTGCCTGCAAGATATTATATAGGGGACTTCTATAAATTACCGAAATGTTTATCTTCTATGTTGACTGTATTTTGTTTCTTTTTGGCATATTTTGTTTCTTTTTGGCATATTTTGTCTTATCTTCTTGGACCATAGCTCGCTATGCTCCTGCAAAGCTAAAACAAAATCTACTCAAAAATAAATCAAAATTCATGTCAAGCTAATTTATAGAAGTCCCCTATAGCCTAATTCCAGGAGTTGGATGCCTGGATGACATTGGACGCGTTGGTAGCATTGACCGGTGTACTGAGGCTTGCACCCGATGGCAACGTGTTGCCCACGATAACAGCACTGTTCACGTTGGCCAGACGGATGAGATAGGACGGCACGGTGCTCACGCTCTGAACCGTGTTGTTGGTGATAATCACATCATCCAGGTAATTGCCATTGAACATCGGAGCCTTCAACCTCTTGATCTGGTTATTGGAAATCTGCAGGCCACCGCCACGATTACCCGATGTCGCCTTGAGGAAGTCAAAGGCATAGCTGGTGATGTTGTCAAACACGTTGTTACGGATGAGGCTGAACTTGCCGGCAGTCGAGTACTCCTCATCGCTGCAACCGTGGTTGAACGACGTGATGGTGTTGCCATCCACGATGACATTGGTGACATCCTGGCAGAAGAACACCCCTGCTCCACGCACACCGTTGCCGGTCATCGTGCTGCCGGTGATGACTGCTCCCGAAAAAATGGTGCCCATGTGGACACCGTGCATCGCACAATTGCTGATGACGCAATCCTTGACATAGAGACCGCCCTCACCTTGGTCGCTGATAGCGTCATAGGAAGAATTGACGAGCTTGCAGCGCAGCAGGACGTGGTTGTAGGAGTGATTGTTGTAAGAGATGCCGTTTACCTTGTTGGTGCCGTAAGCGTCAAAGTGGATGCAGCCGTTGGCCCACTCCATGGGCTCATAGGTCACATTGTTATAGGTGGGGCCGCTGGTCTGACGATTGCCGTCGAGGCAGATGTCATGGACGAATACATTAACGCACTCGTCCTTGAACGCCCAGGAGCGCAGGATGGGGAACGAGGTGGACAGCACGGCTCCGACAGGATGACCGTAAACAACACCATGCTTCTCGCTGTCGAAGGCGCTCTTGAACTTGACCTCGTATTTCTCCACACCATTCTCGACGATGGGTGTCTCGTTGATTTCGGCGATTTCGCCGTAGGAGCAGTAGCGGGCCCTGGTATTGCCAGGCTGGAAAGGATTGCTGGAATAGGAAATGAAACAATGATCACCCACATGGTAGCCGCTGATGCCGTCCACCTTCAAGGTGATGGTGTGGTCCTCATCGTTGTTATAGACACCTGTAGCGATGGCATCGGTGAGCTTGTGCCATGCAGCGGGAAACTTCTTGATGATGGAGTTATTGCCATCGCCGTAGATTTCCATGCCGCTCTTGATGGTCAACGGGCGACGTATCATGTAGGTGCCCACGGGGATATAAGCAGCCTTGTGCAAGCGCGCGGCATCGGCAAACAAGGCTTCCAGCGCCTGGGTGTCATCAGTCACGCCGTCGCCCACCGCACCATAGTCGGTCGCCGACAGGTAGCCTTGACTCCAGGAGGAGGCACCTCCACCGTCATCCCCCTTCAACAGATAGTCGATGAGCGCTGTCACATCATCAATCGTGGCCTGCCCATTGTTATCCACATCAGGCAGAATAATGCCCGCACTGGCCGAGGCCGGCAACAAAATTGTCCATATTAACGCCAATACAACTGACTTGACGAAACATCCTTTCTTTTTCATATCAATAATCTTTTATGATAGTTAATTGTTGTTGACACCTCATGAGATCAGGCCCCAATTGGTCTGCTTGTCAAAGATTTCCCTGATGTGGGTGGCCATCTTGCGCCCCCAGGGTGACTCCATCGCCGGGTCGTCACGCAGATAGTCCTCGGCGGCATTGCGGGCCATCTGGATGATCTGGCCGTCCTGCGCCAGGTTGGCGATGTGCAGGTTGAAGGCGACACCGCTCTGCTGCGTGCCCTCCATGTCGCCAGGGCCACGCAGCTTCATGTCCTCCTCGGCCACGACAAAGCCGTCGTTGGTCTGGGTCATCACCTGCAGGCGATGCCGCGTGTCGCGGCTCAGGTCGGTGCGAGCCATGAGGATGCAGTAGCTCTGGTCAGCACCACGCCCTACCCTGCCCCTGAGCTGGTGCAGCTGTGACAGGCCGAAGCGCTCGGCATCCTCGATGACCATGACCGAAGCATTGGGCACGTTGACCCCCACCTCGATGACAGTGGTCGCCACCAGGATGTGCGCCTTGCCCGTGGCAAAGAGCATCATCTGGTGATCCTTCTCGGCCGGCTTCATGCGGCCGTGCACCATCGCCACATTGTAGTGCGGGAACACGTCGCGGACCTGTTCAAATCCCTGTTCCAGCGCGTGCAGGTCTAGTTTCTCGTTCTCCTCAATCAGGGGATAGACGATATAGGCCTGCCGTCCCTGGCGCAGTTGTGAGCCCACAAACTGATACATCTTGAAGCGATCAGGCTCATGCTTGAGGACAGTGGTCACGGGTTTGCGTCCAGGGGGCAACTCGTCAATGACCGACACGTCCAGGTCGCCATAGACGGTCATCGCCAGCGTCCTGGGGATGGGGGTTGCCGTCATCACCAGCACATGAGGCGGTGCCACGCGGTTCTTGCTCCACAGGCGGGCACGCTGGGCCACGCCGAAGCGGTGCTGCTCGTCGATGACCGCGAGCCCCAGGTTGTGGAACTGCACCGTGTCCTCGATGAGTGCATGGGTACCAATGAGTATCTGCAACTCGCCACTCATCAGCGCCTCGTGGATGGCCGTGCGCTCACGCTTGCGGGTGGAGCCCGTCAGCAGTGCCACCTTGACACCTATAGCATCGGCCATCGGCTTGATGGTCTCAAGGTGCTGGCCTGCCAGAATCTCGGTAGGTGCCATGATACAGGCCTGATAGCCGTTGTCCAGGGCAATCAGTGCGGTCATGAAGGCCACAATGGTCTTGCCGCTGCCCACGTCGCCCTGCAGCAGGCGGTTCATCTGCTTGCCGCTGCCCATGTCATGCCGCATCTCGCGGATAACACGTTTCTGGGCCCCTGTCAGGGGGAATTGCAGGATATTGTTATAGAAGTCATGGAAGTAGGCTCCCACGCGACTGAAGACATGTCCCACCAGCCGTCGGCTACTCCCCTTGATATAATGCAGAATGTTAAGTTCCAGGAAAAACAGCTCCTCAAATTTGAGGCGCAACTGAGCCCGCTGCAGGGCATGCTGGTCGCTGGGCAGATGGATGTTGCGCAGGGCATCGGCCAGGGGCATGAGATGGTAACGCTGCATCAGCTCGGGAGGCAGCGTCTCGTCGATGTGCTGCACGGCGGGCGTGTCGAGTAACGTCACGATGAGTTTGTGGATGGCACGCGAGGTGAACGAGCGGTTGCGTAACACCTCGGTCAGGTTATAGACGCCCGTCAGCCCTTGCGACATGTTCTCGGTCGTGAGCACGTCCACCTCGGGATGGACGATGTTCATGTGGTTGTTGAACATCGACGGTTTGCCGAAGAGCAGGTATTGCGTACTGGTGTTATAGGTCTTCTGGATCGAGGCCACGCGATTGAACCACACGACCTCGATGGTGCCGGTACCGTCGGTGAACAGTGCCTGCAGGCGGCGCTTGCGACCCTCGCCTGCTGTGTTGAACGTCAAGAAGCGTCCCTTGAGCTGGATGGCCGCTTCATCGCCCCTCAACTCATTGACGTGGTTGATCACGCTGCGGTCAATGTAGCGGAAGGGGAAATAATACAGCATGTCATAGTAGGTCGAGATGCCCAGTTCCTTGCGGAGCAACTCGGCACGTTTGGGTCCCACACCATGCAGGTACTGTATGTCGGTGTGGCGCAGGTCAGGCATTATTCAAGAGGTATTCGGCCAGGGCCAGGTCCATGGGGCGGGTGATTTTCAGGTTCCTCGGGTCACCATCGACAAGGGTGATGTTGTGTCCCATGCGCTCCACCACCGACGCGTCATCGGTAAACGACGGGTCAAACGGCTGGCTATAGGCCTGCATCAACAGTCGCGCGTCAAATGCCTGCGGGGTCTGCACAGCCCGCAACAGGGAGCGATCCAGGGCATGGCTGGTCTCTCCGTCAAGCTGTCGCACCGAGTCGTTGAGCGGCACCACGGGAATGGCCGCACCGTCGCGGCGGGCAGCTGCCAGCACACGGCTGATGAGGTCGCTCGAAGCTAGGGGGCGCACACCGTCATGCACAGCGATGACACTGGCCTCTGCGGGGCCGTCGATGCTGTCGATAGCATTCTTCACGCTGTGCCAGCGGGTCTCGCCACCAGCCACAACACGATGGGGCAAGGTGAAGCCAAATTGCTCACACAGCTCCTGCCAGAGCCCGAACTGACCGGCAGGCAAGGTCACAATGATTTCCAGTGACTTCTCGCCACACTCCGCAAAGGTGCGGATAGTGCGCATCAAGATGGGTTCGGTGCCCAACTTGAGGAACTGCTTGGGCAATTGTGCACCATATCGGGTGCCACTGCCTCCTGCGACTATGATTGCTATCGTTTTCATGACCATCATCTGCTATTGCGTCGCAAAGTTAGTAAAAAGTTTTCAGTCGGCAGTTTTCAGTTGTCAGTTTTCAGCGGAGGCTCACGCAAAGACGCAAAGTCTTTATTATTGTTCTGCGGACTGTACGGACTAAGAGGTTGGCATCCGCACTCCAGCCGAGGGTATGCGAATGCCAATTCCTAATTTTGATTAGTTTCTAATAGATGGTGCCGATTAAGGGGTGGAAAAAAGTTTGTCGTTTGCAGGTTTTTCATTACCTTTGCCGTTTGAATAAAAAAACAAACATTTTATATATCCAAAACAATGAGCGAGAAAGAGAATACACTGGCTACCAAATATGACCCCAAAGAGGTCGAGGACAAGTGGTACAAGTACTGGGAATCGCATGAACTGTTCAAGAGCGTTCCCGATGAGCACGAACCCTATTGCATCGTTATCCCACCCCCCAACGTGACGGGTGTGCTGCACATGGGCCACATGCTCAACAACACCATCCAGGACATCCTCATCCGCCGCGCACGCATGGAGGGCAAGAATGCCCTGTGGGTGCCTGGCACCGACCATGCGTCGATTGCCACCGAGGCCAAGGTCGTGAAGCGCCTGGCCGAGCAGGGCATCCGCAAGCGTGACCTCACCCGTGACGAGTTCCTCAAGCATGCCTGGGACTGGACCCATGAGCACGGCGGCATCATCCTGCAGCAGCTCAGGAAGCTGGGTGCCTCCTGTGACTGGAGCCGCACCGCCTTCACGATGGACGAGACGCGCAGCAAGAGCGTGCTGAAGGTCTTTGTCGATCTCTATGAGAAAGGCTATATCTATCGTGGCCTGCGCATGGTAAACTGGGATCCCAAGGCCCAGACAGCGCTGAGCAACGAGGAGGTCATCTACCGCGACGAGAAGAGCCACCTCTATCATCTCAAGTACTATGTTGACGGCCTGGAGACTCTCGAGGGCGAGGAGCAGCTGCTGGCCGAGGGCAACATCATCCACAAGGACGAGAAGGGCTACTATGCCGTCGTGGCCACCACCCGCCCCGAGACCATCATGGGCGATACAGCGATGTGCATCAACCCCAAGGATCCCAAGAACCAGTGGCTCAAGGGCCGCAAGGTGATCGTGCCGCTCGTTGGCCGCGTCATCAACGTGATTGAGGACCGCTATGTGGAGATCGAGTTCGGTACGGGCTGCTTGAAGGTGACCCCTGCCCACGATACCAACGACTACATGCTGGGCAAGACCCACAACCTGGAGACCATCGACATCTTCAATGCCGATGCCACCATCAGCGAACAGTCACCGCTGTACGTCGGCATGGACCGCATGGAGTGCCGCAAGCAGATTGTCAGTGACCTTCAAGAGGCTGGCCTGGTCGAGAAGATCGAGGACTACGACAACAAGGTAGGCTACAGCGAGCGCAACAGCGACACCGCCGTGGAGCCGCGCCTGTGTATGCAGTGGTTCTTGAAGATGCAGCACTTTGCCGACATTGCCCTGCCTCCCGTCATGGAGGACAAGCTCAAGTTCTATCCCCCCAAGTACAAGAACACCTACAAGGCATGGCTGGAGGGCATCCAGGACTGGTGTATCTCACGCCAGCTGTGGTGGGGCCACCGCATCCCCGCCTACTTCCTGCCCACCGATAGCGAGGACAAGGAGGTCTATGTAGTCGCCCTCAACGAGGAGGAAGCCCTCGAGAAGGCCCGCAAGATTCCAGGCTACGAGAACATCGAGCCCGACCAGCTGCGCCGCGACGAGGATGCCCTCGACACATGGTTCAGCTCATGGTTGTGGCCCATCTCGCTGTTTGACGGCATCAACAACCCTGGTAACGAGGATATCAAGTACTACTACCCCACCGCCGATCTGGTGACTGGCCCGGACATCATCTTCTTCTGGGTAGCACGCATGATCATGGCAGGATATGAGTATGTGGGCGACATGCCTTTCCGCAACGTCTATTTCACGGGTATCGTCCGCGACAAGTTGGGCCGCAAGATGTCCAAGTCGCTGGGCAACTCACCCGACCCGCTGGAACTCATTGAGCGCTTTGGTGCCGACGGCGTTCGCATGGGCTTGATGCTCGCTGCTCCCGCTGGCAACGACATCCCCTATGACGACGCGCTGTGTGAGCAGGGCCGCAACTTCAACAACAAGATCTGGAACGCATTCCGTCTCGTTAAGGGCTGGGAGGTAGCCGATGTCGAACAGCCCGAAGCCAGCCGCCAGGCAGTGCTGTGGTTCCGCCATCAGCTCAACGATGCCCTGGCCACCGTCAAGGACCACTTCACCAAGTTCCGCCTGAGCGATGCCATGATGGTGCTCTACCGCCTGTTCTGGGAAGAGTTCTCGGCATGGTATCTCGAGTCGGTGAAGCCCGCCTATGGCCAGCCGATGGACCGCGCTACGATGCAGGCCACGCTCGAGTTCTTTGACACGCTGCTGCGCCTGCTGCACCCGTTCATGCCGTTTATCACCGAGGAACTGTGGCAGCACCTGGACGACCGCAAGGACGGCGAGAGCATCATGTATGCCCTTATTCCCGAACCCAAGGAGGCTGACCAGGCCTTGCTCAAGGCTATGGCCGATGTTAAGGAGATCGTGGGCGGTGTGCGCAACGTCAGGAAGCAGAAGAATCTCCCCAACAAGGAACAGCTCACGCTGCAAGCCGTTGGCGGTTTGAACAATCCGCTGGAGGCAATTATCACCAAGCTCGCAGGCCTTGAAAAGATTGAGGCCGTGACCGAGAAGGATGCCACGGCAGCCGCCTTCATGGTCGGCACCGCCGAGTTTGCCGTTCCCCTGGCTGGCAGCATCGATGTCGAGGAGGAGATCAAGAAACTTGAGGCCGACCTGGAATACACGCGTGGTTTCCTTGCCAGCGTTGACAAGAAACTGAGCAATGAGCGCTTTGTCGCCAATGCTCCCGAGGCTGTTGTCGCCAACGAGCGCAAGAAGAAAGCCGATGCCGAGAGCAAGATCGCTACAATGGAGCAAGCCTTGCAGCAGTTGAAAAACGGTTAATTGATTTCAGTTTAAAGTTGTTTAATCACCAACTAGAAGCTAGAAAAAGATAACATCATGGAAAATTCTATTTTGAAACCAGGTATCCCCGTGGCACTGTGCAGCGACCATGCCGGTTACCCCACCAAGGAAGCCATCAAACAATGGCTTGACAAGAAAGGTATTGAGTACAAGGACTATGGCACCTATAGCGAGGACAGCTGTGATTATCCTGACTTTGCCCACCTGTGTGCCGAGGCTGTCGAGAAGGGAGAATGCTATCCCGGCATCGCCGTCTGTGGCAGCGGTGAGGGCATCAACATCACGCTCAACAAGCATCAGGGCATCCGCTCGGCCCTGTGCTGGCGCCTGGCGGTAGCCCGTCTGGCCCGTCAGCACAACGATGCCAACGTCATCGCCATGCCCGGCCGCTTTGTCACCAACGAGGAGGCAGTCATGATGGTAGCCGCATTCCTGACGACGCCCTTTGAGGGTGGTCGCCATCAGCGCCGCATCGACAAGATTCCCGTGAGGTAACTCATTACCGACAGATATTAAAGGGGGCAACGCTCAAACGCTGTCCCCTTCTTGTTTGCTAGACTGATTTCACTTTACTTGACGACGACCTTGCTGGAACGATTGTCACTAGTGACCAGATAGATGCCTGCAGGCAAGGTCATGTGGCCTGAGGCTGATGACGTTGCCACCACCTCGGCATCGAGGTCATAGACCTCAAGATGCTCGCCCATGGGATTATTGATAAAGATGCCACCGCTCTCGGGCAGAGCCATCCACGTCATCTGATTGCCACCCAGCAAGAGGTCAATCAGGCCGGTGACATCGTCGATGTTGATGACATTATCCCGATTGACATCGGCACCGACAACACTGAACGGAGTGACAGCAGAGCCCAGCAGATAATCAATGAGGGTTGTCACATCGTCGATATTCACCACACCATCCACGTTCACGTCGCCACGGAGCACAGCAGGAGCTGTCACCTCGCCCTCGACATCGGCATAGGCGCTGACATTGCCGGCCGTCGCAGTGATTGTACCTTCAAACTCACCAGTAGCCGCCGTGCTTGACAGGCGCACGTAGAACGTCTCGCCTGTCGCATCGAGGGTGAGGCGGTTGCCCCAGGCGCGCTGGTTGAGGCTCAACTCGAAGTTGCCGTCCACGGTGACAGTCACGGGATCGTCATTGTCCTCGGTTATAACCGTCACCTCGCTGATGGACGATTCACCATCCTGAACTGCCGACAACGGTGTGATCGTGCCGCCAAAGTAAACCTGCGGATCCTTTTCGTCCTGAGCTGGCGCATAGATGGCGATGTCATCGATGTTGACACGCTTGCCTGCGGTCTGCTGGAACTTGAAGCGGACGTTCCTTTTCTCATCCAGGCCGTATGTGTACTTGGTGAAGTCATGGGTGAGTATCAATTCCTCGAGCAGGGTCCAGTTGCTACCGCCATCAGTACTGTAAAGCACCTGTATCGTGGCGTCAGCATCGCTGGTACCATAGGTGGCTGCATAGAACGACAGCCCCGATGTGCCAGCCACATCTTGACTCATGGCTATCGAGGAGGTGCTGGTTTTACCAAGGCGGCAACCGATGGCATCATTCCAGTGGTCATTGCTTTGTGCCCAGATGCCAGCGTCGGTGAAATACCACCTGAAGGCTGCGCCCTGAACCTCGCCAGTCCAGTAGCCACCACTAGCACAACCTTCCCAGTTCTCGATGGCATAATCGCCCGTCGGTGTGATAGGATCGTCAGGGTCGGGGTCTACGCCAGGTTGCTGCTTGCCTGCCGTGAGTGTGACTGTACGGCTCACCTCGCTACTCGTCAAGGTCAAGGTACCAGTGGCATTCTCGGCGCTTCCGCTATAGGTCACGGTGATGGTCGCACCATTGTTGACAGCGCTGGCAGACAGAGTCGAAGGTGTGACACTGAATCCGCTGCCACTCACGCTCACGCTTAGTGACGAGGCCAGATTACTGCCCCTGACGTTGACCTGGGTGCTCACACTGGCGCCATCCACAGCGATAGTGCCCACATTGATAGTCGTGCCGCTGGCAGGCTGCGTGAGCACTGGAGTGACGACCACACTGCCGTCGCCAGTCCATGCCTGCCCCTTCTTATTGCCCCAGATGTGCTCGGCCAACTCGGGATGGTCGATAAAGGGGTTGCGGTTGTCTTGCCACGCGTGAGCATAGTTGTTGCGCCGTGTCTCCTTCTCGCTCACTGGATCCAGGCGATGCCATTCCATCAACAAGTCGATGGCATAGGTCGTGAACACAGGATAGCGGTTGCCTGCAAAGAAGGCATCACCACCCGACTGGGTCCAACTGCTGATGATGTTGTTGTAGCAAGCCGCCATGTAGAAATAGGCACGGGCAAAGTCGCCCTTGTACTCGTCATCTGGCTCGAACACACGTCCTGAGTAGCCGCTGCGTGTGCTGTATCCCATGCGTCCCTTGGCAACGTAGCTGCCATTGGTCAAGCGGGTTCCACCCTCACACACGCCGTAGGGGTAGTTGGAACGCTGGTTATTCACATAGCCGTCGGTGGGGACAATATTGAAGATGTCGCTGTATTGATCTTGCTTGCCTCCGCCCCACCAGCTCTTGGGCACACTGTGCTCGCGGTTGACACAGTCACCGATGGCGCTGTAGTTGCCACACTTCCTGCTGTAGTTGTACTTGTCATAGTTGCTGTACATGTCGATGTAGTAACCGCGGGAGTCGGTGTCGGTGTCGGCATAGGCATCCCACAAGCCATCATAGCCAATATCGGTATGGCTGGTAATGATGTTGTAGAGTTCCGTGAGCAATGCCTGGTCACTCTTGTTCAGTGCAGTGGCATAATAGTCGCTGGGGCATGGCTTGGGGTCCTTGGCATTCGCTGCCACAGCCACCAACATGAGCGACAAGGTCAATAAGATTTTCTTCATGAATGATCTGGTTTATTAATGGTGAATAAATGATTGCGTTCATATTGACAATTAGCAACCGTTATGAGCCACGGGCAATACCAGGAGGCTCATAGGGTTGCTAAAGGGGACTTCTATAAATTACCGAAATGTTTATCTTCTATGTTGACTGTATTTTGTTTCTTTTTGGCATATTTTGTCTTATCTTCTTGGACCATAGCTCGCTATGCTCCTGCAAAGCTAAAACAAAATCTACTCAAAAA
>JAFTEU010000067.1 GCA_017453505.1 Muribaculaceae bacterium
CTCGTGGTGTTTGTATTCGAGAACGATAGCCTCTGGCAGCATTTTGATGATATCAAGCCGATGTATCTACGTATGGATGACAACATTCGACTGGAGCATCAAGATATCATTAAGGCTCGTTTAAATCTCTAAAAAATATGGATAAGGAAGTTTACTGGGTTGAAGTTGAATATGTTTCTCACACTGGGCACACCAAGCCTGGGGTGGTCTATGCCTTTGTTCCATCAACTGATGCCATCGAAGCCTACCAGGCCGTTAATATGGCTTTGTCTCAACGTGATTTGCGGGCTACCAACTGGCTGCTGATTGAGCCCTATCAGGATAAGTTGTTCTTGTGGGACGATGACGAGCAGGAGGCTCATTACGAGCATCTGTGTGAATTGGCAATGGAGACCAATGAGTGCGTGTTTGATGACTTCTACGACCAGGATGAGTTTGACCGACCTGAGGATGAGGGAATCTATTGGGCCTTTGTGGAATTCCGCTTCCTCTATGAGGTGGATCCTCCCGCACAGGGTGGCTTTGTCAACATCCTTGTGAAGGCATGGGACGCACTCGACGCTCATCGCAAGGTGCAGAAGGCCGTGCTGTCCGAGGATCTTGAGCCCTTTCATTGGCTGCGCTTCACCCCAGTGTCTCGAGATCAGGACTGGGAGAAAGAGGACGTGACAGCACGCTTTAAGCACCTCTGGGACTGTGCCGAGGGCAGTGAAGAGTGCCAGTGGGGCGAGATATGTGCTTATGAAAGATATGAGGACGAATGAGTGTCTCATGACTGGGCTTGCAATTAAATACAAATGACTGATATCCTGGTATATATTCATCCTGTTGACAAAGACATGTTGATGACGGCGGCAAGATTTATTGGCTATGCCGTCGTTGGATTCATTTTGGCTGTGATATGGCACTTCTTGAGGAGTCTTGTGGGTGCGACAATCCGTTTTTTTGTTTTGCGTTTTGTCAGAAAAGAGCACGTGAAGTTTAGCGAGATACTTTGGGGCAAAACGGATCCGGATAACCCTGAAGATCCAGAGGCTTACAGTGAGGACATCAAGCAATGGAATGACGATAACGACAAGCAGAACGAGAAATATGGCCGGCGGTTCTTCCTTGCGCTGATAGCCGCATTGGTCCTAGCCTTTCTAGTCATGCAAATTGTTGAGGGACAACAGCAGCGGGCTTATTTCGAGATGAGAGAGCATCCGCATGCAACCAACCCCGACATCCAGGAAGTCGTTGTGGCAACTCCATCGGCTCCAGCCGACTCAACTCAATAATACACTTCTCAACTTGTTGCTTGCTTGCATGTTTGCCAAGAAATGCGTACCTTAGCGGCCATGAAACATATTGATTATTTATTTTTGTCATTGTTGATGACCACCATGTCGTTGATGATGTCTCAATCAGCGAGTGCTGTGCCGGTAGAGAGTGGCGTGTCAAGGGCTCTTGCCGAGTATCGTTCTGCTAATATTAGTGACGTGTCCTACGATCTTTCCTTCACGATTCCTCAAGAGAAGGACAAGCCGGTGTCATTTTTTGAGACATTGACTTTCAGGTGGCTTGGAGACGAGGATCTGCAAATCGATTTTCAAGGCCAGGCTAGCCAGCTTGACGGTATCATCATGGTCAATGGCAAGGCTGTGGATGCCAGGGTGATCAATGAGCACATCATTATCCCCAGCCGCTACCTGCGCATGGGTGAAAACAAGGTGATGATTGGCGGTTGCAGTGGCGATAAGGCTTTAAACCGCCATGATGATTATCTCTACACCTTGTTTGTCCCCGATCATGCCCGCAGTGTATTCCCTTGCTTCGATCAGCCTGACCTGAAAGCCTATTTCACTCTTGAACTCGACATTCCCGACGGTTGGGTCAGCATCAGCAATGATACTGAAAAGCCAATTCCGACTTACCTCTTTTCTTTTACGGCCGGAAAGTTCCAGGTGCAGACCGCTATGAGATATGGTCGGGAACTCACGGCCCTGTATCGTGAGACAGATCCTGATAAAGTGGCGCAATTGTCCACCGTGTTTGATCAGGTGGCACTGTCCTTGAGCTGGATGGAACGCTACACGGGATTGGTATATCCCTTTGAGAAATATGGCTTTGTCGTCCTGCCTGGTTACCAGTTCGGCGGGATGGAGCATCCTGGCTGCATTCAGTTCACCGACCATGAGATCTTCCTAGGGGCCAATCCGTCTCCTGACGAGCAGATGACCCGCCTCAATCTGATCGCTCATGAGACGGCTCACATGTGGTTCGGTGATTTGGTGACGATGCGCTGGTTTGACGACGTGTGGACCAAGGAGGTCTTTGCCAATTTCATGGCCGATAAGATTTCCCGCGACCAGTTTCCTGACTTGAACCACGATTTGGCATTCATCAAGACTCACTATCCCGTCGCGATGAATACCGACCGCACTCGTGGAACACATCCCATCCAGCAACCGCTTGACAACCTCAATCAGGCTGGATTGCTCTATGGCAGCATCATCTATCACAAGGCACCCATCATGATGCGCAAGCTCGAGCAGGAGAAGGGTGCCGATGCTTTGCAGAATGGGTTGCGCAGCTACCTGCGCAAGTATGCTTATGATAATGCGTCATGGGATGACTTGATTGCCGAACTTGACCGCTTTGCACCTCAGCACAGTGCACGCTCCTTCAGTGACGTGTGGGTCAAGCAGCAGGGAATGCCGGTCATCTGTTGTGACCCGGCGGGCAACGGTGAAGCCGAAGTTGTACAGCTGGATCCTTATGGCCGTGATTTGATATGGAAACAGAGATTTGACGTGAGCTTCATCGGTGACGGGATGGCCACTTCTCCTCAATGGGTTTACATGGACCAGCTGCGCGTCCCTATTGAGGTGACGAGTGGCACGTCTGCCATCCTTAACTGCAATGGAGAGGGCTATGGCCGTTTTGTCTTGGACGGGGAAGCCATTGATTATCTGTCTGGGCAATGGGAAACCATGAGTGACGAGAAAAACCGATATGCTGCAGTCCTGAATTTATATGAAAATTGCCTTATGGGCAATGTCTCGGCCCAGTCGTTGCTGGACACATTCATCAAGTTCCTGGATCACGAGCACAATGAGCTGGTAGCGTCCACCCTTTGCAGCGATCTCATCACCCTTTGCAGCCACATTGATGGGCCTTACCGTGACCACTCAGAGCAGCGGTTGCTCGATATGTCCCGCAGCCATTCATTGCAGTCTGTCCGTCAGATGCTGTTACGTCAATTGGCGGTCATGGCCATTTCCCCAACAGTAGTTGCGCAACTCTATGACATCTGGTCTCAACAGGGATCAAGCCTGCTCAATAACCGCGACTACATCCGCATGGCCTATCACCTGGCAATCATGCGCCCCGACAAGTGGCAACAGATTCTCGCCACACAGCGCGGCCGCCTCACGACCGCTGATGAGGAGAACGAGTTTGACTTCATCTCCCGTGCTTGCGACCCCGACCAGCAAGTTCAGCAGCAGTTGTTCAATGAGTTGTTGTTGGCCGAGAACCGTCGTGTAGAACCTTGGGCCCGCACCATGCTGGCCCTGCTCAATGACCCCACGCGGGAGTCTATCAGTAACCGTTATCTCATTCCAGGACTAGATGCACTGGAAGATGTTCAGCGCACAGGCGATATATTCTTCCCGGGCTACTGGTTGTCAAGCCTGCTGGGTGGACACCGCAGCAGTGAAGCCCGGGACATCGTCACGCAGTGGATTGATTCGCATCCCGACATCTCTCCGGCCTTGATGAACAAATTGCTGGAGAATGCCTATTGGTTACTGGAATACGGTCAGTGAACAGTTGTCAGTTGTCAGTTGTTAGTTGTCAGTTGTCAGAATGCGGATGCCAATTCCTAATTCCCAATTCCTAATTTCTAATTCCTGATTCCTAATTCTTAACCGCTGCTTCGAGCTGATGCATAGCCTGCTCGATGACACAACGCGGACTACCCATGTTGAAGCGCATGTGGCAACGTCCGGCTTCGCCAAACATCATGCCCTCGTTCATGGCAAGTCCTGCCTTGTCACGGAAGAGGCTGATCACCTCCTCATGGCTGATTCCCAGTCCCGTGCAGTCAAGCCATACCAGGAAGCCTGCTTGGGGCTTGACGGCTACAATGCCAGGGATGTGCTCCTTGCAATACTGCTGCACATATTCCACATTGCCCTCAATATAACGCAGGCATTCGTCAAGCCATTGCGCTCCATTGCGGTAGGCTGCCTCGGTGGCAATGATGGATACTAGATTGGCATTGCACAGCTCGTTGATCTCAATCCACTTGAAGAATGGCTCACGCAACTTGGGATTCTTCACGACGCACCATGAACTCTTGAGCCCCGCGATATTAAACGTCTTGCTGGGGGCTCCGCAAGTTACCGTCACGGCGGCTGCATCCTCGCTGACGGTTGCCATCGCTGTGTGCTTGTGACCGAAGAGCATCAGGTCGCCGAAGATTTCATCCGAGAAGATGATCACGTCATGTTCACGGGCCATGCGGGCGACCTCGCGCAGCACTTCGGGCTCCCATGCCACTCCAGCTGGGTTGTGTGGATTGCAGACAACCATCATGCGGGGTTTCTCCTCACGCATGATGCGCTCCAGCTCCTCCAGGTTCATCTTGAAGAGGCCCTCCTCGGTGGGTATTAATTCATTGTTGACAGTGATGCGCCCATTACCGTCAATGACCTCCTTGAAGGGGTAATAGACGGGCTGTTGAATCACAATCTTGTCTCCTGGCTTGGTGAAAAAGTTCACGGCAAGACCGAATCCTGTCACGATGCCCGCCACAAAGGTAACTTCGTCCTGAGTGAACTCAAAGCCATTGTGCTCTCGTTGCCAGTCGATGATTGATTGCCAGTATCCGTCATAGAGGCAAGTGTAACCATAGATGGGATGGTCGGCTAAGCGGCGCACCAGTGCCTCGGTGATTTCTGGGCATACGGCAAAATCCATATCGGCGATCCACAAGGGCAGTAGATCGTCGCGTCCATAATCTTGCTTGAGAATCTCGATTTTCTTGCATTGCGTGCCATGACGGTCAATGCACTGACTGAAGTCGTATTTTGTCATCTTTTTTGATATAAGACTTAAGGTTGATAAATGTTGTTTTTAAACTTGGCGGCAAAGTTAGTATAAATTTGTGATATGCAAGATGCAAACGCTGATTTTTTGAGATATCATGAAGCATGATTTCACTTAAATCTTGCCCAATTCCCGCAAATGACTTACCTTTGCGACAATAACCGCAAGAGGGTTGGCCCTCAAGCGTAAATCACAAGACCCATGAGTAAGAAAATCCATTTCATGAAAATGCACGGGGTGGGGAATGACTACATCTTTGTTGACACGTCCCGCTATCCCATACTTGATCCTCAGGCTGCCTCCATTGCATGGAGCCGACACCACTTTGGCATCGGCAGTGATGGCTTGGTGCTGATAGGCCTGTCTCCTGTTCCCGAAGCCGATTTCACTATGCGCATCTTTAATGCCGATGGCTCTGAGGGCCTCATGTGCGGCAATGCCAGCCGTTGCATCGGCAAGTATGTGTATGAAACCGGTTTGACCGATCAAACCACTGTCCGCCTGCTCACGGCATCAGGTATCAAGCTGCTTGAATTGCATGTGGATGCCTGTGGAATGGTTGAGTCGGTGACGGTCGATATGCTGTCACCGGTCCTGGAGGACATGAAACTGTTCATGCCCGATGGCGAACCGCTGCCCGATGGGGTTTTCGTCTCGATGGGAAATCCGCATTATGTGATTTTTGTCGATGATATCAATGCTGTTGATGTAGCCGCTCGTGGAGTCATTCTGGAGAACAGTCCGCGTTTTCCATGGCGGTGCAATATCGAGTTCGCTCAGGTCATGGCCAGTGGCATCCGCATGAGGGTGTGGGAACGTGGTAGCGGTATCACGATGGCCTGTGGAACGGGCGCATGCGCCACTGCTGTAGCTGCAGCAGTGACTGGACGCTGTGGTAGGCGGAGCCGCGTTATTATGGATGGAGGTGAACTGGACATCGACTGGCGTGCTGACGACAATCACGTCTATCTCACAGGTCCGGCAACTCTCGTCTATGAGGGGGAGATAGAGGCTGATTTCTAGTTCCGATTGTGCTCACTGGCATAGCCTTCTTGAAAATAGCCCCAAGTTTTTATGCTCCTTTCCAAGAAAAATTGTGTACCTTTGTACCTATAAAATGAAACAAGGATTTCTCATAGGGGCACCGACAAGTGGCTCGGGCAAGACGACAATTGCCCGCGGCTTGATGGCGCTATATACCCTCAAGGGGTATCAAGTACAGCCGTTCAAGTGCGGCCCGGATTATATCGACACCAAGTTCCATTCAGCTGTCTGTGGTCGTCCGAGTGTGAATCTTGACACCTTTATGGCGACACCCGGTCATGTGCGGGAACTCTATGACCACTATGGAGCTGATGCCGATGTGTGTGTGGTCGAGGGCATGATGGGCCTGTTTGACGGTTATGACCGTGATCGGGGCTCGTCGGCCGAGGTCGCCCGTGTGCTGGGCATTCCTGTCGTGCTTGTTGTTGATGCCAAGTCGGCAGCCTATTCAATGGCTCCTCTCATCCAAGGATTCATCAATTTCCGCAATGATGTGCGCATCGGCGGAGTGATTTTCAATAGGGTGGGGTCTGATAGGCATTTTTCAATGCTGCAGCAGGTGTGTGATGACTTGCAAGTGGAATGCTTCGGTTATTTGCCCAAGAAGGCAGACCTGGAACAAGGCTCACGCTACTTGGGACTGGACTTCAGTGAGAAACCTGAAAATGAGATTTTGGTCAAACTTCTTGATACACATGTGCAATGGCAGAGGCTGTTAGAACTTTAGTCGCGCGCAATGCGGAATCATTTTCTTTCATCTATCAGGAAAACCTGGATTCGATGAAGAATGTGGTTTTTTTCGATCCCGAGGTTGATGTTCCATGCCTTGACGATGTCTCCTTGCTCTACCTGCCTGGCGGCTATCCTGAGAAGCATTTGGATGCCTTGGTCAGTGCCGTGGCGACAAGGATTGCCATCCGTGAGTATGCTGATCGTGGCGGCCGCATTATCGCCGAGTGTGGTGGCATGATGTACTTGTGTGAGAAGATTGTTACCGACGATGGGGATTTCCCGATGTGTGGCGTGTTGCCCTATTGCATCACGGCACGCAGGGCCGACCGTAAACTCTCACTGGGCTATCGACGCTTTGTGCTTGATGGCAAGGAGTATCGTGGCCATGAGTTCCACTACACGCAGTTCCTTGGAGAGGTGCCACCATCGGCTGCCCAGGTCTTTAACGCCAAGGGTGATCCTGTGTCTACACCAGTCATCCGCCACAAGAATGTCTTGGCAAGTTACACTCACCTTTATCAGATTTTAAATTTACTTCCTCTTCTGACAACTGAAAACTGAAAACTGACAACTGAATGAAACAAATCTATACCAAGACCGGTGACGAGGGCATGACCAGCCTGCGCAGTGGTGTGAGGGTCGCAAAAGATGACTTGCGCATCGAGGCCAATGGCCAAATCGACCACTTGAATGCTTATTTGGGAATTGTGAGGTCGATGCTTGCTGATGACGAGGATAACCGTGAGCTCATCCATGTTGTGCAACGCGAATTGATGACCATCATGAGCCATATTGCAACCCCCGATGGCTGTGTCAATCCTCGTGAACTTCATGCCTCTAGAATAACGAACAAACTGGAACAAACTATTGATCGCATCGATTATCAAGGCGGATTTGTCGTTCCTGGTGGAGGCTCGCAGTTGGCGGCCGTTATCCATCTTGCCCGCACCCAGGCTCGCACTGTCGAGCGCCGCTTGTGGTCGCTGAATCGGGAACATCCCGTTGATAGTGGAGTCATGGTGATGATGAACCGTTTGTCAGATTATTTGTTTGTCTTAGCCAACGAGAAAGAATGAGTGCTAATAGATTACATCCTGTTATGCTCGCTGGAACGGGCAGTGACATGGGCAAGAGCATTGTTGCCGCAGCCCTGTGCCGCATTTTCAAGCAGGACGGTTATCAGCCTGCTCCATTTAAGGCCCAAAACATGGCGTTGAATTCTTTCGCCACACCCGAGGGCTTTGAGATAGGCCGTGCCCAAGCTGTCCAGGCCGAGGCTGCCGGCATCCCATGCCACACCGACATGAATCCGCTGCTGCTCAAGCCTCAAAGTGACCACACGTCGCAGGTGATCCTGCACGGCAAGCCCATCGGTAACAAGAATGCATACGACTACTGGCGCCGTGGCACTTCGGACATTGATTATCGTAGCGAGGTTTGCGCTGCTTTTGACCGGCTGGCTAGTCGAGACAATCCCATCGTGATGGAAGGCGCGGGCAGCATCTCGGAGATCAATTTGCGCGATACCGACCTCGTGAACCTTCCCATGGCCCGCCATGCCAGGGCTGATGTCATTCTTGTGGGCGACATCGACCGTGGTGGCGTGTTTGCTTCGGTCTATGGCAGCATTGCCTTGCAGCGTCCCGAGGATAGACAGCTCATTAAGGGAATCATTATCAATAAGTTCCGTGGAGATATGCGTCTGTTTGACGAGGGCCGCAAGATGCTGGAGGACATCTGTGGTGTGCCCGTGCTTGGTATCATCCCTTATTTCAAGGACATCCACATCGAGGAAGAAGACAGTGTTGCCCTCGTGCAAAAGTCGATGCAGACCCAGCGCGGCAAGGTCAATGTGGCGGTGGTGATGTTGCGTCACTTGTCCAATTACACCGACTTTGATGCTCTGGAACGTGACCCGCGGGTACATCTGTTCTACACCAATAACACCGAGGATATCAAGAAGGCCGACATCATCATCCTGCCTGGCACTAAATCGACCTTGCACGACCTGTATGAATTGCGCCGCAACGGTTGTGCTCAGGCCATCATCCGTGCCCATCGTGAGGGCGCTACCGTGTTGGGCATTTGTGGCGGCTACCAGATGATGGGTGTCGAGGTCCTTGATCCCAATCACGTCGAGGGTGACATCGAGCGTCTGCCGGGTTTGGGCCTATTGCCCACCTCCACGACGATGAACGGCGACAAGCAGACACGACAAGTCACTTGCCAATATGGTCAGGGTTACGAAATCCATCAAGGCGAGACGCATCCTGTGGGCGATGCCAAACCCTCGCCGCTGCTGCACCTGGATGATGGGCGCGACGACGGCTATATGGTTGACAATAAGTGCATGGGCACCTACGTTCATGGCATTCTTGACAATGCGCCGTTTGTGGACTTCGTGTTAGCGCCTTATCAAGACAAGATCGCTGCAGGCGCGGCACCGTTTGACTACGCTGCATTTAAGGAGGAACAATATGACAAACTTGCTGCCCATGTGCGTCAGCATGTTGATATGGAACTAATTTACAAAATCTTGAGCGACCATGATTGAAGGACACGGCGACGACTTGTATCGTTACGAGAACATTAAGATGAATTTCAGTTCCAACATTTACAATGGGACTGACTTGAGCGCGCTGGAGGCATTCTTGACCTCCCGTTTGTCTGTGATACGCTCCTATCCTGAGCCGTCGGCAACTTCGCTGGAGCAGATGATAGCCAGCGAGTGCGGCATCAGCCCTGATGAGGTGATGGTGACCAGCGGCGCTGTCGATGCCATTTACTTGATAGCCCAGACCTATCGTCACGAGGGCACTTGCCGCATCTTGCAACCCACGTTCCGCGAGTATGAGGATGCGTGCAGGGTCTTTGGCTACAAGGAGCAGGAGGAGGGTGCCCTGTGTTGGGTGTGTAATCCCGATAATCCCACGGGGTACGTTATGCCCGTCGAGGACATCCTGGATCTCTCCTTGCACCACAGCCTGCTCATTGTGGATCAGTCCTATGAGGACTATACAATGGCCCCCCTGTTGTCGCCAGCCGATGCTGTGAGGTGTGGCAACATCATTCTTCTGCACTCTATGACCAAGCGTTATGCTGTTCCTGGGCTGCGATTGGGGTATGTTACGGCTCCTGCCGCCATCATCAGCCGTCTGCGGGCGCAGTATCGCCCGTGGGCAATCAATGCTTTGTCGCTCGATGCTGGTAAGTGGCTTGTGCGGCGTGGAAAGAAAGCTATCCCGGATTTGCCCTCCTATTTGGCCGAGACCCAACGCTTGCGCTTGGCTCTTAATGAGATAGCTGGTATCGACACGTTAGATACTCAGACCAATTTCTTTCTCGCAGTCATCGGTCATGCGACAGCTGGTGAATTAAAGGAATACCTCGCTCGTGAGCATGGCATTCTCATCCGCGATGCCTCTAATTTCACGGGATTGACGACCCATCACTTCCGCATTGCCACCCAGTCGCCTGCCGAGAACGATGCCCTAGTCACAGCCATAAAAGAGTTTAATAGATAGTAAATCATAGGATGGCATCCGCCTTCTACAACTAATAGCTTAAAACAAATGTCAATCCTACTCATATTGCCGCTCCTGATAGGTTGGCTGCTGGATTTCTTCCTGGGAGACCCTGCCTGGTTGCCTCATCCCGTGGTGTGGTTCGGCAAGATGATTTCATGGGGTGAGCATCGTCTCAATAAGGGTCGTTACCGCATGGCCAAGGGTGCCGTGATGGCCATTGCCCTCATCCTGGTGGTGTTCTTTGTCGTTTGGGGCATGAAGCACTTAATACCCAATGTGGTATTATGGCTCGTGCTTGACACAATCATCGTATTCTATTGTTTGGCGGGTACCACACTTATCCGTGAGGTGAAAAACGTGTTCTTGGCGCTTGATCGCTCATTGGACGAGGGCCGCAGGCAGGTCGCCCGCATCGTGGGACGCGACACCTCCCAACTCTCGGCCCAGGAGGTGCGGACTGCCGCCCTCGAAACGCTGGCCGAGAACCTGAGTGACGGCGTGATAGCACCGCTCTTTTGGCTGGCCCTGTTGGGTACGCCTGGCATGTTGGCCTACAAGATGGTCAATACCCTTGACTCGATGATCGGTTACCGCACTGAGCGTTACAAGGACTTCGGCTGCTGGGCTGCACGTATCGACGACGTGGCCAACTATGTCCCAGCCCGTCTCACCGCTCTGCTCATGGTTATTGCCTCTGGCAGATGGTCGCTGCTGAAATTCGTCTGGAAAAACGGTCGCAAGCATGCTAGCCCCAACAGCGGTTACCCCGAGGCGGCTCTCGCCGGTGTCCTCAACTGCCGCTTCGGAGGCCCGCACATCTACTTCGGGGAACTCATTGACAAACCCTATATTGGCACCAACGACCGCCCCTTGACCACTGCCGACATGCATACCGCCACACGCATCAACCGCCTCGCCGAACTCCTCATGCTCATTTCGACCCTTCTCATAAAAACATTGTAAAATGGGACAAAGGGACGGTTCTTTTGTCCCA
>JAFTEU010000068.1 GCA_017453505.1 Muribaculaceae bacterium
ATGACAAATGATAAAATCCTTAATATTAAAAACTTAGCGACTTAGCGGCTTAGCGTGATTTTGTGATCAGACGTTTTGGCTGAATAGTTACCATTGGCACCGGTTTTGCTTTATCGGGAAGTGCAAGCGGGTCGCTACTGACCCGTGAGTGACAGAGACAATAAACATTTAAAGACTCATAAATACAGATAGAATTAGGAGGTAAAGATTATGCTATTCCCGGTAATTCGCAACAACAATCGCAATTGGTTAGACACCGCGTTTAATGACTTCTTTGATACCGACTGGATGCCTCGCACGGCAACGACTGCTCCCGCGGTCAACGTCAAGGAGAGCGACAAGGCTTTCAAGATGGAGGTAGCCGCACCTGGCCTGAAGAAGGAGTTCTGCAAGGTGAACATCAACGAGGACGGCAATCTGGTTGTCAAGATCGAGAACAAGACCGAGCACGAGGACAAGTCCTGCGGTGAGGAGTGCGAGAAGTACCACTACGTGCGCCGCGAGTTCACCTACACCAACTATGAGCAGACCTATATCCTGCCCGATGAGGTGGACAAGGAGCGCATCAGTGCCAAGGTCGAGGACGGAATCCTGTCCATCCAGTTGCCCAAGCTGACACCGGAGCCTGCCAAGAAGATGGACCGTGCCATCGAGATCGGCTAACACGGTAGCGCCAACAACGGCACCAAGAGACTCATTTTTTTTCATTGACCACCCGTCCGCCGGCGGGTGGTTATTCTTGCTGCCAGTCTTGACTGTTAACAAACGTGAGCGGGTGTTAAATAAATGTATAATTGCGGTTTCTTATTAGCAATTGTGCGGTTTTCATTGGATTATTGCATAATTTTGTGGCCGCGAAAGTCAGCCTCAGGCTGATTTTAACTATATATTAACATAAAAGTACATTCGTTAACCGAGATGGCAACGATCAAAGGACAAAATATAACCCTGATAGCCGAGAGCAGCACTACACGCACCGAGTGGTCATTGATCGAGAATGGCGAGGTGCTGGAGCATGCCTTCACCTCAGGACTGAACCCGTTTTTCATGTCACGCCGCGAAATCAGCCACAGCATCCGCCTGGAGCTGCCGCCTGAGTTCTTCAAGCGCCGCTGGGGACATATCTATTTCTACGGTGCCGGTTGCTCGGGTCCCGAGAAGAACAAGATCATCGAGGGGTCGCTTGTCGCTCAGTTCAAGACACCCGTGACGGTCAACAGTGACCTGCTGGGCGCAGCGCGGGGTCTGCTCGTCAGGGAGCCTGGCTTGGCATGCATCCTGGGCACGGGCAGTAACTCGTGCCTGTATGACGGACAGGAGATTGTGAAGAACGTGCCTGCCCTGGGCTTTATCCTTGGTGATGAGGGTAGCGGTGCCGCATTGGGCCGCGTGTTTCTGGGCGATGCCCTCAAGGGGCTTGCCCCCAAGGACTTGACCGATGCCTTCTTCAACAAATACAAGGTGACGCGCGCCGAGGTGCTCGATGCCGTGCTCAACAATCCTGCAGCGACACGCAACCTGCGTTCCTATTCCTTCTTCCTGAGTGAGCATCTGGACAGCCAGTATGTCCATGACCTGATTGTCAGGGAATTCAGGCGTTTCTTTGAGCGCAACGTGGCGCAGTATGATTACAAGAGCTATCCCGTCAACTTTGTCGGCCCCATCGCCACGACCTATAGCGAGATCCTGCTTGAGGTGGCCCACGACTTCGGTGCCACGGTGAGGAAAATCGTCCTCAGCAGCATGCCTGGCCTGGTCGCCTATCACAGCGAGGCCTAGGGCTGGCTCTGCTGGGTGTCGGCGCTTACCAGCCGGTATAACTTGTCCCATCGGCTCGACAGGCCGATCTTCCACAACAGGAATAATGCCAATGCGATGCAGCACAGGGCTATTGTGGCCCCGATGCTGTAGGGGGTCCGTCTTGCCTGCCAGTGGTACTCGCTGTTGTCCATCAATTCAATCTTCTTGCCGTTCAATGATGCCTGGAGTTGTGTGAGGCTCTCATGGAAGGTCAGGCTGTCGGTGCGTGTGTCGAGCAGGAAGTAGTCGCCGTTGTCGGCCCGCTGTCCGATGACGGTGTCGCCGATGACCTGCAACTTGCTGGCGGACACCGTCTCGTAAAAGGTCGTGATGCTGTCACTGGTATCCACTTTATCGATATTTCCGTTTCCCGGCAGGTCAATCGAATAGATCTCGTATCCGTTGGGTAGGGGAGAGATCCATGTGTCACCCAGGCCGATGTCCACGTTGCATAGCGTCGAGGTGGTGAGCATGGTGACCACGCTGCAGACCGTCCAAATGCCGATGGCCAGTCCTGGGGAGAGAAAAGCGAGCAGGATTTTCCTCTTCCGCTTGGGCTTCTTGGCCAGCGGGAGCGCAATGAGTGCGGCGACAAGTCCCAGGATGAGGGAAATGGCGATGATGATGCAAAGCCACAGGAGTAATCCGACAAAAGGTAGCATAGCCCTAATAATATTCTGATTGTAAAACTACTGGAGCGTCTGTTGTCTGAGCTGAGCGAATTCTTGTTCAGTCTGTTCAATCCAGATTCGTTTGCGCTCAATCATTTTGCGAAGTGCGGCAACTGCCTCTTCTCGATTTTTGTATTTTATAGCCTTACCCATAATTATAGATTGAGTTTCTCTCTGCAAAGATATGTTGTGTTTTTTAAGTGTCAACCATTTATGCCCAATTTTTTGGTGATAAAGATTCATTGTTGTCCGGGGAGAGTTAGCAGGCCATTCGGCCTGCCAGCCTGAAAAATCAAGCCCCTTCATGCCATGCCGCCATGATAGTATTGATGACGAGGTGTTTGTGTGACCTGGTAATTTTTCCCCGGACAGTAATAATAAAGATTTCTGCTTTATTTTCTTAAAAAGTGTAGTTAATCTATAAAAAATGTTGTAGATTGGGTGTTTTGGTCGGTTTTGTTTTGGTTTTTCATTTGGTTTGAGTACTTTTGTTGCATTAGAAAACTAACAAAAAACCGATGATAAGATGAAAAAATCAAGCAAAGTATTGTTAAGTGCAGTAGCCTGCCTGGCGGCGATGAGTCCATTGCAGGCCCAGGTGATCACCGACGAACAGCAGGCGGCGGTGCAGCGCATCGTGGAGAGCAAGCTGCCCGAGCACATGGGAGTCGGTGCCCTCAAGGTGCGCGCGCTAGCGATCGAGAGCGACACCATCAAGGTGGATGTGAGCGAGAACTTCGGTGACGTGCCGTTCACTCAGGAGGGTGTGGAGCAGATGCGTGACGAGATCCGTCAGGCGCTGGGTGAGGAGTACCGTGACCACCCCGTGCTGATCACCATCGTGGGCAACGACATCAACAAGTACTTTGCCGACTATGAGCCCGCCTACAAGCGCTCCCACAAGCCGTTTATCAGCGAGCTGGATGCCAACCGCCACTACAAGCACGGCCTGGACGGCAACATCGTGGCCATGTGGCCCAGCCACGGCTGGTACTTCGAGCCCAAGCTCAACCGCTGGGAGTGGCAGCGTGCCCGCTTGATGCAGACTGTCGAGGACATGTACACCCACAGCTATGTGCTGCCCTTCCTGATCCCGATGCTGGAGAATGCGGGAGCCTACGTGTGGAACGCCCGTGAGCGTGACACGCACAACTATGGCGCTGTCGTCGATAACGATGCGAGCGAACTGGTTCAGCAGGGTTACCACGAGCACGACGGCAAGCAGAAGTGGCAGACCGGCAAGGACGCGGGATTCGCCTTCTTGCGCGACCAGTATAAGGACTTTGAAAATCCCTTTGCCGAGGGAACCTACCGCATGGTCAAGGCCGAGAAGGACAAGAAGAAGCTCTCGACCGCCACGTGGGACGTGGATATGCCCTATGCAGGCGACTATGCCATCTACATTTCCTATAAGACCTTGCCCAACAGTGCCCGCGACGTGACCTACACGGTCAACAGCCTCGCCGGCAAGCGCCAGTTTCGCGTCGACCAGACGATGGCTGGCGGCGTGTGGGTCTATCTGGGGACTTTCCCGCTGGCCAAGGGCAACAATGCCGCTGTGGTCGAGGTGTCCAACCTGAGCGAGGATAAGGATGCCGTCATCACTGCCGATGCCATCCACGTGGGCGGAGGATATGGCACGATTGCCCGCCGTGTGGCATTGCCCACCGAGGAGAACCTGGCTATCGTCGCCGAGCAGAAGGCCCAAGGCGAGAACAACGAGGCCTGCCTGGGCAAGCCTGGTGTCGAGTACAGTTACATCGGCAGCGGTAACCATCCCTGGTATCACCTGGGATCGCGCTATTACCTGCAGTGGGCCGGTTTCCCCGACAGCGTCTATTCCACCTCGCGTGGCATCAATGACTATACCGACGACTACCGCAGCCGTGGCGAGTGGGTCAACTACCTGGCCGGCGGCAGCGACGTGCTGCCCGACCGTGGCGGCCTGAAGATGCCGATTGACCTGTCCTTCTGCCTGCACACCGATGCGGGTGCCACGCCCGACGACGAGATCGTCGGCACGCTGCTCATCTACTGCACCCGCAGTAATGGAAAGCAGTTCGGCAAATATGCCAACGGCACCCCGCGCGAACTCTCGCGCCGCTTGGCCAACCTGCTCTCGAGCGAGATTGTCAAGGACGTGCGCGCCAAGTGGGAACCCAACTGGACCCGCCGCGGCATGTGGGACAAGAGCTACTATGAGGCGCGCGTGCCCGAGGTGCCCGCTGTGCTCATGGAGCTGCTCTCGCACCAGAACTTTGCCGACATGAAATACGGCCTTGACCCGACCTTCCGTTTCGACGTGAGCCGCGCCATCTACAAGGGCATGTTGAAGTTTATCGCCCAGCGTGACCACCGCAGCTACGTCATCCAGCCGCTGCCCGTCAACACCTTTGCCATCAGCATGCTCAACCAGGGCAACTACCTGCTCACGTGGGAACCCACCCACGACGACCTGAGCGAGGGAGCCGATGCCACGTCCTACATCGTGTGTGAGCGCGTGGGCCTTGACGGCGGCTTCAAGGAAATCGCCACCGTCAAGAACCCGCACTATGCCGTGCGCATCAGCGACCACAAGATCCACAGTTACCGCATCATCGCCATGAACGACGGTGGCCGCAGCTTCCCCAGCGAGACGTTGAGCCTGGGCGAGGCCACGTCCAGCAAGGGCGACGTGCTGGTGGTCAACGGCTTCACCCGTGTGAGCGGCCCCGACTGGTTTGAGGACAGCGAGCGTGCGGGCTTTGACGACAACAAGGATCACGGCGTGCCCTATATCCAGCAGATCAACTACCTGGGTTCGCAGTATGAATTCCGCCGCAGCATCGAGTGGAAGGATGACGATTCACCCGGCTTCGGTGCCAGCCGCAGCGACTACGAGACGATGAACATCGCCGGCAACACGTTTGATTACCCCGCTATCCATGGCGAGGCGCTGATGAACGCTGGTTACTCCTTCGTCTCATGCAGCCAGCAGGCCCTGGAGAAAGATTATAACACGAGCGACTACCGCTTGATGGACCTGATCCTGGGCAAGCAGAAGGAAATCTCGACCGGTAGCGGCCTGAAGCCCACCCGCTTCAAGATCTACACCGCGGGCCTGATGAACGCCCTGCGGAGCTTTACCGGCCGTGGCGGCAGCGTGTTGATGTCGGGCTCGTTTGTGGGCAGCGACCTGTGGGACAACGCAGCCGGCAATAACGACGCGCAGGGCCAAGCCTTTGTCAAGGAAGTGCTCGGCTTTGAGGGCCTGAACGGCCGTGCGTCGCTCGACGGCACCGTCGTGGCAGTGGATAGCCCTGCAAACGGCCTGTCGGCTCAAGGCACTTGGGAATTTGTCAACAAGCTGAACGATGCACAGTATGCCGTTGAGTCGCCCGATGCCATCCGCGCCAGCGATAGCCGCGGCTTCACCTGGCTGCGCTACGGCGAGAACGGCTTGCCCGCCGGCGTTGCCAGCGACCGAGGCGGCTACCGCACCGTCGTGCTGGGCTTCCCGATCGAGGCCATGACCTATGGCACCGACCGCAACAGCCTGATGCAGCGCATCCTGGACTACCTCAACCGCTAGCCCCGCAGCCTTTAAGGCCCCTAGAGCCCTTAGAGCCCTTAGGGCCCTTAAAAAGAGAACATTATAATCATCAATCAATTATAGAGAACAATCATGGGAAGAATTAATTGCTTTATTCCGTTTGTCAGCATCGAACAGGCTGAACAGACCATCCAGAACCTCAAGGAGCAGGAACTGGTGAACAAGATTTATCTCCTGGCCACGGTCGATAATCCTGCCCCGGTCGAGGGTTGTGAGATGGTGCCGGTCAACGTGCTCTTCTCGAGTGCCACGATGCGCGAGATCGCTCAGCGTGCCGATGCCGACTACGTGCTGCTCTACACCAAGTATGACACGTTGAAGATGGCCCCGTTTGCCATCGAGCGCTTTGCCAAGTTGGGCGATGACACGCAGTCGGGCCTGCTCTATGCCGACCACTACAATGTGACCGAGAATGGAGCAGACAAGGCCCCGGTCATCGACTACCAGATGGGCAGTCTGAGGGATGACTTTGACTTCGGCTCGGTGATGTTCTTCTGTGGCGAGTGCTTCAAGAAGGCCGTCGAGGCCATGAAGGCCAACTATGAGTTTGCCGGCCTGTATGACCTGCGCCTGAAGCTGTCGCAGTTTGCCCAGATCACCCACATCAACGAGTTCCTCTACAGCGATGTCGAGCAGGACACCCGCAAGAGCGGCGAGAAGATCTTCGACTATGTGGACCCGCGCAACCGCGGCCGTCAGATCGAGATGGAAAAAGCCTGCACCGAGCACCTCAAGGAGGTGGGCGGTTACCTGCCTCCCAAGCGCATCGACGAGAACGGCGAGGAAGTGCCCAACTTCCGTCACATCGAGTTCGACCAGGGCGAGTTTGAGGTCGAGGCCACGGTGATGATTCCCGTGCGCAACCGCATCCGTACCATCCGCGATGCCATCGACTCGGTGCTCAAGCAGGAGTGCAATTTCAAGTTCAACCTGATGGTTGTCGATAATTTCTCGACCGATGGTACCCGTGAGGCCATAGCCGAATATAACGACCCGCGCCTGATCCACATCATCGCCGACTACTATGACATGGGCATCGGCGGCTACTGGAATCTGGCCGCTCACCGAGCTAACGCGGGCAAATTCATCGTGCAGCTCGACAGTGACGACATGTACAAGGATGAGCACACGTTGCAGACGATGGTGGATGCCTTCTATGAGCAGAATGTGGCCATGGTTGTCGGCACCTATCAGATGACCGATATCCACCTCAATCCCATTCCCCCCGGCATTATCGACCACAGGGAATGGACACCCAGCAATGGCCGCAACAATGCCCTGCGCATCAACGGCCTGGGCGCACCGCGTGCTTTCTACACCCCCGTGCTGCGCGAGGTGAAGCTGCCCAACACCAGCTATGGTGAGGACTATGCGCTGGGCCTGAATATCTCGCGCTACTACCAGATTGGCCGTGTCTATGAGCCCGTGTACCTGTGCCGCCGTTGGGACGACAACAGCGATGCCTCGCTCGATGTCGAGAAGATGAACCGCAACAACCTGTACAAGGACCGCATCCGCACTTGGGAATTGCAGGCGCGCATCGCGATGAACAAGAAGTGATGTTTTACCCTAGGGGCGGTCATGGATTACAGTAGAGTGGTCGATAGACTCATTACCAGACAACTGCGTGACTGGGACGTGGCTGGGCGCAACTATGCGGCGCTCGGCCAGGTCGCCGTGCGCACGCTGCAATTGGGAGAGTCAACCATCCGCTTGCAGTATAATCCTGAACGCCGCCGGTCGTCGGCTGCCGCCATCGACGTGCAATCCCTGCGGCAGCGTGATTGTTTCCTGTGCAGCGAGCACCAGCCCGCCCGCCAGAAGGCCATCCTGTGGGGTGACCATTACAAGATCCAGGTCAATCCATATCCCATCTTCGCGCGTCACCTGACCATTGCCGACCTGCGCCATGTGCCTCAGCATCTGGCAGGCCGTGTGGGGGATATGCTGCAGTTGGCTTGTGAGCTGCCGGGATTTGTGGTGTTCTATAACGGACCGCAGTGCGGGGCCTCGGCTCCCGATCATGCCCATTTCCAGGCCGGTGCCAAGGGCGGGATGCCATTGTGTGACGAGATCGTGCATGCCACGACCCACCTGCTGGCCGATGGCGACGAGGGTTTCATCGGCTATGTCGATGCCCTGGGTCGCAGCCTGTTCACCATCGAGACGAGTACCAGACGCGCAGCCGAGCGCTATGCGCTGCGGCTGCTGGACTTGTTGCCGGTACCGCGCGGTGCCAGCGAGCCGATGGTCAACGTGCTGTGCTGGTGGGATGAGACCGACCGTGCCTGGCGAATGGCCTTCTTCCCGCGGCGCAAGCACCGCCCCGCCTGCTATGGTGCCGGCGAGGGGCAGTTGCTGCTCAGTCCCGCTTCGACCGAGATGGGCGGCTTGTGGGCCGTGCCTGTCGAAGATGACTTCAACAGCCTCACGCCTGAACGTATTCAGGCATTGTACAATGAGTTGTGCATGAGCCGCCAGGACCTCAGCACTGTGATATCAGGCTTCAGCCATCGATGGGAGGACATGGGGCCGATTTAAAAGAGATAAGAAGCCCCTTAGGGAGGGCGATAAGAACCAGAACTGTTATGGACGAGAAACAGATACCTCAAGTGAGGGTGGGCATCATGAACGAGCCCGGGATTGAGTTTGCGCTCAATGGTGACTACCGTGTGAATGGCGCTTCTTGCTGCGGCAGCCAGACGGCCCGCTGTGCCGATGGACAGGTTGAGTGGAACGGGCAGCGCTATGACGGGTTGCTGTTTGAACCCGTTGATGCCGATGCGGCGTCGTTCACGCTCAAGGGTGTGACCATCGGTGTGAGTTTTCACTGGAAACGCCAGGAAGACCAGACCTTCAAGGGCGCGCTCCACATCATCGTCGAGAACGGCAAGTTGACCCCTGTCAACGTGTTGAGCGTCGAGGACTACTTGCTCAGCGTCATCTCCAGTGAGATGAGCGCCAATGCGTCGCTGGAACTCTTGAAGGCCCATGCCGTCATCTCGCGCAGCTGGCTGCTGGCGCAGATTCATAGCGATGAAACCGTCAAGCCCGTGGAGCGTCATCCCGATGCACCGGGCGAGATGATGGATACTGACGAGGAACTGGTCAAGTGGTGGGACCGCGACGACCATGTGAACTTTGACGTGTGTGCCGATGACCACTGCCAGCGCTATCAGGGCATCACACGCGCCACGACCCCGAAGGTGGAACAGGCCATCCGCGCCACGTGGGGCCAGGTGCTGATGCACGGTGGCGCATTGTGCGACGCCCGCTTCAGCAAGTCATGCGGTGGCGTGATGGAGGAGTTTGAAAACTGCTGGGAGCCGCATCACCACGACTACCTGGAGGCGCGTCGCGACGGCAAGGATGAGCAGGACTTCCCTGACTTGACCCGCGAGGACAATGCCGCCGAGTGGATCTTGTCGAGTCCCAGCGCCTACTGCAACACCACCGACCCCGAAATCCTGTCCCAGGTGCTCAACGACTATGACCAGGAGACCAAGGACTTCTACCGCTGGAAGGTGGAATATAGCCAAGACGAACTCGCTGCGCTCATCAAGGAGCGCACGGGCATCGACTACGGCCGCATCCGCGACCTGCAGCCCGTGGCGCGCGGCACCAGTGGCAGGTTGTACCGCTTGCGCATCGTCGGCGAGAAGCGTGAACGCATCATCGGCAAGGAACTGACCATCCGCTACGCCTTGTCACCCTCGTGCCTGTACAGCTCGGCTTTCGTCGTCGAGAAGCACGACGTGGGTGCCGACGGCTATCCCGCCAAATTTGTCCTGCGTGGGGCAGGGTGGGGCCATGGCGTGGGCCTGTGCCAGATCGGTGCCGCCGTGATGGGAGCCCAGGGCTGTGACTACAAGCAGATCCTGCTGCACTACTTCGTCGGTGCCACCATCGAGAAAAGGTATTAACCTAAAAAGAAAATAAAGATGAAAGATAGTCAAGAACGAAAAGAGACAAAGCGCTCACCATGGGCATGGATACCTACGCTTTATTTTGCCCAGGGCCTACCCTATGTGGCGGTGATGACAATTTCAGTGATCATGTACAAGCGACTGGGCATGTCCAACACCGATATAGCCCTATACACGGGATGGCTGGGACTGCCGTGGGTGATAAAACCCTTCTGGAGCCCGTTTGTGGACATCATCAAGTCCAAGCGCTGGTGGGTCATCATCATGCAATGGATTGTCGCTATAGCGCTGGCGGGCATTGCATTCACTATCCCGACATCATGGTGGGTTCAACTCACGTTTGCTGTATTTATGCTGATGGGCTTTGCCAGTGCGACACACGACATTGCTGCCGATGGCTTTTATATGTTAGCGTTAACCGAGCACGAGCAGTCATTGTTTGTGGGTATCCGCTCCACATTCTATCGCATTGCGACTGTTGTGGGTCAGGGCCTGCTTGTGATTCTGGCAGGTGTGATCGAAATGAATTCGGGACTTGAACCTGTCCGCATCAACATTGATGCCGGTGTGAACAGTTCACCGGTTACGGCAGTCCTCCCCAGCGATGTCAGTGTTGGTGACCAGGCGGACAAGGACATCTGCTTTGTCACCAGTGATACCGACATCAAGACATCGGCGAAAGCACCTGCCAATATTCAGTCAGGTGACGTAGTGATGGATTTTGCGGACTATTCCAAGACCATCGCCGACTCGGTGGAGAAGATGAACATCGCTAACGGCTTTTACATCCCCGATCCTGCATTTACCGAGAAAGACGACCTTGAATACAAGGGAAAGAAATTCGTTTTGGACAAAGCTGTCTGGGAGAATGGCCACTATGTATATTATGGTGAAACCCCCGATGCTGAACATGTAGCCGTGTCAGCCGATGAGCTCTCAAAAAAGGTAGAGGAGAGAACTGGCTTTGAAGCCTGGATTGCTAAGACGTTCCCTGACAAGTTCAAGCAGGTGAATTCCAACAATCAGAGCAACAACTTTGCTGTAGTGGCCGTGCGCCTTAATAAGAAGCCCGAAGCGGGCAAGGAATATGTGCTGAATCTTGCCAATGACAAGGGCAGCACCGACATCAAGGCGTCGCAGTCGCGCATCGTCTTCAACGAGAACAACTGGGAAAAACTGGCCTATATCTACTTCACGGTAGACAACAAAATCAAGAAAGATGTCTCGTCGTCTTTCCTTGGCACATCGGGAAACATCCCGTTGGCTTGGGCTATTGTGTTCGCTGTGCTGTCGGTATTTTTCCTGATAGTTGTTATTTACCACACCTGGGCACTACCCAGGCCAGCCGTTGATACTAATCAGGAGAAAAAGACTTCAGCCGAAATCGTTAGGGGTTTCCTGGACACATTCAAATCGTTCTTCACTAAGTTTCCTGTGTGGCAGACAGTAGCAGCCATCTTGTTCATGCTCTTCTATCGTTTCCCCGAAGCCCAGTTGACCAAGATCATCATGCCGTTCCTCGTTGACCCGCTGGATAAGGGCGGTTTGGCATTGTCGACCAGCGAGGTGGGAATCGTTTATGGCACCGTCGGAATCATTGGGTTGACGATAGGTGGCATCATCGGTGGTATTGTGGCAGCCAAGGGCGGCCTCAAGCACTGGCTGCAGCCCATGGCGTGGAGCATGTCACTGACCTGCTTAACGTTCATCTACCTGGCATTCACTCAGGACCAGAACCTGCTGACTATCAACATCTGTGTGTTTATTGAGCAGTTTGGCTATGGCTTCGGTTTTACGGCCTATATGCTCTATCTCATCTATTACAGCGAGGGTCCGTACAAGACGGCCCACTATGCCATCTGCACCGGCTTCATGGCATTGTCGATGATGATGGGTATGATGGCCGGCTGGCTCGAAGACCTTGTGGGCTACCAGAACTTCTTCATTTGGACGATGATTTGCTGCGCTTGCACCATCATCGTGGCCATGATTGTCAAGGTGGATTCCAAGTTCGGCAAGAAAGCCGACTAACTCATGCCGATTGTTGACCGGTGGGTGATTTATGAATATGACAGAAATAGCTATAAGCAGGTCGCTAGTGGCTTAAAAGGCGATGTGATAGATATGAGTGACAAGACAATCATGCGAGAGGACGAGGTGGATTATTTGAGCGAGCAGAGCCGAATGATGATTGAGTGCTGCAATCAAGCTGTGCTTGAAATGATTCAGGAGATGGCGTTGCATGATGATTTGGTTGTAATGACTGACCATCATGGTAAACCAGTGTGGGTTAAGGCTCGTGAAGTGCTTGAGAAAAATCCTGGTCTGAAGCTTAAGGATATGGAATATACTCCTGTCGATGTAGATATCAAGCAGATAGTCAGCACGAGAACAAATTTGGTAAATTCGTGAAATTTGTAGTTCTAATATAATGGCTTAAGAATAATGAAGAATATATTGTTAGCAATCATGGTGAGTGTGGTGGCGGTGGCGACGGCCGGGGCCGTTGTCAAGCCGGGTATTGAGGTGCTGCGCGACGGCGGTTTTGCCCAGTTGCAGGGCAAGCGCGTGGGGCTGGTGACCAACCCCAGCGGCATCGACAACAACCTCAAGAGCACCGTCGACATCCTCAACGAGGCTCCTGGCGTCAAGCTGGTGGCCCTGTTCGGCCCGGAGCACGGTGTGCGCGGCAATGCCCATGCGGGCGATGCCGTCGGTGACGCTGTTGACCCGCTGACGGGCATCAAGATGTACTCGCTGTTCGGCAAAACGCATGAGCCGACGGCCGAGATGCTCAAGGACATCGACGTGCTGATCTATGACATCCAGGACGTGGGGTGCCGCAGCTACACGTTCTATGCCACGATGGGCGTGTGCATGGAGGCATGTGCCAAGCACGGTACCGAGTTCATGGTGCTTGACCGTCCCAACCCGCTGGGTGGTTACAAGGTCGAGGGTAACCTCGTCGAGGACGGGTATTACTCCTTCGTGAGCAAGTACCGCATCCCTTATATTTATGGCCTGACACCGGGTGAGTTGGCCCAGTTCCTCAACGGGGAGGGCGTCATCGCTGAGCGCTCCAAGACAGGCCACGGCTGCAAACTCACCGTCATCCCCATGGAGGGCTGGACGCGCGACATGAAGTTCCGCGACACTGGTATGCCCTGGGTCGCTCCATCGCCGCAGATTCCCACGCCAGAGAGTGCCTTTTTCTATCCCGTGTCGGGCATCCTGGGCGAACTCTACATCTTCAACACCGGCATTGGCTACACGCTGCCCTTCCAGACGTTTGCCGCCTCATGGATCAATGCCGACTCGCTGGCCATGCGCATGAATGCGCTCAACCTGCCGGGCATGCGCTTCAGCCCCATCAACTACAAGCCGTTCTTTGCCTTGAGCGTGGCTGTGGACAAGTCATTGCAGGAGGTGCATGGTGTGCAGACCTATATCACCGACCCCGATGCTGCCAACCTGTGCTTGACGCAGTTCTACTTCCTGCAGGTCATCCACGAGATGTACCCCCAGGTGGAACTGTTCGAGCAGAACGCCAAGCGCTATAACATGTTTGACAAGGTGTGCGGTAGCAAGGAGATACGTGAGCGGTTTGTTAAACGCTATCGTGTCGAGGACATGGCCGGCTACTGGAATAAGGATGTCGATGCCTTCAAGAAACTCAGTTCGAAGTATTATATCTACCAGGGAACCCCGGTGACAACGAGACGCATTGGGAACATGCCCGCCGGTGGCAAGACAATCAAGGAAAGCAAGAATTAAACAACCTCAGGACAAAAATGGGACAAAAGAACCGTCCCTTTGTCCCAAAAATTGAAGATTATGAGTAAAGAGAATAAACGATTGCTGTCGCTCGACATCCTGCGTGGTATTACTATCGCAGGCATGCTGCTGGTGAATAATCCTGGCACATGGAGCTACCTGTACCGGCCGCTGGCCCATGCCGAGTGGATCGGCTTGTCGCCCACCGACCTGGTGTTCCCGTTCTTCATCTTCTGCATGGGTGTGTCGATGGCATTCTCCTTGAAGAAGTTCAATTACAAGCTGTCGGGTGCGTTGATGGCCAAGGTCGTGCGCCGCACCGTGGTGCTGTTCCTCATCGGATGGGCCGTGCAGTGGTTCGGGCATCTGGTGCGCGGCCTGTGCAAGGGTGACCCCTTTGTCGAGGCGGTGAACAATCTGGACACGTTGCGTTATCTGGGAGTGTTCCAGCGACTGGCCCTGGTTTATTTCTTCGGCTCGCTGTGTGTGGTGCTGTTTAACCGCAAGTTCATCCCGTGGCTCATCGGTCTCATCCTGGTGGCCTATGCCCTGATCCTGGGGCTGGGCAACGGTTATGATTTCTCGCTCGACAATATTATCGCCCGCATCGATAACAGTGTGCTGGGCACCGACCACATGTACCACGAGAGCGTGGGCGATGTGAGCCTCTCGTTTGACCCCGAGGGCATCCTGAGCACCCTGCCGTGCGTGGCCCATGTGCTCATCGGCTATCTAGTGGGGCGCATGATCCTGAGTGTACACAACAACACCGAGCGCGTGTCCACGATGCTGCTGTGGGGTGCGGTGATGCTGCTGGCCGGTTGGTTGCTGCAGTATGGCATCCCCTGTGGCAAGAAGATGTGGTCGTCGACGTTTGTGATGATCACGTGCGGCATGGCGATGTGCATCCAGGCGATGCTCATCCACTTTGTTGACATCAAGGGCAAGAAGAAGGGCTGGGGACGGTTCTTCGAGTCGTTTGGCGTGAATCCGCTGGCATTGTACCTCATTGGCACTGTGCTGGCCATCCTGTTCGGAGCAATTCCCATCGGCCATGATGCCGAGGGCGGCAATATCACAGTCCACAGCGCTGTTTACCAGTTCTTCACGGGCTTCTGCAACGAGTATGCGGCTTCGGCGCTGTATGCCGTCTGCTTCGTGTTGCTCAACTGGGCCATCGGCCACGTGCTGTACAAGAAGAAAATTTACATCAAGCTTTAAGGCTTCAAAATCATTAAGGTCATTAAGGTCATTAAGGTCATTAAGGCCCTTAAGGCCCTTAAAGCCCTTAAAGCCCCTAACTAAAAAAAACAACAACCAAAAAATAACCCAATATTATGATGATTCTTATTGCAGACTGCGGCTCCACCAAGATCAACTGGACGCTGCTCAACGGAAAAGAGAAGGTAGCTCAGATTTTCACTACCGGCATGAATGCCCTCCTGCTCACCGAGGAGGAGATGAAGGAACAGATCAAGCGTGAGCTGATGCCCCACTTGACCAATTATAAGGTGGACGAGATCCATTACTATGGAGCGGGCATCATTTCGGATGAGATCAAGCAGCAGGTGGTCAACGCCCTGCGCGTCAATCTGCCCAGTGCGGGCAAGATTGAGGTGGCCAGTGACCTGCTGGCTGCGGCGCGTGCCGTGTGTGGCCGTGAGCCTGGCATCGCCTGCATCATGGGCACGGGCAGCAACTCGTGCTACTATGACGGCGAGAAGGTGGTGATGAATGTGTCGCCGCTGGGCTATATCCTGGGCGACGAGGGCAGTGGCGCCGTGCTGGGCAAAATGCTTGTGGGCGATGTGCTCAAGAAGCAGCTGCCGGAGCACCTGTGCGAGAAGTTCATGCGCGAGTACAACCTGGACTACACGACCATCATCACCTCGGTCTACCGCAAGCCGGCCGCCAATCGTTTCCTGGCACAGTTTGCCCCCTTCCTGGAGCACAACATCGATGAGCCCGCCATCCACAATATCGTGCTGCGGTCGTTCACCGACTTCTTCACGCGCAACGTGGCCAGCTATCCGGGCTATAAGGAGCTGCCCTGCAACTTCGTGGGCTCGATAGCCTTCTGCGAGAAAGCCGTGCTGCAAGAGGCCGCTGATGCCCTGGGCATCACCATCGGCACCATTATCAAGGATCCTATGGAGGGCCTGGTGAAGTTCCATTCGACCGAGCAGTAGTGTAGGGCCTCGCCTTGGCGTGGCCGCGACAGAACCTGTCACGTCTCGTTGTCGATGGCGTGATGGTAGTAGTAGAATAAAAATTTGATACGATTATGGCATTTGTGAAAATCAGCGAACAAGAGTCGCTCTACGATAACCTGGAGCAGAAGTCGGTGCATGAATTGCTCACCGAGATTAACCAGGAAGACCATAAGGTGGCCGATGCCGTGCAGCAGGCAATCCCGCAGATTGAGCGCCTGGTCACCGGCATAGTCGAACGCATGAAGAAGGGTGGCCGCATCTTCTACATGGGTGCGGGCACCAGCGGCAGGCTGGGTGTGCTGGATGCCAGCGAGATCCCGCCCACCTTCGGCATGTCGCCCGATTGGATTATCGGCATCATCGCCGGCGGTGACGTTGCCCTGCGCAACGCTGTGGAGAACGCTGAGGATGATACGGCCCAGGGGTGGAAAGACCTGCAGGAGTATAACGTCTCGCCGCTCGACACCGTCATTGGCATCGCGGCATCGGGGACTACCCCCTATGTGATCGGGGCCCTGCGTGACGCACGGGCCAATGGCTGCCTCACCGCGGCCATCACCAGCAACCCCGGTGCCCCGGTGAGCGAGGTCGCCGAGATCCCCATCGAGATGATCGTCGGTCCCGAGTATGTCACCGGCAGCTCGCGCATGAAGAGCGGCACGGGACAGAAGCTCATCTGCAACATGATCTCGACCAGCGTGATGATCCAGATGGGACGCGTCAAGGGCAACAAGATGGTCAACATGCAGCTGACCAACCAGAAGCTCGTGGACCGTGGCACCCGCTGGCTTGTCGATGAACTCCAGATCCCCTATGACGATGCCAAGCGCCTGCTGTTGCTGCACGGGTCGGTGAAGAAGGCTATCGATGCCTATCGGGGAAACAGAACGACAGATTAGAGATAAAAGATAAAAGATTAGAGATGGCGCTTGTTCCATTTCATTAATAACTGGAATGCAGTGAAAAGAATTGCATTGCTGGCCGTGACGGCACTCTTGTGCCTCACGGCTGTGGCCCAATTGGCCAATCAGGACCCATACTATGCCCGACGGGCTACGCTCTTTGACGAGCTGCCCATCGGCAAGAAGGACATCGTCATGCTGGGCAATAGCCTGACCGATGGCTGTGAGTTTAACGAGCTGATGGGCAACCGCCACATCAAGAACCGCGGTATCGTCGGCGACATCGTGCAGGGGCTTATCGACCGCATCGATCCTATCATCAAGGGGCAGCCCAAGAAGATGTTCATCATGTGTGGCGTTAACGATATCTCCCATGACGTCAGCGCCGACAGCATCGCCCGCGCCATGGAGAGGCTCATCGTCATGGTCAAGCAAGGTTCCCCACGGACCCGGATTTACCTCCAGAGCCTGCTCCCCTTCAACAACGACGTGCGCGAGTGGAAGCTGCTCAAGGGCCGTGAGCACGTCGTCGTCGAGGCCAACGCCCTGCTCGAGCAAGTCGCCCACCGCCAGGGCGTGACGTGGATCAACCTCTATCCCCTGTTTGCCGACAACCAAGGCCGCCTGCGCGCCGACCTCACCAACGACGGCCTCCACCTCATGGGCCAGGGCTATCTCATCTGGCGCGATGCCCTCGCCCCCCACCTCAAGTAATCCCGACTTATCATTATAGGGGACTTCTATAAATTACCGAAATGTTTATCTTCTATGTTGACTGTATTTTGTTTCTTTTTGGCATATTTTGTCTTATCTTCTTGGACCATAGCTCGCTATGCTCCTGCAAAGCTAAAACAAAATCTACTCAAAAA
>JAFTEU010000069.1 GCA_017453505.1 Muribaculaceae bacterium
GACCAGATTTTGTTTCTTTTTGGCACCTTTTGCCTTATCTTCTTGGACCATAGCTCGCTATGCTCCTGCGAAGTTAAGTCAAAATCTGCTCAAAAATAAATCAAAATCAATGTCAAGCTAATTTATAGAAGCCCCCTTAAAAAGTAACTTGTAGAGGCGGTAGCATAGGTAGAAGTGCATTAATACAATTGCCGTGATGATTGCCATACAGATGTAATCGCTGACATGCGTTTGTTCAAGGCCAGATAGCAGGATTAGCATCACGTAAAAATGCAGCAATACTAATGACGTCAAGATGCAGCAAGTCAAGAGCAGCACGCTCGTCCATGTCTTTCTATTGTAGAATAATCGAGGTGCACACATCAGGATGACACAAACCGGGCACACGATGCTGCTATTATATGTTGTGGAATAAAACATCGGAGCCAGCAGGGCGCAAATGAATCCTAATACCAGGAAATAAGTCCCAATGCAAAGTATGTTTTTTTCGTTCTTTTCCATTGCCTTCGGCAAAGTCAGTCATTCTCATTAATCAGTTGCCAGTGGATGGAGATGTTGGTCTCGCCCATAGTGATTGTGCTTGTTATCTCTATCGGCCAACCGTTGGCGTCAAATGAAGCCTCTTGCACCTCAAACCAGTTGTCAAGCATAACGGATTCCCACGAGATTTTTTCCCGGTAAAAGAAGGTCCCGTCCTCGTTGATGTGCGCAAATGCCTGATGAACCTCTTTCGAAGACAGATCGGGCATATCTTCGTCCTCTCCTTCGGGCAGTTCCTCATCTTCATTGGTGGCATCAATATCTTCAACCTCAATGGTTTCAAAGTCTTCATCGGTTTCAATCCATCGGGAGCCACCCATGGCATAGGTACGGCCATATTGGTCAGCCCAGGTCTGTATGGTCTCTTCCAGTAGCTTTTTTGCCATCTCATTGATGCCGCTATCCAATTCATTATCAATGAATAACTGTGTGGAATCTTCATCCAGCGCTTGGTTAATTCCACTTGAGACTTTAATCAGAAATTCCTTTAATGGTTTCACCAAATTGGAACAATCGATGCTGTCCACCTTCAAGCTATGGCGATTGAAGAAGAAATGAAACCCTTCGGTGCCACAGCATTCAATCAACTTGCCCGTGTCAGGGAAGCGTGATGGGTTGTGATCGAAATTATCAAGGGTTAAGAGCAGGCCGTAATGATCCGGGTCAACCGACTCAACTTTCATGTGGTAATCCACCGATGATGAGTCAGATCTCGCCTCACTGATTTCGGTCTTTACCGTGGCACGGTAAGAACGGGTGTCGCCCAAAGAGAAATTGGGCACGATGCGCACCGAGTCGGTAATGGCCGCCGTGACATCATGGAATTCAACGGCAGGTTGCGCCTGGGCTATAAGCGAGCCAAGCAACAGGGCTACATATAGAAGAAATCGTTTCATAGCGAATGTGATCACGATGGGGTGGTTTGTCAATTATTGGTGTGAATAAGCGTTCTTGAACAGACGCAGGATGGTGTTGACGAAGTTTTCCTCGGTGGGTTCTCCCTCAATACAGCCGTAATTGAGGTGGGAAAAGCCATCGGGGTAATTACTGCTGGACGAAGCCCCTCCGTCGTCATCATCGTCTATTGCCATACCGCCCACAACATAGGGGTCGGCAACGCCAGATTCGCCAAAGAGATTATAGGTCTTTTCCAATGTGTAGTAACGGCTCAGGCCATTCTTCTTGTCCATAACGTAGGCGGCATACTTGCACAATGGTGCGCGGCTTGGCTCGGGCATGTGGATGACATGAACAGTGATGGAATCGTCCACTTGATGCGTGCTGATGGACAGCGAGTCTAGGTCGCATTCATAGTGAGTCAATACAAACATGAGCCCCAGCTGCAGGTTAAGCCCATCCAGATCGACCAGTTGCTCCTCGTCGATGGCGCCGTTAGCGTACCCTGCCAACCGTAGCGGCAAGATCCGGAATTGAAACTCGTATGCGCTCAGTGTATCTCCCTCGTTGATATTGGCAATGGCCTCATCAATCTCTTGGATGGTTGACTCGTCTTGCCCTTGTTTCAGCGCCTCAAGGCACTGGATGGCTTTAACTTGGCTTTTCGGGGTGCCCCAACCATTGAAGTAAGACAATGTCAGCATGTCAAGGGCATCAGGGTAACTCTGTTCAGCAGACTGCTTGAACAGGTCAAAACTTTTCTCCCAATTCCTTTCAACACCTTCTCCAACGAGGTATTGCATGCCCAGCGCGTGTTGGGATAGAGCGTCACCTCCTGCTGCGCCCTGCTCGTAGTAACGGATGGCCGTGGCCAAATCGGTTTCGGTTCCTTGGCCATACTTGTATGCTTCGCCCAGCATGCCCATGGCGCTTATATTGCCTTTCTGAGCCGAACTCATGAACCAGCGGAAGGCTTCGTCATAATCAGTTTCGACCCCATAGGCATATTTATAGCACATACCCATCCATAATTCGCCATAGCGGTTGCCCTTGTCTGCGGCCTCGCGGATGAGCGACAAAGCCATCTCAGTGTCTTGCTCCACATCATCACCGAAAAGATAATGTATTGCCAGATCAACCTGACTATTGAGGTTACCGGCCGCCATGGAATCTCGCAAGGCCTCTATTGATTGAGCCTGGATCGCAAGCGAACTGATGAGAAAGGTCATCAAGAGAAAAATATGTTTCATATCGTTATCCTGTTAAATCGTTCAAAAATGCGGATATTCCTCGCTTGCAAAGTTACTGACAATTACCGAGTCCAGCAAATAATTGAGGTTCATTTCTCACTTTTCAAAATATTGAATTTCAATTGTTTGAAAAACGAAAAGTTCATCATGAACCATTGTCCTAGAATTAATCCTTCATGTGGTTGGCGGTAGGGCGGTTGTAGCGCATGGGTAGAATACATAATATAAGAGTATGATTAAATCATATACTTCATCATAACAATTATAGAGACATGAGAATTCCAATCAGTATGAACACTATGCCAAAACCAATATGCTCGAATCTATAGTCCCATCGATGGCTCCGATATTCACAATAATCATCAACAAGAAGTCTGATACCAAAACAAATGAGACAAGCGCCTTGCAGTATAGGTGCAAAAAAAGTGACCATGGACAAGGTTAATCCAAAAAGTAAGAAAGTCAGATATATTCGTTTCTTTGTCGTAGTCATCGCTCGCCATTTCTTGGGACTAAAGATTCCATCAAAAACAGCGTTGAACAATGTCCAGATCAATAGCAGACTGGCAGCCACGATGTGCCAATTGTTCTGCTCAAATACATGGGAAAACATCTCGTTGTGATATTTAAACGATTAACTATAGTCTGCTATTCCATAACTCCATTCTTTTGCTGATCTGCAGTTCATACTTTTCATCGGCAAAGGTTTCCATGATGGCATCAAGTGCTTGTTGTGGCACATCGGAGGCTCCTTTCACATAAACCAAGATCATCATTAGGTCTGGGTCGAATGTTTCATCTGCTACTGTTGTGACGACGATACCAGCCAATAGGGGCATCTGCTTGCAGAATCTCCCTGGCGGGATGATGATTCTTCCGGTACCTCCTCCAGCAATAGTCAGCGAGTGGCTTTCAATGATGGGCTCAAGCAACTTCAGGACGTTTTCAGCGGTTTGCTCGTTACCGTCAGTATTGATGAAAATGACGTTGCCGGTCTGCTTGAATTCGCCCACATGGAGTTTCTTGCGGATTCTCTTTTTCATAACGAGATATTGATTTAACAAATAATCATTCTATGGCATTGCCGGGTAGGCGTATGTCTATTTCTTGTATTTCAAATCCAATCAGATTCATTTCTTCAATCCTGTCCTTTAGCCGTTTAGAAATAAAAGTCCTGGAATCGAATGGATCCAAATGGAATAAATCAAGAGGCAAATCGAAATTCTGAGATAATGCAATTTGATTAAGCCTTATACCAAAAGCCAATCCTTCGCTCTTATCCTTACTTTTTAATTCTGAGTAGTGATCAAAAGACTCAATTCTAATCGGACCCACATCTGAGATTCCATATTCTGTTTCAATGAACTCGGTACGTTGATAATCCAGGAGATAAGGCAATTCAGGCTGTGTGAAATGCAACCAATGATACTCGTCATTATTCTTTTTACTGGATATAACTGTGACATCAAAAACCTGGTGGCGCATCAGATTGAATTCAGAAAATGTTCTCAATGTTTTATCGTTGACAAGAAAATCGGTTAGAGGCCCGCTGGTTGTTGCAAGCACATCGGTCATCTGTGCGCTTCTTTTTAATTCAAAGATCAATTTAGGAGCACACTTCATCAATTCCCCAGGCGAAAGCAACTGAGCTTGAAATATCGTTTGGCAATCGACTTGAGGATAACAGCCGATCACTTTTTTATCTGATGATGTTTTTAATGTATAATACTCCATATTGCGATGATACTTATTAGATTCATAAACCGGTCTTGATGATGTCATCTTCAGAGTTTCATTAGGCCATATTCTCCATTCGCAATCTCTCTCGCTAACCAATGGTCGTTCCGATAATCAATCTGTTGATCAGTAATACAACATCTATCGGGCCAACCTTGATATCGCCAATGGGCAACTATTGACAATGGAACTCCATGACATTTAGCCGTAAACTCGAAATTATCCATTCCAAATAGAGATTCAAACGGGCTTCCAAGTAATGTCCCTTCATCATTTGTCTCAAATTGTCCCGCATGGAAGGCATCAACTATACTATTGAAAATATCATGGGCCTGATCCTCTGATATTCTACCCTCGTATAAATCCTTTAAAATATCCATCGTTGTATAAGCCTTTTCTTTAATGCATTGAGTGAGTGCTTATTTTTCCTCATTTCAGGTAGATGAAGCAATCTAATTGTTCATTGGATTGCGGGTTTTGCTGGTCGATCAGGCGGCATTCTTCCTTGGTTTTCAAGAAGTAATCAGGGAAATCGCTGATTATTTCTCCCGCTATATCGCTAACGGCCTCATTGTCATTTTCATTTGGAACTCTATCTAAATAGGCGATTAGATGGAGACATCTACTTCGCCATCCAATGGCGATAGCGACCATGCCAGGTGTGACCGTGCCAGTTGTTGCACGACGCACCGACTGCTTGATGCGGATTTCTGCTGGTTTCTTCATCTTCTTGAGCTTTTCTGCAAAATTACTGACAATTACCGAATCCAGCAAATAATCGCACTTCATTTATCATTTTTCAAATCGCTGAATTTCAATTGTTTGAAAAACAAAATGTTCATTTGGGCAAAGTGCAGCACTATCTTCCCGCTCGCAACACCCAAGAGGGAGACTCAAAGATGCAAAAACATGCTGTCGAACACAAAAAATGCACCCCGCATTGCCCTTGGTGGGCGACACGGGACACAAAAGACTGGTTGATAGAAGCGTAAAATCTCATTCTAAATTCTGTCGGCAGCGGCACGGATGCGGTCAGCCAGGTCATAGAGCGCAGACTGCAACAGCTTCGCCTCATCAGGTGAAAACTCGTCCTTTCCTCCGTTGCCGTTGATGCCGTCCAGCTTATGGTACAGCCAGGAACTCGACTTGCCGAAGTAGCGGCGGGCGATGTCCCTCCATGTGATTGACAGCAGGATATCCTGCAGCCTCGACTTCATGTTCATTTCTACATTGCTTGATTCCTTCATAGACACTGCGTTTAAAAGTTAATATGAATCGTTAAACAATTTGTTTCCTGAAAAAGTTCTTTTAAAGACCCCCACCGCTCGTGACGGGGGCCGGATGATCACTCATCCCCTGGCGGCATTTCGACTAATTCGTCGAACAGCTGTTGGGCATACCAGAGCAGGTTTTCATATCCGTTGGGATATGCTTGCCTGAGATTTTTGATTGCTTCAATCAACTCGAGCTCAGCTTCGTTTAAAAGAACTTTTGTCATAGATCAATTAATTGATTTTTGACGCTGCAAAGTTAATACGATTTTTCGTATTGTACAAATTGTTGTACGAAAAATCGTACAACAAAAAGCAAAAAATCCCGCAGGAAAGCCCTCCTGCGGGAAAAACGGCCTGTTTGCTGGCCTTAGTTCTTTTAAACGCACTGCAAATTAAAGGAAAATCATGTAAATGAACAAGCAAAAACTCCAGAAAATGAAGAAACATGCTGTCGAACACAAAAAATGCGCCCCGCATTACCCTCGGTGGGCGACACGGGACGCAAGCAGCTTGTGAAATGGTCTCAAGGTGTCAAATCAAACGAGACGCAGGCTGTATTAATTCACGGGAGCAAAATCTACCTTGCTCAACTCTCCACCAAAGTTGTTAAGTGCCTTCTGGATTTTTTCTACCGTTTTGGCACTCGGATGGCGGCGCCCTGTCACATAATGCGACAACTGGCCCTGAGCAACACCCGTGATACGAGATAAGCCTGCCAACGTCAGCAGACCTTTGTAATACTGCAAGAATGAAGGCACATCATAACTGAAGACGAACTCTACCTCCTCAAACGGCTTGCCCTCCTCGGCATAGAATTCCTTCATCTCCTGATAGGCCGCATTGAAATCTTCGACCACCTCGGTCACGGTATCGCCCACACCGCTCACGCCATAGTCCAGACCGTCATCATCGGGCATATAGGCTCCATAGCCGCCATCGCTGCCACGCTCTATAAATACTCTAACCTTTTTCATAATATCTACTGTTTAATGATTATCTCTTGTTTGACCACTCGGGGGAATCTGGTTATTGTAACCCCGAATCCCGCTTGATTGATTTTAGTGTTCCCGGCTTTACCTCTTCACTCAAGTGGTTGCTTGTGGTGAATGTCTTCCTTGTGATTGGGCTATACCATAGCGGGTGGCCGGCCCTTTGTTTTTTCAGTCTCTCGCAGCCGATAGCAAGTAGCTTTCTGTGCAGCTCGTTGTACTTCATTTTTCTCTCGTTTAATTTGACACTGCAAAGCTAATGATATTAATTTTAATATCAAAATATTTCAGTTCTTTTTTCAAAAAAAATGGGAAATTAGCGTAAATCCTGTTAGGTTTGGGCCAACATCAATATCATTGCCAAAGATTATTAGGGGTCTCCAAGTTGAAAGTATAGGATGTCACGTTAGGCATCTGCGCGGTTTACAGCGATTTCATGATGGCGCTGTTGATGACGGGATTGATCTGCATGTCGCTGCGGTCGGTCTTTTTGCCGAAATTGAAGGTGTAGGTCACTTTCAGGCTCACGTTTCGGCCTGCTGTTTCGTTCATGCGCCAGCGGTCCATGTCGTAGCAGCCATAGTCCATCCACTCGTGGTTCTTGTAGTATCGGTGGAAAGGGTTGTTAAGCCGTAACTCCACGCTCCAGCCGTTGTGGTTCCATCCAGCCATGAAGTCCAGCTTCATGGGGTCATGTACCAGCAGCGGCTCGCGGATGTCGAGTTGCGTGGATGGGGACTTGAAGTTTGCGCCAAACTTGAAGTCTCCCTGCAGCCAGGTCACGCTGGCACGGCCGCGAACGATGGTCCGTGACAGGTCATACACATCGCCGCGAACAGCATTGTACTCGCCTATACCCGTCAGTCCCACGCGCAGGCGGTCGCTCAAAGCGCTGAATGACCAGCTCGCACTGAGCATGTTGCCATAGAAGTTACCGTCATTCAGTTTCTTGTCATAAATGACAGACGCATCGGCATGGTACTGATGCACGATGTTGTTGAAGTAGATGTAGCTCATATAGGAGACAGCCAGTGAGTGCTTGCCCCACTGCTTGCTCAGCGACAGCGTGTTGCTCAACACCTGCAGGGGCTCGATGTCAGGGTTTCCCTGCGTGGCCTCAAAGAACGAGACGGGCAGCGTCATGCTGTTCTTGTTGCTGGGGTCGAACAGCGTATGGGTCAGCACGCCGTTCAACGAGAGCGACAGATCCTGCCGTGGAACGTAGCTTCCGCCATAGTAGGCGATGGGGCTGCAGTAGTTGTAGTGCTTGCCGCCCAGCGATACCGCCGAGTTAGACACGCCTGCCGTGGCATACCACGACACACTGCCAGCAGAGCGGCTGAGCTGCAGCATGGCTGTCGTGATATTAGTGATCAAATGCTGATAGCCGGTCGAGGTGCCGCTATAGTGGTCCTTGTAGTTGCTGAGCGTGTGCCCTGCCGTCAGCATCAACATCAGTTGATTGGTAAACGTCTTGAAGTAGAGCCCCTGCCCAGCCAGTGCGAAGTTGTCTTCCTTGACACGCGAGGTCACTGCGCTCTGGTCGGTTTCCTCATACAGGCTGTGATAAGTATTGTGGCCGTAGCTGCCGCTAGCGACAAACTGCAAGGTCTGGCTGGAGGGCAGCCACTTGGTGTATTCAAGCGAGATGTTGGGCGACAGAGCCTTGCTGTCCGAGTGACGATGCATGGTCGTGGTGTCGGCGGGATAAATCACGGCAGTTGTCATGTCCTGGGCCGGCACGGTTGCTGCATCCAGGCCCAGGGCAAGGTTGAAGCGGTAGGCATCGCCCTTGTTGGTCAACTCAAAGCGCACATCCTCACCGTGGTGTCGCGCGAGTGCATGGTCAGGGCTGTAGTAGCGGGTCAGCTGAAGGCCATTAGCAAAGGTGTAGAGCCCGGACTCTTCTACATAACTGTGATTGCGATCCCAGTTGCCCATAGCCGCCAGCCGTAGCTTAGTCTTGCCGCAGGTGTAATCGACCGCAGCCGCATACTCGCCACGCTGATAAATGAACCCCTCGTCGGCTGAGAGATAGACGTTGCCGCCCGAGTTGCGGACAACATAGTTGAGCACTGCCGCTTTGCCTGTCCATTTGCCCGAAGGAGTGCGCAGATACTCCACGCTGGCCACATCCTGTGCCTGTAGCATGGCCACGTCCTCGGCGCGGGCAGGCACGCCATTGATGCACAGCACCACCTCACCGCCAGTGTGGGTCGTCACCGATTTATCCTGCGGCGACACCACCAGGCCTGCAACGTTCATCAGCCCCGTCAGGTCCAGCGCATTGGCAGCGTGCTTGCGCAGAGCAGCCGTAGGCACCAGAATGGCTTTGTCGGCCGTCTCAATCTGCCCCTTAGCCGTCACAACCATCTCGGGCAACGTGTCAGTCATCACGCTGTCACATTGGGCCGAAACACCCAAGTCCAAGGCGCTCTCCTGGGCCAACGCATGGGCAGTCATACCCATGACTGCTACCAGCGTTACTATAATCCTCGACATTTTCATTTGATGTTTTTCTAATTGATTTCGGTGGCAAAATTACTTTCTTCGCTCCGTCCTTCCGTAATTCCTCGGCTTACCAAGTCTTAACTGAAAACTTATTTAGTCTTAACGAAAGGGAGAAGGAACGTGTCATAATTGGCTATTGTTAGCATTCATCGCGCTTTGCGCGAGAAATTGGGCAAAATTATTCATATAATCAAGTAAAAAATACCGTCTTGCTTTATTTTCACTTAATTACTTGGCCGTTAGCCCGACTTTTAGATGCTTACTTATCAGTTCGCGCGTTGGTCGCTTTGCTTGTTGATGCGGGCGTTGCGGTAACCGTTGTTGAGGGTGTTGAAGACGTATTGCACACGCAGGGTCACGCCACGGGTGTCGTAGCGGTTGCGCTGCCACTGACTGACGTGGCCGTAGTTCTGGCTCCAACGCGGGGTGACGGCCTGGTTGAGCAAGTCATTGCCCTCGACGGTGACGCGCAGGCGATTGTCAAGGAAGCGCTGGGTATAGCCCAGGTTGATGCCGAGCGAACGTCCCGTGCGGGTCAGATCCACTTGCATGGGGCTTGTATAGCGTACTGAACCATAGAACTCGCCACTCTTGCAGAACTGCCAGCGGGCCTGGGCATAGGCACTCATGGACTGACTGCTGATTGGTGGATTGAGGTAGCCCTCCATGCGTTCAAATTTGGTGTGGAACAGATAGCCGCTCAACGAAGCATTGACGCTTACCTTGCCGAAGGTGTGCGAGTAATCGGCATACAAGGCCCATGTATTGCTATAGCGGCTGTTGACGGGAAAGTCAATGATGGAATAATCGTCGCCGTAGGGCAAAATGGCTGTGAAAATGTCATGCAGGGTGCAAGCAAATGAGGCCTGCACACTGAAGTCCTTGAGGTTGGCACTCAGGCTGGCGTAGTGCCAGGTGTACTGCTTCAAGTCGGGATTGCCCTTGCTGTAGTGTAGCATCGACTCATAGACAATGGCTGGATTGAGCTGCGAGATGGACGCGTAGCCGCCCGACACGCTGTATTGTGCCTTCAACTGGTAGTTGTCGTTGATGGTGTAGAGCAGTGACGCATGGGGGCGCAACGACGTGCGTTTTTCCTGTTTGTCATCAGTGTTGTCGCCCTGCTTGAGCCTTGTGTCATTATAGACGACTCGCAGGCCCACCTCAGGTTTCCAGTTGCCGTAGGCGCGCTTCCACGAGCCATACCACGCTCCCGTGAAGTCGTCGCGGTGACTGGGCTGAACCGCATCGTTGTAGGTGTAACTGTATTTGTTGCTGATCCAACTCAGGTTGGTGCCAACTTCAATTTCGCTGCCTAGAATCGGGAAGGCATAATTGGCCTCACCGTCCCACAGGTTGTAACGGTTCTGGGTGTGGGTGGTGTTGATTGTCTCGTCGCCGTTGGCAGGTGTGAGGGTGATGGTGCGCATGTTGTCAGTAGATCGCCTCGAGTAACTCACCGTGAGGGTTAGCGTCTTGTCGTCTGCGGGCTTGTAGGTCAGTCCTGCAGTGGCATTATGGTTGTACCTATTTCCATCGGGTTCATGTTGCAATTCGTCAACTACGCTGTCCACACCCAGGTAGAGGAGATCATGGAGGGAATAATGGGTGAGTCGTCCAGCACTTGTGCTGCCCGAGTATTGCGCGATGAGTGTCAAGTGTGGTGAGGCAAAGTAGTTAATGCCCGCATTCCAGTACCAGTTGTTGCGTCGGTAGGTGAAACCGCCGTCCCTGGAATCGTCCAGAATAAGGCTGCCATCATCAGGGTTGGTGATGGTCGTCCTGTTGAAGTCGTAGGACTTGCCGTTGCTCAATGTGTAGCGCAACGAGCCATTGAGTGCCCATTTCCCGTACTTGGCATTGACGTTGGCCCATGTGCTCTCGCTCACACGGCGCTGGAATGCGGTAGTGCTGCCCACACTCAGCCCCAGATAGTCTTTCAGCCCTTTTTTGAGCGTGATCTTGATGGTGGGCCCTGAATAGCGGGCACTCAAGTCGCGGATGATTTCCACCTTGCTCACCTGGTTGGACGGCAGGGTGAGTAACAGGTTACGGTCGGTGACCTTGCGGTCGTCGATGTAGATCTCGCCCACGCTCTTGTTGTCGCCTGTCTTGATGTCGTTCTCGTCGTTGACAATGAGTCCGGGCGTCCAGCGCAGCATGTCGATAAGGCTTCCCGCATCGGCAAGGAAAGTACCACTCAGGTTGCTGATGGTGTAATTCATGCCTTCGCGTCGTATTACGGCTTTGGGGGCCTCGACGGTGAGTTCTTGCAGTTGCACGCTCAGGCTATCGCCAGCGGCAGTCGTGAGGCTGTCCGTCGGCTCAGCAGCTTGCAGTTGCGGGGCAATTACAATGCTGAGCGCTAGCATAATGATTGAAGTGATTGTTTTCATAATGATATTGATTTGTGTTATTACGCTGCAAAATTATTGAAAGAAATAGGGTGCCTGCAATACCCAAATGGGTGTTTTTGGGTTAGCGTCGATTCTCCTATAATGTTTTGCTGTTACATCAATATAACACTAAACCACTCATTTTTTTAACAAGAAAACGTCATTTTCAGATATAATCACTTCGCACAATAGGGAACGCATGCGTGAGTAATTCAAAACAATGCTTAATTCTTGCTTTTATGGTAAAAAAGATTTAATTTTGCGACATTATATTAATGACGACACTGATGACCACTGCCGCGATAGAAAAAACGATAGCCGAATACTTCAAGACGCAGCCAGTCTTGAAGGCTTGGATTTTTGGCTCATTTTCGCGTGGTGAACAGCGACCAGACAGTGACGTGGACATCTTGATTGTTCTGGATCCGAGCGTGCCGGTTGGCATGAAGTTCTTTGGCATGTATGAGGACTTGAAGGAACTTCTTGGCCGCAATGTGGATTTGGTGACCGAACGGTCGCTTGCCCCCTTTGCGCGTGCCAGTGTTGAACGTGACCGTAAACTTGTTTATGAGAGAACCGCTTAAAGATAGAGAACGTCTGCAGCACATGATTGCAGCCATCGACCGTATCTTGCGTTACGCCGAGGGTAAATCTTATGAGGACCTGGTGAATGACGACATGATGTACTATGCCGTTGTCAAGAATATTGAGATTATTGGCGAAGCGGCCAATATGGTTACAACCGAGTTCCAAACGACTCACCCTGACACACCATGGAAAATGGTTAAAGGTATGCGCAACTATATCGTTCTTGAGTATTTCCAAATAGATGATGTCGTTGTGTGGGATGTCGTGACCAACAATCTGGAGCCATTGAAACTGCAATTGCAGTCCTATCTCAATTCTACCGATTGGGAACAATGGAGTTCACAAAGCACGTTTTGATTGATCATGGCAAGGGTTGAGGATTTCTTTATCATGGACAATGCGGTGACGGGTGTCACCGAAGAGGATTACCAGGGCATCCAGGATGTTGTGGACTCGGTGGATGCGTTCTCGCGCATGACCTACAAGAGTGTGTATATCATCGACTACTTCAAGAAGAATTTCCTCTATGTGAGCGAGAATCCGCTGTTCCTGTGCGGCCTGTCGGCCAGCGAGGTCAAGGAAATCGGCTATAATTTCTATATCGACAATGTGCCTGAGGAGGATCTCAAGCGACTGTTGATAATCAATTCCTCTGGCTTTTATTTCTCCAAGGACATCCCTGCTGCCGAGAAGCGCTATTACACGCTGTCCTACAACTTCAGGGTCATTAATACCGTGTCCAAGAAGGTGCAGACCATCAACCACCAGTTGACGCCGCTCAAGATGATGCCCAACGGCAGGATTTGGCTCGCGCTGTGCGTAGCTTCCATCCCCACCAAGCAGAACGATGACACCATACTGATGTTTAACAATCGCACGCACGAGGGTTGGAACCTGGACCTGGAGAGCGGCACGTGGAAGCCGGTTCCTTACATCTCCCTCACCGAGCAGGAGACACAGGTCATCAAGTATTCGGCCATGGGCTACACTACCCAGGAAATCGCCCAGCTGATGTTCAAGTCGTTTGACACTGTGAAAGGCTACCGCAAGAGCATTCTCGAGAAATTCGACACCGACAGCATTACCGAAGCCATCAACTACGCCATGATCTACCGCCTTATCGATTGATGGCGGTCTAAAACAACAATAAATACTATAAATACAAATCTGGTTTTCAGCGATTTGTGTTTGTAGTATTTATTGTGTCCCTTTTATAACCAGAGTGTTGTCGAAGTTATCCCAGGCATCGCTTGACGAACTCGACGATGAGTTGTGCGGTGCCCTCGATGCCCAGCAGGCTGGAGTCGATAGAGAGGTCGTAGCTCTCGGCATGGCCCCACAGCTTGTCGGTGTAGAAGTTGTAGTACTCGGCGCGCAGCTTGTTCATCTTGTCGCTGCGCTTCTCGGCAGCCTCGCGTGTGTCGCAGTCACCACGGTCGATGATGCGCCTGACGCGGTCATCGATGGGTGCGTGGAGGAACACGCTGATGACCGTGCAGTAGTCACGGAGGACATAGTCGGCCGTGCGTCCCACGATGACACATGGCTTGCGGTCTACAAGGTCCTTCATCACTTGGCACTGTGCCTTGTAGATCTGGTCGTCGCTCATCGATGTCTCGCCCATGAATGTCGAGCCTGCCATGGCCAGATTGAGCGGCCACAGGCTGGGGAAGAACTTGGGCGTGCGCTCGTCGGCTGCCTCAAACATCTCGGGATGAATGCCGCTCACCTTTGATGCCTCGAGCAGCAGTTGCTTGTCAAAGTAGTTGATGTCGAGCAACTGGGCTACGCGCTGGCCCACCTCGCGTCCGCCGCTGCCGAACTGCCGACCGATGGCGATCACATAATTCCTATTGGTTTTAGGGTCTTCGTTCATTGTTATATGGTCATTCTCTCTTGTATTTCTAGTCTTGGGCATGTGCTGGGCGGTCAAACGAGTCACGGTCGGCAGTGGGATCCTCGTTGATGGAGACCACTTGCCATTGCAAGCCGTTGCCGGGCGACCACCGGCCGATGACGCTGGTGGGGTAGCGTGGAGTCCTGTAGTCCACGAACTCGAATTCCTGCACAAACTTCACCTTGCCTTGCCGCTTGAAGGTCTGTTCCAGCAATGACTCGTTGCCCTTCATCGTCAGCAGGACGAAGTGGTAACGACTGTGTTCCAGCGAGCCATAGAACACGCTGGCATTCTTGTTGCCGCGTGTCACGATGTCGTCGCTGTGGACAGTGATGGCAATATCACCACCGTCCTTGGGTTCAAGCATCAGCACGAAGGTGCGGTTCTGATAGTCCTCGCTGGCGATGGTGTCCATGACTTGGGTGATGGCATCGAGCAGCGCGGTATCGGCATTCTTGGCTGGCGCAAGCCGCTTCATTTCCACGATGATGGTCTTTTCGGGCAAGGCGTTGCGCTGTCCCGTGGTGAGTTGCTTGGTGACGATGACCTCGTCATCATTCCTGGCCATTAGGCCGCTTACGGTCATCAGTGCGGCCATCGTTGCTATGAGCAGTCGTTTCATCTTCATCTTTTCAATCGGCTAAGTTACACATTTTTTTAGACACATGGCATCAAGCAAGGTTTAATTTTTTTTATGTCGATGATTCTGGCTTATACATTAATATAGGGGACTTCTATAAATTACCGAAATGTTTATCTTCTATGTTGACTGTATTTTGGATAAACTTGGCTGCATCTCAGCCAAGCTCAAGCGAGCTTGGCTTTGCATTCGATTTGCTCAAGTTTTGTTTCTTTTTGGCATATTTTGTCTTATCTTCTTGGACCATAGCTCGCTATGCTCCTGCAAAGCTAAAACAAAATCTACTCAAAAATAAATCAAAATTCATGTCAAGCTAATTTATAGAAGTCCCCTTATTTAAAAAAAAGACGGGAAAAAGTAGTAGTTATCAATAATTTTTTCTAATTTTGCATAGTATTCCAACAAAGTGCAATTTCAATCTATCGAAATCATCGCATCACATTAATTATCAATATATTCACTTTTAAATGTTCATAATGATATGAAGAAATTACTTTCAATTATCTTAGCCGCAATGCTGCTGCCACTAGCGGCCAGCGCCTTGACGCTTGAACCCAATCAACGCATCATGGGTCACTACACCACCGATGATGTCGAGTTGACAAACGGTTGGGGCAAGAGCTTCCTGACTGGTGTCAATCCCATTGCTACCGACATCTCCTACGAGGAACTGGCTGTCTTCCAGGGCAGCAAGATTGTCGCCTTCCGTGTCGGACTGGCCGAGGAGGCACCTGTTACACGCGTGTTTGTCATGCCCATCGACACCAATGGCAAGCCCACTGGTGAGATCACCGAGTGGGAATGCTCTGTTTCCAGTCAGGGCTGGAACCTGATTGAGCTTGAGACCCCTTACGAAATCAATCTGCCCGACGGCTATGGTCTGAGGATCGGCTTCGACTACGAGCAGCTCACCCGTACCAGCAGGCCTATCTCGGCTGTCAATGTCGGCACCATCTATCCCACCTTTATATTAAAGGGCAGCAATTGGATCAACTATGGTGTGAACACGATGGGCAACCTGAGCCTGCAATGCATCACTGAGGGCGACAACTACCCTGAGTACATCCTGCGAATGAATGACTTCGATTGCAGGAAAAGCATCAAGACGGGCGATGATCTGGGCTTCTCGTTCAAGGTACGCAACCTGGGAGCGGGTGAGGTCGCTGCCGGCGATTTGACCTTTGACGTTGCCATCGATGGCACCTATATCAAGTCCTTCACCAACCCCGATGCCGTGGGATTTAACTTCACCGGCATCATTGAGTCGGTCTCCACTATGGGTCTCACTGCAGCTGACCACACTATCAGCTTGACATTGACCACCCTGAAGGGTCAGCCAGTGGATAACCCCATCACCTTGACGGGAACATTCCATGCCTTTGATAACGGCTTCTCCCGCCAGATGAGACTGGTAGAGCAGTTCACCTCAACTGGCTGCACCTACTGCCCGCAGGGCTCGGCCAACATCCAGGAGCTGTGCAACATGCGCAATGACATCGCATGGGTTGCCATCCATGAGAACATGGGCAACACCGATCCTTTCAGAACTGCTCAGACCGACTCGATTACCAGCTATCAGGGCATCGACGGATTCCCCGAGGGCACCTTTGACCGCACAGCAGGCATCTCAAGCGCCAACAGCGTTTATGCCGTACTGACGGCACTCCCTGCCAGCACCATGAGCACCTTCCTCGATCAAGTTGCCGAGACACCCTCATGGGCAACAGTCAATGTGAACAGCACCTATGACGCAGCTACCCGCCAGGCCGTCATCACCATCGACGGCGAGCTGGTTCCCGACTTTGACGAGCTCATGGGTACCGACAGCAAGCTGACCGTCTATATCACCGAGGATGGCCTCGTGGCTCCGCAGGTGAGCGGTGGCAACGACTACGTTCACAACAATGTCCTGCGTCAAGCAATCGGTTCGATTAAGGGTGTTAACATCAAGAGGACCGGCAACACCTACAAGAACGAGTTCACCGTCAACATCCCCACCACCTGGAATGCCGATAACCTGAGCATCGTGGCCTTCATCGGCCGTCCGCTGCGCCAGAATGCGTTGACCGACATCTATGTCACCAACGCCAACAAGCGCAAACTGGGCGAGCGCGACGAGACCCCCTACGTCGTCGGTGACGTCGATGGCAACCAGGAAATCACCATCGATGACGTGGCTGCATTGATTGACCTCTTGCTCAATGACAGTGCCGTTGCCAACCCTGGAGCAGACTGCGACCAGAACGGAGAGATCACCATCGATGACCTTGCCGCTCTCATCGACATGCTCCTCAACGCTGATTAATTCATGTTTCTAGAGAGGTCAACACTTCAGGACTTGAGTCATTGACACATCTCCTAGACTAGTAGTACATCGCCAGCGGCCATTCAAACGATACCGCTGGCGATTTTTCACCGCATCATTAACTGAAGAACGCTGAACAGCAGACCGGTGGCCTGAGCTGATCAGCGTTTTTTGATTCTCGGTCGGGGTACCTGGATTCGAACCAGGGACCTCCTGCTCCCAAAGCAGGCGCGCTAACCGGACTGCGCTACACCCCGATGCTCTCATTTTGAGCGGTGCAAAGGTACATCTTTTTCTGGAAATGACAAGCTAAAACCGATGAATTTCATTTTTTTTGCCTGCAAAAGCCACTATTCTAGCAAGAATGTAGTAACTTTGTATGTTTAAAAAGACATGTGACGATACAACAACCACAATAAACCATAACTACAATGTACAGAACCAAGACTAACGGCGAACTTCGTCTTGCCAATGTGGGCGAAGTCGTGACTCTGGCAGGATGGGTACAGCGCACCCGCAAGATGGGTGGCATGACCTTTGTTGACCTGCGTGACCGCTATGGCATTACCCAAATCGTGTTTAACAATGAAGTGGATGCCGACCTGTGTGAGCAGGCCAACCACCTGGGCCGTGAATACGTCATCCAGGTCGTTGGTACCGTGGCCGAGCGCTCAAGCAAGAACGCCAACATCCCCACCGGCGACATTGAGATCATCGCCAGCAAGCTGAATATCCTGAGCGAGAGCATCACTCCGCCGTTCACCATCGAGGATAACACCGACGGAGGCGACGACTTGAGGATGAAGTACCGCTATCTGGACCTGCGCCGCAATGCCGTTCGCCGCAACCTGGAGCTGCGCCACGACATGGCCATCCTGATCCGCAACTATCTTGACGACAAGGGCTTCCTGGAGGTCGAGACTCCAATCCTCATCGGTTCCACGCCCGAGGGAGCACGCGACTTCATCGTGCCCTCGCGCATGAATCCGGGCCAGTTCTACGCCCTGCCCCAGAGCCCCCAGACGCTCAAGCAGCTGCTGATGGTGGCAGGCTTTGACCGCTACTTCCAGATTGCCAAGTGCTTCCGCGACGAGGACCTGCGTGCCGACCGCCAGCCCGAGTTCACCCAGATCGACTGCGAGATGAGCTTTGTGGACCAGGAGGATGTGATTGAGGTATTTGAGGGTCTGGCACGCCACCTGTTCAAGAAGGTGCGCAACGTGGACCTGCCCGAGAAGCTCGAACAGATGACCTGGCACGACGCCATGCGCCTCTACGGCAGCGACAAGCCAGACCGTCGCTTCGGCATGACCTTTGTCGAGGTTGATGATGTGCTCAAGGGAACCGGCACCTTCCCCGTGTTCAACGAGGCTAACTACATCGGCGCTATCTGCGCTCCCGGCTGCGCCAGCTATTCGCGCAAGGAACTTGATGGCCTGGTAGAGTTTGTGAAGCGTCCCCAGGTCGGTGCCAAGGGCTTGGTTTACGTTAAGTTCAATGCCGACGGCACCGTCAAGAGCAGCGTCGATAAGTTCTACGAGCCCGCCGTTTGGCAGCAGCTCAAGGAAAAGATGGGTGCCCAGGACGGCGACCTCGTGCTCATCATGAGCGGAGACAATGCCAACAAGACCCGCGTGCAGTTGTGCACCCTGCGTCTGGAGATGGGTGACCGCCTGGGCCTGAGGGACAAGAACAAGTTCGAGTGCCTGTGGATCATCGACTTCCCGCTGTTTGAGTGGAGCGACGAGGAGCAGCGCCTGATGGCAACGCACCACCCGTTCACCATGCCCAATCCCGACGATATTCCCTTGCTCGACGAGCACCCCGAGCGCGTGCGCGCCAAGGCCTACGACTTCGTCTGCAACGGCATCGAGGTGGGCGGTGGCAGCCTGCGTATCCACGACGGTAAACTGCAGGCCAAGATGTTTGACATCCTGGGCTTCACCCCCGAGCGCGCCATGGCACAGTTCGGCTTCCTGATCAATGCCTTCAAGTATGGTGCACCTCCCCATGCTGGTCTGGCCTTCGGTTTTGACCGCTTCGTGTCGATCATGGCAGGTCTGGACAGCATCCGTGACTGCATCGCCTTCCCCAAGAACAACAGTGGCCGCGATGTCATGCTCGACGCGCCCAGTCCTGTGGATCAGAGCCAGCTCGACGAGCTCTATATCGACGTGGACCGCGACCGCCTCAAGGCCGAGGGTAAGATTTAGAATTCAAGTTTCTACTCCCTGGTGAACTAGAGAAACTAGATGCTCTAGATATTCTAGTTGCTCTAGGAACCAGGGACAACCTACTTCCAGATTGATGAAAGTACGAGAAATCACCGATGCCATCGAGCAATATGCCCCCCTGCGGTTGCAGGAGGAGTGGGACAATGCAGGCATCCAGGTAGGAGACCCCGAGGCCGACATCACGGGTGTGCTGTTGTGCACCGATGCGACCGAGACCGTCGTTGCCGAGGCCATCGAACGCGGCTTCAACCTGGTCATCTCGCACCACCCGCTCATCTTCAAGGGCCTGAAGAAAATCATGGGCCGCACACCTGTTGAGCGCACAGTGGCACTGGCCATCAAGCATGACATCACCATCTACAGCGCCCACACCAACATGGACAGTGCATGGCAAGGTGTGTCCTTCCGCATGGCTGACAAGATCGGCATGACCGATGTCGAGTTTCTTGACGACAACCAGGTGGCGCCCTATGGCGACGCGGATTGTCCGCATGCCGGATGCGGCGTCATCGGCAATATAGCGGCGATGCCCGCCCGCGAGGTACTCAAGCGGGTCAAGGCCGCCTTTGAGGTGGGGGCCGTGCGCTATAGTGGCGACGGGGAGACTATCGTCGGACGCGTCGCATTGTGCGGCGGTGCCGGCGGTTTCCTGCTCGACAAGGCCGTCGAGATGGGAGCCCAGCTCTATGTCACCGCCGACATGCGTTACCACGATTTCCTCGACAATTGCCAGCGCATCGTCGTGGCCGACATCGGGCACTACGAGAGCGAACATTTCACAAAAGAGATTTTTTTAGAGATTATTCAGAAAAAAAATCCTACCTTTGCAGTCGATTTTGCAAAAAATGAGATTAATCAAGTAAATTATTTATAAATCACAAGGTTATGGCAACACCCAAAAAAGAACTCACCGTTGAAGAAAAACTCAAAGCGCTCTATGACTTGCAGCAGAAACTCTCTGAGATTGACGCTATCAAGACCTTGAGAGGCGAACTTCCACAGGAGGTACAGGACCTCGAGGACGAGATTGCCGGTCTTCACACCCGCGTGGCCAAGTACGAGGACGAAATCGCCATCCAACAGGATGAAATCGCCCGCAACCGCGACATCAAGGCCAAGGCCGAGGAGCTTATCGACAAGTACACCTCGGACCAGGACAACGTGCGCAACAACCGTGAGTATGACTACCTGACCAAGGAGATTGAATACCAGAACCTGAACATCGAACTCGCCGAGAAGAAGATGAACGAGGCTTCACGCAAGTCCGAAGCCCTCAAGGGCGAGATCGAGAAAGCTCAAGAGATGTGCACCGACCGTGAGCATGCACTCGAAGAGAAGAAGAGCGAGCTCAACGAGATCGTCTCCGAGAACAAGCAGAAGGAGGAGACCCTGCGCGAGAAGGCCAAGAAGCAGGAGAACAAGATTGAGGAGCGCTTGCTGACCGCCTTCAAGCGCATCCGCAAGAACACCCGCAACGGTCTGGGCGTTGTAGTCGTTCAACGTAATGCTTGTGGAGGATGCTTCAACCGCATCCCTGCTCAGCGCCAGATGGAGATCAAGATGCACAAGAAGATCATCGTCTGTGAGTACTGCGGACGCATCCTCATCGATCCCGAGCTGGTAGGTATCGCTCCCGAGGAGTCAAAGAACAAATAACTCTATCGGCCATAGCCCTTAGAGGGGTAGTGAAACGGACCCAGAGGCCACCTTGCAAGCGCGGCCTTAGCCATCGGGACCCCTCACTACAAGACACCGCAATGGCAGCAAGCCCCATGTGGCTAGCTGCCATTGCGTGTTTCTTGATCGGTCCTGGGTGCGGCAAATGCCTCACTCACCCTCAAACTTGATGGCGTTGCGGCTGGTGCTCTCGATGCGGCGGTTGCGCCAGCAACGGCGGCACAGCGACACGTACTTGTCATCGCCGCCGATCTCGACCTGGTTACCATCGGTGACAATGTTGCCAGCCGAGTCGATGCGGGCATTGATGATGGTCTTGCGACCGCAGGAACAGGTAGACTTGATTTCCTCGATGGTGTCGGCAAGCTCAAACAGTCGCATGGAGCCCTCAAACATGTGGGACTGGAAATCGGTGCGCAGGCCGTAGCACACCACGTTCACACCATAGTCATCGACGATGCGTGCCAGCTGGTCAATCTGCTGGGCCGACAAGAACTGTGCCTCATCGATGAGAATCCAGTCCTTTACAACACGTGTCGAGTCAAACATCTCCTTGAGCATGGCATAGAGGTCACTCTCAGGATAAATCCACGAGCACTTGCGCTCGATACCGATGCGCGAACGGATGACGTTATCGTTCTCACGGTCGTCAATGATGGGCTTCATGCACAGGTACTGCATGCCGCGCTCCTCAAAGTTGTAGGCCTGGGTGAGCAGCATGGCGGTCTTGGCTGACCCCATAGTGCCATATCTGAAATACAATTTACCTATTCTGTTCATGTCGTAAATGTCGCGGTTTCTTGATTATCTAGTCGATACATGAGATTGCGTCATAACTATGCCCTGGCCTTCAATCGGCCTGATGGCCAATTGCGGAGTTCCAGCACGCAATTATGACACACGGCTCGACAACAAAGTTAGTCTTTTCCCGTCACTCCATCACATGTTTTGCTACAAAAAAGTTATTAACATGAACGGGGTCGGTATTGTGCCCATACAGGCCAGCACTCACTCTTTACTCGGAAAGAAGAAGTGCAGCAGCCAAGCCACCAGCGTGAGCACGATGCTGAAGAGCAGCGCCCACCAGAAATTGGCCACGACAAAGTGCGGCCCGATGACCCATGAACACAGCATCACCATCAATGCATTGATGACAAGGGTGAACAAGCCCAGGGTCAACATGTTGATGGGAATGGAGAGGAACTTGACGATGGGACGGATCCATGAGTTGATAAAACCAAGCACGATGGCGACAATCACGGCCCACCACCACGGATCGACAGCCACGCCGTCGAGGGTCAGCGAGGTGATGAGAACAGCCAGTGAAGAGAAAAAAAGTCTTGTAATCATGAGGAGGAAAGTCTTTTATTATTATATATAATGTGTTGCTTGCCATTCTTACGGCACGCTAAAGGTACAACTATTTTTCGGGTAACAATGTCAATAATCGTTCTTTTTCCCACAAAAGATGTTTTTTTTCAGTAATTTTGTGGCCAAAATTTGGACACCACTATGACACTATCCACAAGAAAATACTTTAAACTGGCGCAGGACTATGTGATGATCACCTTCGGACTGCTGTGCTATGCCTTTGGCTTCACCGCGTTTATCCTTCCCGAGAAAATCGTGATCGGCAGCGTGACGGGTCTTTCATCACTCATCCACTTCTGGCTGGGCTGGAATGTGGCCATCACCTATTATGCCATCAACATCATCCTGTTGTGCATCGCCTTCCATAGCGTGGGCAAGCAATTTGTGTTGCGCACGGTCATCGGAGCCTCGATCGCCACAGTGATGATTGGAATCCTGCAGCCGATGTTCCCCACGCCCATCATCGAGCAGCAGACGTTCATGAACGTCATCCTGGGCGCCGTGTTGTGCGGCTTCGGCCTGGGCATTGTATTTACCCACAACGGCAGCACCGGTGGAACCGATATCATCGCCGCGATGGTGGCAAAGTACAGCACGGTCTCCTTCGGCCGCACGATGATGTACTGCGACGTGCTGATCATCTGCTCGTCATGGCTATTGTTCCACTCGATTGACAAGATCGTGTATGGTCTCATCTTCATGGTCATCTACTCGGTGGCCGCCGACCGTGTCATCAACAACACACGCCAGAGCGTCCAGTTCCACATCATCAGCAAGAAATGGCGCGAAATCGCCGACAACATCATCCAAGAGGCGCATCGAGGCTGCACCATCCTTGACGGTACCGGCTGGTATACCAAGGATCCCGTCAAGATCGTCATGGTCATGTGCCGCAAGCACGAGAGTGTCAACATCTTCCGCATCATCAAGGAAACCGACCGTGAGGCCATCATCACCCAGAGCAATGTCAACGGTGTCTATGGAACCGGCTTTGACGAGCTCAAAGTGCGCATCCACAACAAGAAAGACCACACAGAACAGTAAACTTGACACAATGCAGCTAGCAAAATTCATAGCGAATTAAGAGAATTAACATTTTAGGGCGATTTCAATTACAGAATCATATTTCTTTGGGCACAAGACGTAATTTTTGTGCCCAAAATTGTATATTTTCAAAAAATATCATATTTTTGCACTCGCGTTTTTCGGATTACGGTTTAGATAACAATTAATCTATAATACATTAACATCAAGAAATGAGAAAATTTACAGTCTTAACCTCACTATTGCTTGCCATCAGTGCAATGGCAGCTCCAGTGACCCCTGAGCAGGCCCTTGAAGCGGCCAATCAGTTCATGCAGCAGCACCACAAGGGTGTCATGCTGCAACCGACCCCGGCTAACCGCGCGAAGCGTTTCAATGCCGGTAGTTCAACCGAACAGTCCAGTTACTATATCTTCAACACGACTGGTAATAAGGGTTACATCATCGTATCGGGTGATGACCGCACGACCCAGATTCTGGGTTACACCGACAACGGCAGCTTTGACCCAGACAAGGTACCGGCCAACATGAAGGTTTGGCTCGAGAATTATGCACAACAGATCTCGTCACTCGATGCGCTCGGCATCACAGGCAACGATTTCTCGACACCCCGTCCCACCCGCAACAGTATCTCCCCGATGATCACCAGCCACTGGGATCAGGCAGGTCCCTACTGGAACCGCTGTCCTGAGTTCATGGACATCGACGAGAACGGTGACACGGTGGGCGAGCTGGCCTACACGGGCTGTGTGGCCACGTCAATGGCACAGATCATGAACTACTACAAGCATCCCAGGTATTGTTCACAGATCATTCCGTCCTATATCGTGACCTTCTACTGGCAAGAGGAATATGGCGCATTCGAGACTGATCCGCTGGATCCCATCCTCTTTGACTGGGACAACATGCGTGACAACTACACCGGTGCCGAGACCGAAGCCGAGCAGGATGCTGTGGCATGGCTCATGCTCTATGCCGGCTGTGCCGCCCACATGCAGTATGGCATCAATGCCTCCAGCACCAGCGATCCCTATATTCCCACAGCGCTGAACGACTACTTCAACTACGACGCCAAGCTCGTTTACCGCAGCGACTATGACCAGCAGGAGTGGGAAGAGATGATTTACAATGAGCTGGCAGCCGGTCGCCCCCTGATCTACAACGGTCGTGCCGGCAGCGGCGGCGGCCACTCGTTTGTGTGCGACGGCTATGCCTATGGCGACTACTACCACATCAACTGGGGCTGGGGAGGCCTGGGAGACGGCTACTTTGTGCTGTCGGTTCTCAACCCCTATGCCGGCGGCATCGGTGCCGCATCGAGCAGCGAGGGCTACAACATTGACCAGACCGCAATCATCGGCATCCAGCCCGGTTACAGCGGAACGCCCGCCGAGGTTGACCACCGCTTGACCGTGTTCAACATGTACTACACGGGAACGCGCACCTTTGAGCGCAGCGAGGACGGCTCCTTCAAGCTCAATAAGCGCCGCTACATCAAGGTGACAGGCGAAGACCACATCGATGACGGCACTAAGTACCTGCGCGGCATTGCCCTGTTTGATCAGGACGATAACTTCATCGAGATCATCGCCCAGACCTACTACGGCACCAACAATATCTCCATCACGGACAGCTGGCCCGACACCCAGAGTTCAACGACTTACCCCTTCGGTAAAGGCTTGGCCAATGGCACCTACAAGATTGTTCCCGTGAGCAGCATCCCTGGCAGCAACGTGTGGGATCCCATGATTGAGAGCGACCGCTTCTATATCGAGGCCACCATCAACGGTGACTGGATCACGCTGGCCGACCATCCCGTCATTGACCTTGAGTCCACCAACTTTGAGTTCACTGGTGGCGAGAAAGTCGGCTCTGCCGAGCAGTGCCATGTGACTGTGAAGAACAAGAGTGCTGACCGCTTCAGCGGACGTCTCTTCCTCTTTGTTGACAACGAGAACATTGACGAGTATGGTGAGTACACCACCGTTGTCGAGACCGAGATTCCCGCCGGTGGCACCAAGGTGGTCACCTTCAACTTCACACCGCAGAACGCCGGAACCAAGAGCGCTCACCTGTCCAACCACGACACGTCATGGTATCCCAGCATTCCTGGTACCGGTTCGGTCAACATCGCCGGCTCGGTGGTTTATCCCATGAACCTGAGCGTTGACATCAATGCCCTGCATGCCGATGAGGACATGAACATCTATGATAGCCACATCAAGTTTAAGGTGGACGTTACCAATAACAACACCGAGGGCGAATACAACCGTTACATCCTGGCCCCTCTGTTCATCGTCGACGAGAACAACCACGGCACGATGGTGACCTACCTGAGCCGCAACGTCACGATCCCCGCAGGCGAGACCCAGACGTTCTATTTCGAGTTCGACAACCTGGCCTTCGGTTCCCGCTATGCGCTCAACATCTATGGCCGCAACGAGAATGATTCGACCAAGAATCTCGTTCCTCCCGGAGGTTCCAAGTTCTACACCATCAACCGCGGTATGGTCGTCTGGACCGGCGACGGTGACCGCATCGGTTACAAGCCTTACAATGGCATCAGGGTTCCCGATAACGCTGCCGCAGTGAGCCTCGAGAACATCAACCTCACCTCGCTGATTCCTAATGACAATCCCAACACCCTGTTCTATGTGGGTAATTCCACAAGGTATATCCCCGCAGGACTTGAGGCCAAGAACGTCATCCAGAACAACGTGGCTCAACGCGATATCGTGCTCAAGCACGGCTACGATTTCTATGCACCCTATCGTTTCACGGCAAGCAACATCAGCTATGAGCGCACGTTCACCCGCGGACGCCATGCCGGTCAGGAAGGCGGATGGAACACAATGGTACTTCCATTTGCCGCCACAACCGTCACCGCCGATGGCACTCCCATCGACTGGATGCACAGCAAGAACGATGCTGAGGGTCTGTGGATCTGCAACTTTGACAAGGAGGAAGACAGCACCGACGAGGCCCGTCTGCTGGCTGAATATGTCGGCACCAGCCTTGAGGCCAACGTGCCCTACTTCGTGGCTCCCTACGATGGTGCCAACGGCACCGACATGCGTGGCAAGACGTTTGTCTTCAGTGCTCAGGACGTGACCGTGAAGCCTAACCCCACCGCCATCACCAGTGGCACCTACCACATGACCGTCGGCGAATATTCACAGAAGACGATCCAGGATGCCTACTTCCTTAATGCAGCAGGCAGCGACTTTGTCAAGGCTGCCAGCGGCACGGTAAACGCTTTTGAGGTCTATGCAGACAATGTGCAGGCAAGCGATGCCACCAAGTTCCAGATTGTCCTCGATGAAATTCCCGAGGAAGGACCTGCCAGCCAGCGCGGTGACGTTGACAAGAATGGTGTCATCAGCATTGACGACGTGTCAACATTGATTGATTACCTGCTCAGTGGAAACGCATCGTCCATCGACGTGAATGCCGCAGACTGCGACCTCAACGGTGAGGTGACCATCGACGACGTGACCAAGCTGATCGACTTCCTGCTCTCAGGAAACTGGTAACACTGCACCGTCGCAAGGCGACGGATGGCAACCCGATACCCAGACGAGGGTGCTGAAAGAATGGTCTTTCAGCACCCTCGCTGTTCATGTCACCTGCACTACTTGTCCTGTTAGAACTGGAAGTAGATGAATTGCGTGTTACTGTCGAGGCTGGAAATCGAGATGCCTGCCAGGAGGCTCCAATAGAGAATCCAACGCAATACCGTGGGCATCGGCAACCGCTTCAACGGGAACTCCTGCTTGCGGCCCAGCCATTCTATCATGAAGAACGGCACGATGTAGTAAATGGCCTCGCCACAGTCCAGGCCCATGCGCCATGAGCCATTGGCGACCACGTCGCAGATTTCGGTCAAGTGGGTGATGCCCTCGGCCCTGAAGGCGATGAATACCATGGCAAAGAGGAAAAACGTCAGCAAGCAGCGGGGGATGTCGCGCCACGTGGCATGTTCACTCAGTTTCTTCTTGGCCATGAAGATGAAGGGCAGCAACAGCAGGCCGTTGATGGTTCCCCAGATAACAAAGGTCCAGTCGGCACCGTGCCAGAGTCCCGAGAGCGAGAAAACAATCATCGTGTTCAATGCCGTGCGCCACTTGCCACGGCGGGAACCGCCCAACGGGAAATAGACATAGTGGCGGAACCACGTCATCAACGAGATGTGCCAGCGCTGCCACAATTCCTTCATGTTGCGGGAGAAGAACGGATAATTGAAGTTAGGCCTCAAGCGGATGTTCAGCAGGCGGGCCGAGCCGATGGCGATGTCGCTGTAACCCGAGAAATCGGCATAGATCTGCACCGCAAACAGCACACCAGCCCAAATCATATTGGGGGCTCCATAGTAATAGGGGCTGGAGAACAGCTGGTCAACGTAGTTGCCCATAGTGTCGGCAATAATCACCTTCTTGCCCAGTCCCCACAGAATCTGGCGCATGCCCACCACCGCCGCGTCATAGTCAAAGGCCTTCTTGCGCAGGAACTGCGGCAACAGGTTAGTGGCTCGCTCGATGGGTCCAGCGACCAGCTGCGGGAAAAACGCGATGAATACGCCGAAGGCCACCGGGTCGCGCGTGGCTTTCACCTCACCACGATAGACATCGATGGTGTAGCTGATAGCCTGGAAGGTATAGAACGAAATGCCCACGGGCAACAGGATATTCAGCGTGGGCCAGTCGGGATTCATGCCGAAAAGGCCTAACAAGTGCACAAAGCTGTCGCGCAAGAAATTCAGATACTTGAACATGCACAGGATGCCCAGGTTCAGAACCACATTGGCAGCAGCCCACAGCTTGTCGCCGCGGGAGCGCTGGCCACTCATCATCAGGGCAGTGCCCCATGTGGACACCGTTGTGAGCATGATCAGGCTGAGCATGCGCCAATCCCACCAGCCGTAGAAGAGGTAGCTCGCTACCAGCAGGAACAGGTTCTGACACTTGAGATGGTTACGCAACCCCCAATAAACGATGAATACCAGGGGAAGGAACAGGGCGTAGGTGTAAGTATCAAATTGCATATCAAGCGGCAAAGTTAATCATTTTGTTTCAAGTTTCATTGCTTTGCTCTAAGTTTTAAACCCAGCGGTAATGCGTGGCACGGTTCTTGCTTCCTCCTGAGGCATGTTTATCTACACCTACACTGAAGCCGAGGGCAGCGAGTCACGTCGAGTGGCTGGCGAGATTGACCATGTGTTGAAACCCGCCTTCGGTGACCGGCCAGGCGCTAACGGGCATCAAAGCACGGGTCCGCGCCTGAGCGCGAGAATGCTCCAGGAATATGAGGCGGCACGCCGCGAACTGGTCAACGGCATCATCACCGAGGACATGGTCCAACTCGTCGATAATGGCACCTATGGTGTCGGGCTGGACGTGAAGTCGCCCTGCGGACTGACATTATGTCATGCCGTTCAAGGCTCAACAGTGCGTGCCCGCATCGACATCGAGGACATGCATTACCACCAGCAGTGGTCAGGAGCCCCGATGGAGGTGATCGACCGCAGTCGCATCGTCGAGTCATCGCTGGTATTCCTCAATCATGCGGAGCAGTGGCGCGAACAGCTGGCGGCGGCATTTAAGTCGGACAGCAAGGGGGTGAAGATGCGCAACATGGCGATGAACAACATGGATGCCTACCTGAAGCGCTACTTCGACGGCACTGGCATCACCTACTACTGCGACAAGCGCCATGCCGACGGCCACAAGGCCCGGCTGCTCATCCACCTCAACCGCTACAAGACCCTTGACCTGCCCATTCCCCACGACGATTTCATCAACCATCTGGACTTGGTCAAGCCCTACATGGTAGAATTTGCCTACATGGCCCGTGATGGCCGTTTCACCGTGCGCAGCGAGGTGCGCGATGACTGGCAACAGGCACCGCAGCCCCAGGACGAGCCTGCTATTGAAATGCCACGGCCCAGCGGCATCAAGGGATGGCTGCACCGCCTGCTGGACGGCAGCCAGAGCAAGCCTGCCGAGGACACCCGCTCCGAACTCCAGCGGCAGATAGACGATTACTTCGCCGGGAAGCGCTGCCAGTACCACCTGACCGAGGACGAGGAGGACGGACGGCGTGAACTGCACGTCCGCCTGAGCCGCGGCAAGTCGATGATCATCGACCTCAATCAGGGCGGTGACATCAAGGCGCGCATCGGCCATGACCTGGCCTATGCACCCCGTCTGGCAGAACTCGCCCGCATGTTCCCCTACCGCCTCACCGGCCCGCGCAAGAAAGTGGAATGGATCACGGCTTCTAAGAGTTAGTTGGGAATTAGGAATTAGGAATTAGGAATTGGGAATTAGGAATTAGGAATTAGGAATTGGCATCCGCCGACTGTGGACTGACTGCTGAAAACTGACAACTGAAAACTGACAACTAAAAAACTGAAATATGGCTATTACAATCAACACTGGCGACCTCAAGACGATTCTCGAGACCACGCCATCAACACAGAACATCCTGCTCGTGGGTAAACACGGCATCGGCAAGAGCGAAATCATCACCCGTCACTTCGAGGACCAGGGCATTCCCGTCATCGCCCTGTTCCTGGGGCAGATGAGTGACCCGGGAGACCTGATCGGTCTGCCCAACAAGGACGAAGCGACCGGCAAGACCGAGTTCATGCCGCCCTACTGGTTCCCCATGGACGACAAGCCCGTGGTGCTCTTCCTGGACGAGATGAACCGTGCCCGTCCCGAGATCCTGCAATCGGTCATGGACCTGTCGCTCAACCGCAAACTGGCAGGACGCTCGTTGCCAGCTGGCAGCCGCGTCATCGCCGCCGTCAACGACGGTGAAGAGTATCAGCTCACCGACCTGGACCCCGCACTGGTGTCTCGTTTCAACGTCTATTTCTTCAGCCCCACCGTGGGCGAATGGCTCTTCTGGGCCAAGCAGTACGGCATTGACCAGCGCGTGATCACCTTCATCGAGGAGCATCCCGACGAACTGGAGAAGAATGTGGACATCAACAAGGGCACCTTTGACAAGACGCCCGACCGCCGCGCTTGGGTTCGCGTGTCGGGACTGCTCCAGAGCATGAGCATCACCACCGACACCGACATGAACCGCCTGGCCAAGATGATCACCGGTGTCATCGGAGCGCGCTCGGCATCAATGTTCATCCAGTCGCTCAACCAGTCCCGCATGCTCACGGCACGTGAGGTACTCGCCGACTTCGGCGCTTGCCAGCACGAACTGGCCAGCTACACCATGCCGCAGATCGCCGTCATCAACGAGGGCATCTACCAAGTGCTGGAGTTGGGTGTGGACAAGAAAGCAAGCGAGACTGTGGGCCGCAACCTGGTGCGCTACATCCAGTGGATGCTGACCAACGGCCGACAGGAGGCCATCGCCCACTTCGCTTCGTTCTTCGAGAACGCGACCTATCCTAACGCCAATGCCTACATCATGATGGACTGTCGCGACGCACTGACGCTCATTAACCAGATGATTGCCAACTTATGACCGTCGGCGAACGCATAAAAAACCTGTCTCAAGACTGGTTCCTGACCGAGCCACTGCTGTTTGCTGTCTTCTGCACCCATGCCCTCAAGCGCAACGACAACATGGGCTGCGACATGCGGTGCGGCAAGGGCATCATCGAGTACAATCCCGAGCGGCTGGAGCAGTTCGATGACAACCAGTTGGCGCTCAGGCTCAAAGCCGAGGTGGTGCGCATCATCCTCAAGCACCCCTACCAGCGCCAGCCCTATAACCCGCGGCGCGACGTGATGCGCCTGTCGAGCGACCTGACGCTGTGTGACAACCTGGAGGGCATGGACACCATCGGGCTGGAGCCGCCACGCATCTTCGACATCCCTCGTGACCAGGCTTTTGAGCAATACTACTCGCTCATGGCAGGCCAGATCGTGCAGATGGAGCAGGACGGTGAAGGCATGCCCATCAATCTGCCTGGCGACGGGCAGGGCGATGGGCAGGGTGACCTCTCGGACGGCTTGTCCCAGGCCGATGCGGGCGCATCGCTCTGGGAAGAGGACGAGCTCATGAGCGAGAAAGTCAACCATGAGATCGAGACCGCACAGCGCTGCAACCAGTGGGGATCGCTCAGTGGCGATCTCAGGAGCCTGATTGAGAGCTCATTGATCAGCAAGCAGAACTTCCGCGCTATCCTCAGCCAGTTCCGCGCCTCGATCCTGAGCAGCAAGCGCCACTTGACACGCATGCGTCCCAACAGGCGCTATGGCTGGGACGCGATGGGCAGCCAGTATGCCTACAGCACACGACTGCTGGTCGCCGTCGATGTCAGCGGCAGTGTGCCCGACGAGGACATCCGCAAATTCCTGGCTGTCATCAACCGCTTCTTCAAGCAGGGCATCGAGAGCATTGAGGTCATCGAGTTTGACAGCCAGATCACCACTGAGAAGCCCATAGCGCTCAAGCAGGCGGCCAACGGCATCCGCGTCATCGGGCGCGGCGGCACCAACTTCCAGCCCGCCATCGACTTCTACTACGAGCACGAGGAGTATGACGGACTCGTTTTCTTGACCGACGGCTATGCCCCGACACCCAAGTTGCCTGACGACAAGCGCCACAAGCCCCTGGCCTGGATCCTCACTGCCCAAGGCGGCAACGAGGACAACCTGCGCCCCCTGGGCCCCGTCGTCCGCATCACGGGACTGTAATCAATCGTTTTAGCACTCCAATCACGGTAAAAGTGCTAAATCGAGAAAAAAATCATCGTTTTAGCACTCCAATCACGGTAAAAGTGCTAAATCGAGAAAAAAATCATCGTTTTAGCACTCGAATCCCAAAAAATAAGTACTATCTTTGCAACTCAAGAAAGGAGATAGCACAATGAATATCGGACAACAATTCATCGGCAGGAGGAATGAAATTGAGCGCTTAAACAAATATGCTCAGAGCAACCAGGCAGAGTTTATCGCAGTATATGGCCGTCGTCGTATAGGCAAAACCTATTTAATCAACAATGTGTTCCGCTCGCGACTCGCATTCTCGATGACCGGCATCATTGAGGGCAACAAGCATGCCCAAATGCAGGCATTCATCGACGCGATGGACCTCTTTGGCGACCACGTGGAGTGTCCTGCCAACTGGCACGAAGCCTTCAGAATACTTCGTCATTTCCTCGTTCCACGCATTAAGCCTGAAGAACCTTGTATAATATTCATTGATGAATTGCCGTGCTTTGACACCAAAAAGTCCGATTTCATCAAAGCATTAGGACATTTCTGGAATAGCTGGGCATCGCTACAGCCCGAAATAAAACTGCTTGTATGCGGTTCAGCCACTTCATGGATGATGGATAATGTGATAGACAGCCATGGCGGTCTACACAACCGTATCACCCACGAAATTCATTTGCGGGAATTCACCCTTGCCGAAGAAGAAGAATACTTGATTTCCAAAGGATTTCATTGGGATCGAAATCTCGTGCTGCAAACCTATATGGTGATGGGAGGCGTACCCTATTACCTCAGTTTGCTTGACCGTGATCTGAGTTTAGCCCAAAACATTGATGCCTTGTTTTTTAACCCCGACGGCGAGATGCACCGTGAGTTTCATCGCCTCTACAAAACGCTATTCTCAACTCCAGATCCTTACATCACTATCATTGAGGCCTTATTCAATAAAAAAAAGGGTCTTACCCGCAATGAGATTGCAGACACGTTGCAGACCAATGCCAACGGACGCCTCTCCAAGATGCTGCGCAATCTTGTGGATTGTGACATTATACGTTTCTATCCGACAAAGCAAAAAAAACTGTCAACCCGCAACGGCTTGTATCAATTGATGGACTTCTTCTCTTTATTCTATCTCCAATTTATGAAAGGTACCATCAACGATGCACAATTCTGGACCAAAAACATGCACACGGCCAAGATAAACACATGGCGTGGATTGACTTTTGAACGCATCTGCATGACGCACATTGACCAAATCAAACATGCCCTGCACATCGACAGTATCAGCACAACTTTTTACTCGTGGCGCTCTGCTCACCAAACTGATAGAAATGCACAAATTGATATCGTCATTGAACGGGCTGACAAGATGACCAACATCTGCGAAGTAAAGTACAGCGAAGTTCCGTACTCTATTAGCAAAGATGAGTATAACAAATACCTCAACCGCATGGCGGCATTTAAGCAAGAGACCAATAATAGGGGCGGTATCATACCAACTTACATCACCTCGAGTGGCCTTGCCCGAAACAATTACTCCGATAATCTAGGACTCAAAGCCATTTCGATAAACGACTTGTTCTAAAACTAAGAAACAGAACGCCCTTTTCTGGCAAAATATGATTGCAATCAAGCTCTTCCCTCAAAAAACTGAAAACTGAAAACTGAAAACTAGAAACTTTTCAGTATCTTTGCAGGTTAAATCGCATTTGATATGAAGAAAGACGACGACGAACTGGAAGGCATGGACAGCCAGGATCCTGCCGAGGGTAATCCCCAAGACGACAACGACACCAACGTGGACGACACTGCCACACCCGACGAGGGCGGTGACGGTGACGGTGCCGAGCCGCAGGCCCACTCGTCCTACCAGGTGCCTAAAGATAAAAAGCTGCAGTTGAGCGGCATGTACGAGAACTGGTTTCTCGACTATGCCTCCTATGTGATACTGGAGCGCGCCGTGCCCCACATCGAGGACGGCTTCAAACCCGTGCAGCGGCGCATCATGCATGCCATGAAGGAGGCCGACGACGGCCACTTCAACAAGGTGGCCAACATCGTGGGTCTCACCATGCAGTATCACCCCCACGGCGACGCGTCGATCTACAGCGCGCTGGTCCAGTTGGGTCAGAAGGAGCTGCTCATCGACACCCAGGGTAACTGGGGTAACATCCTCACGGGCGACGGCGCGGCAGCCGGACGTTACATCGAGGCCCGCTTGAGCGAGTTCGCCCTCGATGCCGTCTATAACGCCAAGGTCACCGACTGGGGTCTGTCCTATGACGGCCGCAAGCGTGAGCCGCTGACCTTGCCGGCCAAGTTCCCGCTGCTGCTGACGCAGGGTGCCGAGGGCATCGCCGTCGGCCTGTCGTGCAAGATCCTGCCCCACAACTTCAACGAGGTGTGTGACGCGGCTGTCAGCTACCTGCGCGGCGAGGAGTTCCACCTCTACCCCGACTTCCAGACGGGCGGCTACATCGACGTGGGCCACTACAACGACGGTGAGCGCGGCGGCAGCGTGCGCGTGCGTGCCAAGATCGAGAAACTCGACAACAAGACGTTGCTGGTCAAGGACGTGCCCTACGGCAAGACCACCGGCACCGTCATCGAGTCAATCCTCAAAGCCGGCGAGCGCGGCAAGATCAAGATCCGCAAGGTCGAGGACAACACCAGCGCGACGGCCGAGATCATCGTCTCGCTGCAGGCGGGCACGAGCAGCGACATCGCCATCGACGCCCTGTATGCCTTCACCGACTGCGAGATCAGCATCTGGCCCAACTGCTGCGTCATCATGGACCAGAAGCCGCAGTTCCTGACCGTAAGCGACGTGCTGCGCTACAGCGTGGACCGCACGCGCGACATCCTGCGCCAGGAACTCGAGATACAGCGCGGCGAGACCATGGAGGCCCTGCACAACGTGTCGCTCGAGAAAATCTTCATCGAGGAGCGCATCTACAAGGACAAGGAGTTTGAGAACGCCAAGGATCAAGAGCGCGCGCTCAAGCACATCGACAAGCGCTTGACGCCGTTCAAGCCGCAGTTCTTCCGCAAGATCACCCAGGACGACCTGCTGCGCCTGCTGGAGATCCCCATGAAGCGCATCCTCAAGTACAACAGCGACAAGGCCGAGGAGAACATCGCGCGCCTCAAGGAGCGCATCGCGGACATCGACAACAAGCTGGCCCACTTGACCGACTACACCATCGAGTGGTTTGAGGGGCTGAAGACCAAGTATGGCGCCAAGTACCCAAGGCGCACCGTCATCCGCGAGTTTGACACGATCGTCGCCAGCAAGGTGGCCGAGGCCAACCAGAAGCTCTACATCAACCGCGCCGACGGCTTCATCGGCACGGGGTTGAAGAAGGACGAGTTCGTGTGCAACTGCTCGGACATCGACGACATCATCATCTTCTACAAGGACGGCAAGTTCAAGGTGACCAAGGTCGCCGACAAGATCTACGTCGGCAAGAACATCCTCTACCTCAACGTCTTCAAGAAGGGCGACAGCCGCACGATCTACAACGTCCTGTATCAGGACGGCCGCGGTGGCACGACCTACATGAAGCGCTTTGCCGTCACGGGCATCACCCGCGACAAGGAGTATGACATCACCCAGGGCAAGCCCGGCAGCAAGATCACCTGGTTCACCGCCAACCCCAACGGCGAGGCCGAGGTGCTGCGCATCACCCTCAAGCCCAAGTTCAGGCTGAAGATCCTGCAGTTTGACGTGAACCTTGCCGACCTGGCCATCAAGGGCAAGCAGGCGCGCGGCAACATCGTGACCAAGAACGAGGTGCACCGCATTTCGCTCAAGGAGGCGGGCCAATCGACGCTGGGCGACCGCGAGGTGTGGTTCGACCCGGACATCCTGCGCATCAACTACGAGGGCCATGGCCGCTCACTGGGCCTGTTCGGCGGCGAGGACCGCATCCTGGTCATCATGCAGGGCGGCGAATTCTACACCACCAGTGCCGAGGCCACCAACCACTATGACGAGGGCATCCTGCGCATCGAGAAGTTTGACAAGGACAAGGTGTGGACCGCCGTGCTCGACGATGCCGACCAGGGTCACCCCTACGTCAAGCGCTTCACCCTCGAGGACAGCAACAAGAAGCAGAGCATGATCGGCACCAATGCCGATTCCAAGCTGCTGCTCTTGAGCGACGAGCCGTGTCCGCGCTTCGAGGTCAAGATGGGTGGCGGCGATGCCTTCCGCGAGCCGTTCATCATTGATGCCGAGGAGTTTATCGGGGTCAAGACCTTCAAGGCCAAGGGCCGCCGCGTCACCAACTGGGAGGTGGATACCATCACCGAGGTCGAGCCCCGTGAGCCGGCTCCCGCACCCGAGGATGCCGAGCCCACCATCGCCCCGACCGACGATGCCGCTCCCGCCACCACCCCGCTGAACGACGGCATCAGCCAGGACGAGGTGCTCGACAGCTTCACCGGGCAGCAGCGCATCCCCTTTGACGAAGAGTAACGACAACCGCCATGGCAACCTTGCAAGAAATATCGACCAGGGGCTCGGAGAACTCGGAGGTCTCGGAGTTCTCGGAGGGCTCACAGCGCTCCCGCGCTTCCTTGACACGGCTGCTGGTCCTGCTCCTGGCGCTCGCGACTATCGTGGGTGCCGCCGCCCAGGACGGCGACACCCGCCGGTCGGTGTTGACGGTCGAGGCGGGGTATGGGTCGGTACACGACAGTTACCTGACGCCCATCACCTATGACGGCCTGGACTTGGGGCTCTCGCTGGAGCACACGCACTGGGTCAAGAGCGGCCGGTGGCTGTGGCAACTAGGCGTGGGTGCCGACTACAACTACGTCGAGAACCCTGCCCAGAACAATGACCTGCACAAACTGATGGGCGACCTGTCGTTCAACATGCAACGCTGCTGGCGAGGCGTGATCACGCCCCGGCTGAACTTCTCGGTCGGGCCGATGGCCCAGGTGCGCGCGGGCATCGTCTATGATGCGGTCAACAGCAATAACCCGGTCACCGTGCGGGCACATGTCAATGCGGGTGCCGCGGGTATGGCCTGGTGGGAGACCCGCCTGGGACGCAAGCCCGTCACGCTGCGCTACCAGCTGCAGTTGCCCGTGGCAGGGGTGTTCTTCGCGCCCGAGTATGACGAGAGCTATTACGAAATCTACCTGGGCAACCGCCGCAACCTGGCCCACTTGGGCTGGTGGGGCAACCGCCTGGACATGAGCCACTACCTGGGTGCCGACCTGCGGCTGGGCAAGACCATCCTGCGGCTGGGCTACCGCACCCGCCTGGAGCACTGGACCGTCAACCACCTCCACGTCCACGACGTGACCCACGCTGTGGTCCTGGGCATCTCGCTCTAACCTCGCTAACGCTCGGTGCAGAATGGTTAATGGTTAATGGAATAAACAACAAGGACTATGCTATCCAGACGCTAGCGTTTCAAAAAAAACAACTTTAACAACTAAAACAACAATTCAATATGAACTCATTGAAGATAAATAAGCAAGACAAGAACGCGGATGCCAAGTTGTTCATGTTGTTTAAGTTGTCGTTCATTAAAGGGCGCGGATGCCTCAGTGCTTATTGTCTTTCTTTTTTCCTGATGGCGTTGTGTTGTGTGGGGTGTGCCGAGGAGGATGAGTTCGGTCATGACCAGGTGGGGAACTTCGAGGCGTTGTGGTCGATCATGGATGAGCACTACGCTTTCTTTGACTACAAGCAGGTTGACTGGAACGAGGTGCATGACCGTTACCGCCAGCGCGTGTCCAACGAGATGACCGACCGCGAGCTGTTTGACATCTGCGGCAACATGTTGAAGGAGCTGCGCGACGGTCACACCAACCTCATCGCCGCCCACGACGTGTCGCGCTACTGGATCTGGGAGCAGCACCCTGTCAACTATAACGAGCGCATCATCGACGAGCAGTACCTCAACTTTGACTACAAGCGCGCCAGCGGCATCAAGTACCAGATCCTGGCCAGCAACATCGGCTATCTGCGCTATGACTCCTTCTCGTCGAGCATCGGGGAGGGCAACCTGGACCTGATCCTGAGCTACCTCTCGACGGCCGACGGGCTGATCATCGACGTGCGCAGCAACGGCGGCGGCCTGCTGACCAACGTGGAGAAGCTCGTCTCGCGCTTCATCCCCGGGCGCACGCTCGCCGGCTACATCCGCCACAAGACGGGCCCGGGGCACAACGACCTGAGCGAGCCCTATGCCTACTACTTCGAGCCGACCAGGAACCACATCCACTACCTCAAGCCTGTCGTCGTGCTGGCCAACCGCGGCTCGTTCAGCGCGACCAACAACTTCGTGTCGATCATGAAGGGTCTGGACCAGGTGACCGTCGTGGGCGACACGACGGGCGGCGGCTGCGGTCTGCCGTTCACGAGCGAGCTGCCCAACGGCTGGCGCATCCGCTTCTCGTCGTGCCCGGTGATGGATGCCCAGGGGCGGCTCACGGAGTTCGGCGTGGCACCTGACCTGCGCATCGACATGAACGAGCACGACAACACGCACGACGCGATCCTCGATGCGGCCATCAACCACCTCACCCACTGACGGCCACTACCTCACGCAAAGCCGCGAAGACGCAAAGTTATTTTTCTCAGACAACTCAGACAACTTGTTGACAACTGGGACAACTTTTTATTTATTAGTGTCCGGGGAAAGTTTAGCAGGTCGAAGGCCTGCACAAGGCCAGCGGCCTTGGCGAGGTCTTACGACCTCATGCTTGCCCCCACATTTTATCGGGTGAGCCACTTGGCGGCTTGGCGGCTTTGCGTGAGGCCCCCAAGAAGCGTGCGGATGCCGCTGACGATTGAAAATCACGCAAAGTCGCGAAGACGCGAAGTTATTTTTTTGCGAGCACTTGCGAGCAACACTTTAAAAACTTGGCGGCTTGGCGGCTTAGCGTGAGGCTCCAAGTGGGCGGATGCCGCTGACAACTGAAAACTGAAAACTGAAAATCCGGCATCTTTTTGCTCTATTTTGACTTGTAGTCACTTTAAGGCCAAAAAATTAACATAATTATTTGTCTAAATCACAAAAACTGCATACCTTTGCGGCAGCATTTCAACGGGAAAGAGTAACACAAAGGGAAAAAGGACTCGCATTGTGTAACTGATGTAAGAGATATATTGTATCAATTTAAGGTATCAATTAACTTGATTCATCACCGAATGAGAAGCCCGAGAGCTGGATGATTGGTCTTGATTTCCAATGGAAAACAAACCAAGCGCCAAACTAACCGACATTTGTGTCACTGCGTTCTGATGATATGTCATGAACTATATCTAAACCTAATTTATATATAAATTTTGTGATTGTTATGAAAAAGAAATTAACAACTTTGATGTTCGGCCTGCTGCTAGCGGTGGGCTGGACCAGTAGCGCTTCGGCACAGGCCTTAGGACCGAGTGCCGCTGAGCGATTTAAATTCAAGCCCACTGTAGAGCAGAAGGACTACACTGTGGCTAAAGAGGCCTCAGTCAAGGCTCCTGATCAGTTAAAGGCTAAGGCTATGCCCATGATCACGGGCACAATAGCCAACGCTCCCCGTCGCGCCGCTGATGACAAGATGAAATGCATCACTGGCGAAGATGCCGCAAAATTGACTTACACCTGGACTGATGCTCAGGGTACTGTTCATGAGAACACTCCTGCAACTGAGGAGGCTACCGAGCCCGAACAGATGTACGAGTTGCTGCGCTTTGTTTACAGCAACCCCGCATTCCCTGGCCCGTACTACAGCGCCTATAAGGCCGATGGTACCACCCGTGAGGATCCCGTTTACTATGGCGGCATCGCTGGTGGTTGGAACATTGGCACAAACTATAGCGCACTTGGCGACATTACTATTAATATCGCCCACAACTATAGTGGGTACTTTACTCGAACCTACTATGAAGTTCTAATCAAATCCATCAAGGTGATGTCAGATAATACCGTCATCACCGAGTATGACATTGACGAAGCCAACGGTACCAATACTACAGACTGGACCGTTAATGGATCCATCGGTTACTCAGCTGACAACGAATTTGCTTTTGTAACTGTAGATACTCAAGGCAACGTTACTGGCATTGCTTCTGGTGGAAGTTTCACTATCCCCGCAAGCTTGCTGACTGGCTATGGCAACGTACAAGTCGTCATTGAGGCCAGATCAGCAGAGAATTATTACGCAGGAACTATATCCGTCAACGGAAGCAGCCAAACCATCAGTTACGGAACGACCAGCTCCAACTACACTTGGTCGGTCGCTGCTTCATCAACGCTGGCTCCTGACGGCACCTTCAAGCCGACTGAAGAGGGTTATACCGCACTGGTGGTATCGCTCTTTGATGACGCTACAATGATGCAAGAGCCCAGTGACTATAGCGGTTCATGCGAGTTCACTACCAAAGAAGAAGTGATCAACTACTTCAAGACCCGTGTTAAGTCCATCAAGCTGCTCACTGATGGTGTGCGCATAGGTTCAGAGGACGACAAGTCGTCTGGTACCGTATTCAGCTGCGATGGCACTTACAACAAGTTCTTCTTCCTGGGTAAGGGTCAAGCCCGCAAGAAAGCTCCGCGCATCCTTGAACGTATTGCTTCCAGTTCATGGAACTGGCCCAGTTACACTGGTGAGGAAGTTGCATTCAAGGAAATGTTCGAGGAGTTCAGCCCCACCAGTGGCGACGAAGGATCGCAGATCAAGGACTTCTATTCTAAGATGAACGAGGGTAACGTCTATGACGTTGTCCACGACTGTGCCTCGGTTATCCAGAATGGCCACCAGTTCTCGATGTCGGGTAACGACGGAAAGACATCCTATGCTATGACGGGTCTGAACTTCTTTATCCCCGACTACCGCCTCTTGTGGTGGAGCACCAGCCAAACCTATAACAACAGGACGTACACGGTAGATGGCCGCGACATGAACGCGTATGAGAGTACAAACACTACTACTGGCGATCATGGATCTGCATTTGTAAACGCCAACACGACCTATAGTTACTTCTCGGCATACTATGCCCAGTACAATCAGGCCCATGCTCCCAAGGTGGGTATCTACAGGATTACTCTGGATGCTACTGCCACCCAGGTGGCTCAGATCTATGCACCCGGCAACCGCAACTATGCCGTTACCCTGACCTGGGTATCGTCACTGGACGAGATGTCGGGCCACAAGGTGCCCCAGACCTACACCGTATATTACTTTGACGAGAATGGAAATCGCCAGCACCTCGTTGTTGAGGGTGTAACCACCACCGACGGCCAGACCGGCGAGACCACGCTCACCTACTACGTTGAGCAGCATGAGCACAGCTATACCATCGACTACATCGTCGAGGGTTCTCCCGATGATACCGAGCATCCCCAGTTCGTCGCAGTCAGCAATATCGACGGCGTTGTAATCCCCGGTTGGGATGACTTCGTGGGTCTTGAGCTTGACCACCACGAGAGCGACTTTGTTGTCGCCGACATGGCCAACTGGTACCGCAACTTCCTGGCCGTAGTTAATGAGGATCTGTACAACGGTCTGACCGTGAGCGCCGTGACGGGTGCCGATGGTGGTACTCCCATGAGCACGTTCAACCTGTACCGCTATAACTACAAGGGCACTCAGGCCAGCGGTGCCGAGACCAAGATCGCTACCCTGGAGCTCTTCAACGCCACTCCCACCAAGGTTGACTACAGGGTGACCTATGTCGAGGACGAGAACCAGCGCCAGGAGATCCTGGAAGGCGAGGCCGGCAAATACAGCCGCCAGGCTATGAGCATCCCCGACGAGGGTGAAATCCGCGTCAGGGGCAATGGTGACCTCGTCATCTGGCCCAACAACTACTATGTGAACTTCAAGTCGATCACCGTCAAGAACGGCAACAGCACTGTGGCCAGCTGGAATGCGGATAGCTATACCGACCTGCCCAACGGCTGGAAGGTTTCTCCCGGATCGAAGTGGGAAGAGTTCTCATACAAGGGTGACAAGGTTGGTTATATGGAAGGCGGTGGATACATCTATATCCCCAACATGCTGAACCAGTATAACAACCTGAGCGTAGAAATCCAAGCCTACGGTGAAGCATCTAACGTGAAGAGGATTGCTGTTAACGACCAGAGCAAGGACATCACGGCTACCGCAGCCGGAACCACCTACACCTGGACCAGCCCCAATCCCAACGCAGCTCCCAAGCGTGCTACTGAGCGCGGCACTTCAACCCTGACCTTCACTGCAGCTTGCGGCGGCAGTGGAACTGCCGATGATGGTGCAGCTTGGACCGTAACCTCTGATGCTAGCGAGTCTAACTTCGACAGCACTAAGGGCATCCACTATGGAACTGGCAGTGCTTCGGTAAGCTATATCCAATTGTCGACCAGCAGCATTCCTGGCACTATTAAGAAGGTTGTCGTTAATGCTTCAACAGCTAGTGGTGTTACCGCTACTGCTAGTGTCACTGTAGGAGGCAATGCATTCGGTACGGCACAAAGTCTTTCAACTACTGCAACCGACTACACCTTTGAAGGTAATGCTAGTGGCCAAATCGTTGTAAGAATTGCCAAAGCCTCATCTGCAACGAAAGCCCTCTACTGCAAGTCGATTGCGGTAACCTATGAGACCGAGAGTGGCAGCGAGGAGACCACAACGGCTAACCTGACCGTTTGCGATGCCAACTACCTTGCTGGTGCACTGCCAGTTTATGGATATTTCCATGATGTCGCACAGCACAACCAGATGGTTTACCCTGCCAGCATGTTGACCGACATGGCAGGCAAGAAGATCAAATCCATGACCTTCTATCCCACTACAGGCTGGGTTGATGCAGATGGCGATGGCCAGTATGATAGTGGTGAGACCACTTATTCGGGTATCAACTTCTATGGTGGTTCCATCACCTTCAAGCTGGCTAACCTGTCGAGCGGTACCGCTGCATTTGCCGACGAAAATGCCACCTTGATCACTGGCACCATGACCCCTGTCAAGACGGTGACCCCGACAAGGAACACCAGTGCAACGACTTGGTTGATCGAGTTTGACCAGGAATTCACCTATAACGGTGGTGACCTGCTTATCGACATCACCAGCACTGCAGGCACCTATGGCCACACAGCCTTCACCGTAGATGAAGCTGACGGTAATCGTGGCGTATGCACTTACACCTATAATGGCACAGCTGAAAACTTCGGCCTCGATTACCTGCCCAAGGTGACCTTCGCCTATGAGACTGAGGGTGGCGCCGCTCCCGCTGTGGAGGGTGGCCTGCTGCGCATGCACCTGCTGATGGTTGACCAGTTGAAGGAGGAGATTCCCACCGACAACAGCCATCCCGATGCCTACGGCTACGTGCTCCGCTTTGAGCCCAACGGTCCCGAGGGCGAGGGCAAGAAGCAGAGTGGTACCGTCAAGGTTGACATCGAGAAAACCGATGCCCAGCCCAACGGCTACTACACCGTCAATGAGATCAACAACGACAAGAACATCGACACCACGCTGTTGACCATGAACGTGCTCGATGCTCAGGTCAAGATGAACCTGAACGACGAGAACCCCAATGTTCTGTACTTCCAAATGCAGGGTGCCGCCAAGAACAACATTCCTGACACCTACCTGACGCAGCTGCAGTACATGAAGAACGTGCGCAAGTATGAGGAGATGCTCGAGGGCTCGGCCCACAAGGGCGAGCAGTATGAAGCCGACAAGGTTCACTACTACTTCAACGAGGCAAAGCCTGAGGTTGGTTCTTACGACCAAGAGTACAAGGCCTATGCTCCCTCTGTATCGACTTGGGGTATCAGCCGCCGCTACTACGAGGCCGACGGTCTTGACAACACCTATGGCGCTCCCGTCTGGAAGACCGCAGTCGGTAATGTCACCGTGGGCACCTGTGAGGCTCAGCTGCAGGTTGGCAGCAACAACCAGCCCAACCCGGCTACGACCTGGGAGGTTGATGGTCAGAAGTATGGCCTCTACTTCCTGAGTGTCACTGCCCAGGGTTACCTGCCCAACCCGGAGGTATCCAACATCGACTATGAGCCCTACATGTTCCGCGTGTTCGTTGAGAACGAGGGTGGCCTGCGCAACTTTGCTCAGTCTGAGGACGGTACCCACCTGGTGGATGCCGGTGCCATCACTGGCCAGTACTGGCTGGGTGACTTCGACATCAACAGCAACACCTGGAGTGCCAGTGACCTGCAGTTCACCAAGGGCATCAGCAACGACAGGCCCAGCGACACCAACCCCGGTTGGACTGGTAACCTGAAGTTCGGTGCACCTGTGAACATGTCAACCGACGACTTGAAGGTTTACGTACGCTTCTACTACATGGTCAAGGGCTGGAACGCCAACAGCATGTCGCTGCGCGCTGGTCAAGGTGAAGCCCGTCCCGGTAATGGTGCTGAGGGCGAAGGTGAAGCCGGAATCGGCACTGGCGTGTATGACCTGCACTACCAGAGCGAGATCGTCGATCAGACCTTCATCAACTCACTGGGTATGCAGTCGAGTGAGCCGTTCAGCGGTGTGAACATCGTTGTGACGCGCTACAGTGACGGCACGACCCGCACGACGAAGGTGATTCGTTAATTAGTTTTCAGTTGTCAGTTTTCAGTTGTCAGCAGGCTGACGCATTCTGATGACTGAAAACTGACTGGAAACTGATTCAAGAACAAGAAGAAAGAAGTTAGTAATTTTTCATTTGAGAATAAAAACTTTTTTTCATAACCACAGTAAATAAACCTGCAAGGGGCCCGCTGCTAGAAGCGCGCCCCTTGTCTCTTTTTAGGGGGGCAATGATATAGAAGCCCTGCCCAAACCCTGCGGGGCTAATGCGAATTACACGAATTTAACTAATTGAATGCGAATTTATTATAATATTCATTCGTGAAATTCGTCTCATTCGCGAAATTAGCATTAAAAAACACTGACAGGGTCAACTTTTTTTATTAGGGTGTCCGGGGAAAGCATCGAAGACGCAAGCGGTTCGAAGAACCGATTTCTATGAGAAAGACCATGCAAGACCGTC
>JAFTEU010000070.1 GCA_017453505.1 Muribaculaceae bacterium
CTTTATTACTACTTTTGCCATGTCTGTCAGTGGTTTTTGACTGGTTTTTATTGCAGCACTAAATTAGGTGAAATCCCTGACATGGCAAAATCCTGGGCAACTTTTTGTTGTCCAGGATGTTATAAAGTTATTTCAAAAATATGCTGCGGATTTAAGGCAATGTGAAAAGTCGGGCGCTCTCGGGTGAGGGCGCTTGCTTTTTTTGCGCCTGTTCTTTGTATTGTCAATGATTATGGTTACCTTTGTCGGTAATCCTTATAGAAACGACGCAATGAAGAACGAACTGAATATCGGAATGTCATTTTCGGGTGGCGGTTACAGAGCCGCGACCTTCGACCTGGGTACATTGTCCTTCTTGAACAGCATCCAGCTTGATGACGGGCGCACGTTGCTTGACTGTGTATCGGCGCTGTCGTCGGTGTCGGGTGGCACGATCACCGCAATGAAGTATATGCTGGCGCGGGCACGTGGGCAGCGTGTCGATGACATGGTCAACGAGTTGTTTGATTTCCTGTGCAATGAGGATCTGATGACCCATGCCTTGCAGCGGCTGAGCGATGAGAAGGCCAACCGTGAAGCCTCAAGCATCAAGATTATGGCTGGCATCTACGACCAGCTCTTGTTTGACCATGCCACGATGGGTGACATCATTGACCACTTTGATCGCATCCCCGTCAAGGACTACACTGCGTTGTCCACCGACTTTGACAACTCCTTGCCTTTCCGTTTTCGCTTAACCGAGGGACAGATGTCTGACGGAGAGCGGATGACTTATGGTGTCTTCGGCAACCAGAAGCACAGCATCGGCCGTAGCGTGGTTCGCCACATTACCCCGGGTGAGGCCCTAGCATGCTCGTCGTGTTTTCCCAGCGGCTTTGAGCCCATGATGTATCCCGATGACTTCCAGGTCTCGCAACTTGAGGACATTGCCCACGACATCAAGTCTCGCTTCGGCCTCATGGACGGAGCCCTCTCGGACAATCAGGGCATCGACCCCATCCTGCTGGCCGAGGAGCGCATGCGCAAGTATCGGATCGATAAGACCCGCACTGACAAGGCTCTAGACCTGATTATTGTGAGCGATGTCGCCAGCCCCTATATGGACGGATATTCCCCCTGTGACCAGGCCATGCCCAACGGCGTCGGCAAGCTGACCCTGGGCCGATTGCGCAACTATGGGCTCATCAGTGAGGCCGTAGTGATGGTGTTGTTTATTGTCGCTCTGGTGCTGGGCAGCAACTTCTGGCTGGGCGTGATGTCGGTCATTCTGGCTATCGTCACTCTGGCCAACATCGTGGGTGCCTTGCTCAAGAGTAAGATGTTCGCTGCTATCCGCAAGACATTTGTCGGCGACAGGGCGGCATTCATCAGCCATCTGAAGTTCGCCTCGATCGAGGCAATGGTGATGAACCGTGCCAAGTCGGTCGTGATGATGAGTAGTGAGGTGTTCCTCAAGCGCCTGCGGCAGATGAGCTACAGCACTATCTATGACAACCAGGATTGGCACAACCGAGCCGTGACAAGCACCATCTATGAGTTGCGCCAGGGCGAGCGATGGGAGTCCATGAGCAAGAACGGCACCATGCCAGGCTATCTTGTGCCTAGCCTCGCCATCCAGCAGAATAGCGCTCGTGCTGCCAGCATGGGCACCACCTTGTGGTTTACTGCCGAGGATAAGGCGGCGGGTATGCCACAGGCCCTGCTTGCCGCTGGCCAGTATAACATGTGTTACAACCTGCTCGACTATATTGAGAAGATCGAGGCCGACCCGACTAACCTCACCGGGGCTCACCGTAGTATGGTCGCCTGCAAACCTCAATTGCTTGCTGCATGGCAGCGCTTCCAGCAGGATCCCCACTGGATGGTGCCTGACGTGACACGCCGCTGAGCGGCTGTAGTGCCACACTGAATTCACTTCAAGTCCCGGAAACGGCTCACCGTATCAGGGACTTGATTGTATTATATATAATGTGTGGTGGATGAGGTCAGGAATGGCATGTGCAGAAACAGACTAACTGAAAATGGCAAATTCTTCATTAAAATTCAGTGAAAAGTTGCAATAAGGATAAAAAATACAATAATTATGTTGTTCTAATCGTAAAAAGACATTATCTTTGCGACATTAACCAATTTTTAAGTATATATTTCAAATGGAGACAACAACATTAACAAAGAAACCAAGAAAAAAGAAAGTACTCGTGAAAAGAAAACGTGATCGCTTACAGTTGATAACTGATTTAATCAAGACGAACTGCATCGGCAGTCAAAGTGAGTTGGCTGACATGCTGCGTGAGCACAACATCAATGTGACTCAAGCAACCTTGTCACGTGACTTGAAAGCCTTGAAGATTTCCAAGGTGGCTACTGACCGCAATACCTACATGTATATCATTCCTGATAGCAACCAGTTGCAAAATAGGCTGTTGAGTATGCGTCAGACGGATGCTCACGCCGCTAAGCAGGTGGGCTTGGTGTCGGTGACATTCTCGGGTAATCTTGCAGTGATCAAGACTCGTAACGGCTATGCTCCAGGACTGGCTTACGATATCGACATGAGCCGTCCACCCGAAGTGTTGGGAACCATTGCTGGAGCCGACACCGTGGTTGCCATCCTTGCCGAGGGTGTGACTCATGAGCAGGCTCAAGCGGTATTTGAGCAATTCATGCCCAAGAACTCCCCTCACACCATCACGTCGTTGCCAAATCCTGCCAATGAATGATTAAGGTCGGTATCATCGGGTGTGATAACCTTGCTGCCGGCGAACTCTTGCGTGTACTCATCAACCATCCAGATGTTGAGGTGAAATGGGTGCAGGATGTCGCTTGCACGGGAGAGCGTGTGGATCACGTTGTGCCTGGAATTGTGGGGGAATGTGATCTCACAATCAGTGGTACGGCAGCGCTTGTAGATGTCGATTTGGTCTTCCTGACCGGTAGCCGTGACCAGGTGGAGGCAAGCCTGTCAACACTTGACTGGCCTGATGACCTCAAGGTCATTGACCTGAGTGGCTGCCACAATCTGGACCATGGAGAGGGCAAACCGTGGACCTACGGCTTGAGCGAGATGCAACGACGCATTCTCGTGCATGGATCACGACTGGTGACCATGCCTGGTATTGCAGCCGAAGCCGTTCTTCTCGCATTGCTGCCGCTGGCCCGCAACCTGTTGCTCAACAGCCCATTGACGCTGCATCTCGCTATCGGAACCGCAGCCTTTTCAGAAAGCGATAGTACCGTAGCAGGCCTTAGCATGGACGACTGGATCCGAGACCAGCGACAAGAGCTGACGATGGCTTTGGGGCAGTGTCAATCGAGCTTCAACCAACCGGTCGAACTCACGGTGGCTCCACTGGCCGAGCGTCGAACCCTGACTGCCGCTGCCCGTTTGAAGTGCGGTCTCGACGGAGAGACAATCAGACAGCTCTATGAGCAATATTATGATGACCATAATTTTGTCTTCATGGTTGACCGTCCTGTTGTCACTGCCGACATTGAGAACACCAACAAGTGCTTGATCTATCTGGAAAAGGATGACCACAGCGGCTTGCTGACCATCCATGCGGTGATGGATGTCCTGCTCAAGGGGTGTGCCGGCAACGCTGTGCATGCGATGAACCTGTTGTTCGGCCTGCATGAGCGAGTGGGCCTTGCCCTGAAAGGCACAGGTTGTTAAACGATACTTATTACAAACAACATACTATAAACTCTAACAAATACCATTAAATCATGTCAGTAAATAAAGTCATTCTGCTGGGACGAGTAGGCAAGGATCCTGATGTGCGCTATGTAGCACAGAATCAGCCCGTAGCATCATTCTCACTTGCAACCACCGACCGTGCTTATACTAATGCTAATGGTGTGCAGGTGCCTGAACGTACCGAGTGGCACAACATCGTCATGTGGGGCAAGAACGCCGAGGTAGCCGAGCGCTACATCCGCAAGGGTACACAGATTTATCTTGAAGGACGCCTGCGCACCCGTGCATGGGAAGACCGCAACCAGGTGAAGCGTTACACCACCGAAATCTACGTGGACACCTTCGAGTTGCTGGCGCGCCCTGCCAGCGCCAGTCAGCCTCAGGCTGCCAATCCTCAGCCTGGCGCAGCCGCTGCGGGTGAAGGTAATGCACCGTTCTAGTTCAGGAACATTGTCGAGTACTATAGAATAACAGTCACGGGACGCTACCATTATGGCATGCGCCCCGTGACTATTTAGATTCAACTGCTTGTTGGTTTAGAGAAACTTGTCGCCGAACTTTGATTTCACCTCGTTGACATAGAGTTTGATCTTCTGCTCCTCTTCCATGGGCACGATGAGCAAGGCATCATCGACATCGGCAACGATGTAGCCCTCGAGCCCTGATGCCACCACGAGTTTGTCGCCCTTGACGGCAACGATGTTGTTGCTGCTGTTGAACATCAGTGCCTTGCAGTTCTGTGTGACATTGCCATCCTTGTTCTTGGGCGAGTGGTCATAGAGTGACCTCCAGGTGCCCAGGTCGTTCCATCCGAAGTCCACCGTCTCGACATAGACGTTGGGAGCCTTCTCCATGACGGCAAAGTCGATGCTGATGCTGGGGCATGCTCCGAAGTTGGCGTTGATATATTCCTGCTCATGCGGTGTGCCGAAGTATTGTTCGCCGTGCTCAAAGATGGCATTGACCTCGGGAGCGCAGTGGTTGAGGGCGTTAAGGATGCTGTCGGCACTCCAGAAGAACATTCCGGAGTTCCAGTAGAACTCTCCTGACTTCAGAAATTCGCGGGCAAGGTCTTCGTCAGGCTTCTCGGTGAAGGTCTTTACTGCCGAGAAATTGCCTTCGATGTGTTGACCCACCTGAATGTAACCATAGCCCGTTTCAGGCCGGCTGGGCTTGATGCCCATGGTTACCAGTGCATCGCGGCTCTCGATGAACTCAAAGGCGCTGATGACGCTCTGCCTGAATTTCTCCACATTGATAATCAGGTGGTCGCTGGGTGCCACCATCATCTTGGCATCGGGGTTGATGGCCTTGATGTGATGAGCAGCCCATGCGATGCAGGGGGCCGTGTTGCGCCGTGCAGGCTCGAGCAGAATCTGGTTCTGCTTGATCTCGGGCAGCTGTTCCTTGATCAGGGGTTCGTAGCTCTCGTTGGTCAGCAGGATGATGTTATCGACGGGTACAATGCCCTGCATGCGGTCAAAGGCCGTCTGCAACAAGCTGCGTCCGGTACCGAAGAAGTCAATGAACTGTTTGGGCATAGCGGCTTTGCTGAACGGCCAGAAACGGCTGCCCACGCCACCGCACATAATCACGCAATATCTGTTATTCATGATGATGTCTGGTTGTTAGGATTGCAGTAGTGAGGCAAAGTTACAAATAAAAAAAGAAATGGACGAGGTTATCTCAAGATATTACCATAATTGGTAAGAAATGGCACCGTTCCGCACCTCATGGATGGCGCGGTGGCATCACCCGTGGTCACTCGTCATAGTAGATGGGTAGCGTGCGGCTGATGCTCTGCTCCAGAGAGATCAGTGTCTCGGTCGCGGCCACGCCCTCGATGTGCTGGATGCGGTCGTTGACCAGTGACATCAAGTGCTCGTTGTCTCGGGCGTACACCTTAATCATCATGGTGTAATGACCTGTGGTGAAATGGCATTCCACGACTTCCCTGATCTTCAGCAGCTCAGGAACTACGGTCCGGTACATCGAGCCGCGCTCGAGGGTCAGACCGATAAAGGTGCAAGTCGAGTATCCGAGTAACTTGGGATTCACATTGTAGCCTGAACCGGTGATGACACCATCGTCAATCAAGCGCTGGATGCGCTGGTGGACTGCTGCACGTGACACACCGCAAACCTGGGCAACGTCTTTGCTCGGAATACGTGCATTATTCATCACAATTTCTAGAATTTTCTTGTCTAGAGTGTCAATTTTTTCCATGAAAACCAATATTTAGTAACCAATTGCAAATGTAGCGCATTTTTTTTGATGTTGCTATAGGTTTCGGTAATTATTTTTTATTTTTTTTTAACTGGATTTGGTAATATCTTGTAATACAGTGAGATATGTATTTTTATTGATAACTGTGAGCCACGTTGCGGTGACCAGGTTGAACCATGATTACCTGAGCCCCGCAGGACGAAACATGTCCACTTAATTTTACACTTGTAAATTGATGTATTAAACCGCTGATAACCAATAAGATTATAGTTATTAACAAGGCCTGTTAACAATTTTTATTTTCAAAATTGTAAATAATTGGTTTGGGAATGCAAATTTTCCAAAAAAAAGTTGTACCTTTGAAGTCCCCAAAAAGAGGGGTTGGGAAATCCTCTTGAAACCAACGGCAAAAGCAATGGAACAGACTGTATATCACATACCTGCACTGCTCACACAGAGCATCGACGGACTTGCTATCAAGCCTGATGGCTGCTACGTTGACGTGACCTTCGGCGGCGGCGGTCATAGCCGGGCCATCTTGTCATGCCTTGGCCCGAAGGGCCGCCTCATCGGCATGGATCAGGATATGGACGCGTGGCAGAACCGCTTACAGGATGACAGGTTTACATTTGCACACGGTAATTTCGCCTATCTCAAGAACTTCTTGCGGTATTACGGTTGTGACCATGTGGACGGTATTCTTGCCGACTTGGGAGTGTCGTTCCATCACTTCGACGACGTGGAGCGTGGCTTCACCTTCCGCGCTGACGCGCCGCTCGACATGCGCATGAACCGCAATGCCGCCCTCACAGCCCGCGACCTTCTCAATGGCTACAGTGAGGAGCGTCTAGCCGACATCCTGTACCTCTACGGCGAGTTGCGCCAGTCGCGCCGCATGGCGGCAGCCATCATCAAGGCGCGGCCATTGTCGACGACCGGCGACCTGGTCAATGTGGTGCGCCCGTTGATCAGGCCCGCTCAGGAGAAGAAAGAACTGTCGATGGTTTTCCAGGCCTTGCGCATCGAGGTCAACGGCGAACTTGATGCTCTGCGCAAGCTCTTGGCGCAGTCGCTCGAGGTGCTCAATCCTGGTGGCCGCCTGGCAGTGATTACCTATCACTCGCTGGAAGACCGTCTGGTCAAGAACTTCATGCGCACTGGTAACATCGAGGGCCGTCAAGAGAAGGATTTCTATGGCCGTGTGAATACCCCATGGCACGTAGTCACAGGCAAGGTGATCGCACCCAGTGCCGATGAAGTAGAACGCAATCCGCGTTCGCGCAGTGCTAAGCTGCGCGTGGCCGAACTTGTGTCGCGCCCCGACAATGGACAACAGTATTAACCGCCTGCTAGGAGGCAATAAATCTATCATAACTGATGAGTGAGAAAAAAAAGAAAAATGCGTCTGCGAACAGGAAACGGGCGGGCAAGGATATCATCCAAGGCCGCTTCTTCTCGCTGGACTTCTTCAAGCGCAATGCCAAGTACATCGTGCTGCTGGTAGTGATGGCGCTTGCCTATATCGCCAACAAGTTTGAGTGTCAGCGCAGCATTCAGGAGCTCTTGGCTCTCAAGACCGACCTGGCTGATGCGCAGACCGACCTCGTGCACTCGAGTGCCAGGTACAACTCGATGATCCTCGAGAGCGAGATGACCAAGCTCATGCAGAAGAAGCACATGGGTCTGGGCGCTCCTCTTGATCCCCCTTATGTCCTGAAATCAGAGTAATTAGCCGTCATTAACCAACCGATCAATACACAGACACTGCGAGATCATCATGAAGCAGACCAATAAACGACATATCCTCGTCCGCTATGCGATTGTAGTGGGCATCATGTTAGCCTTCTCGGCCATGATTGTTTGGGACTTGTTCAAGACCACCGTTGTGCATGCGGCCGAGTGGAACAATAAGGCCGAGGCTGTGCTCACATACCCTGTCCCCATCGAACCCGAACGCGGCAAGCTACTTGCCGACAACGGCACGGTTCTGGCAGCCAATCTACAATTCTACGTGCCCCGCATCGACTGGTTTACCGAGGGCATCAAGGAAGATACCCTCATGAAGGATATCGGCCCGTTGTGTGATAGCCTGGCGGCGTTTGACTCCACCAAGACGGCTACCCAGTGGAGGCAGCAAATCCTGCAGGATCGCAAGCAGATCCTGGATGCTGCCAAAACCGTGGGTCCTGACGGCAAAAAGGGCCGCATGAACCGTGCTTACAAGCTCTTCTCCCGTATGCTCACCCACAACGAGTATGAGCGAGTGCGCAGATTCCCGTTCCTGCGACGTCCCAAGAATAAGAACGGCTTCTATTACGAGAAGCACAACCGTCGCATTAAGCCCTATGGCAACATGGCAGGGCGAAGCATTGGTAACGTAGGTCAGGACTCGACCAGCTCGAGCATCCATGGCCGTTCTGGCCTGGAGATGGCTCTTGACTCGTTGCTCTATGGCAAGCCGGGAGAGGCCCAGAGCATCCAGCTCACCAATAGTATCGTCAAGGCCGAGAGTATTCCCGCTGTCAAGGGCTATGACATCACCACGACCATCAACGTGCAGTTGCAGGACATTGTCGAGAATGAGCTCAGCAACATGTGCGCCCAGACAGGTGCGCGATGGGGAACCTGCGTGCTGATGGAGGTCGCAACGGGCGACATCAAGGCCATCAGCAACCTCGAGTGGAGTGATGATGCAGGTGCCTATGTCGAGGGTCGCAACCATGCTGTGCTGGGCTATGAGCCTGGTTCGGTAGTGAAGACCATCTCGATGATGGTGGCGCTGGAAGACGGCATCATCAGCAATATTGATGAGCCCATTGCTACAGGCCGGTCCTGGAGCTATGCCGGCGGTAATCCCATCACCGACCATCCTGGCGGTGACACCCGCACGCCGCGACAGATCATCGAGATGTCCTCCAACATCGGCATGGCCAAGTTGATTGTGAGGAAATATGGCGACAATCCTCCCGGATTCCGTCAGCGACTCGAGGAGATGGGCTTCTTTGAGCCCTTCAACCTGGGTATTGCCGGCGAGACAACGCCCTGGTTCCAGGATGCCAAGATAGCCTATGGTGGCCGTGTGACCTTGTCGCGCCAGGCCTTCGGCTACGGTTCGCGCATTCCTCCGTTGTGCACCCTGGCGATGTATAACGCCATTGCCAACGACGGCAAGTATGTGCGTCCTCGCCTGTTCAAGAAGTTGTCACGTGCCGGAGAACCCGACTCCATTATCCCTGTGACCTACATCCGCAAGCAGGTGTGCTCGCCCGAAAATGCCCGCAAGTTGCGCATCATGTTGCATGATGTGGTGTGGGGCAGCCACGGCACGGCGCGCCAGAGTGTACGGGACGATAAAGTGGAGATTGCCGGCAAGACTGGTACCGCCTTCACGACCACTGGCGGACAGTATGGCAGCCAGAAGCGACTGGCCTTCTGCGGTTTCTTCCCCTATGACAAGCCCAAGTACTCGTGCATCGTCCTGATGCTGGGTGCCAACGTCGGTGCTGGAGCCAGCAGTGGCATGGTGGTGAGGAATGTTGCCCGCAAGATGTATGCCCGCGGCCTGCTGGGCGATACACCAGACTATGTCACCGAGAAGAGCGAGGACAACAAGCCCTATCCCACGTTGTTTGCATCGATGGGTGACAACACCGCTAATAACATCAAGCGTGGCTTGGGCATTCAGACTTCTCATCACTATGCGCGTCCCAAGCGCACTGAGCAGGGTGTGCCCAATGTGGTGGGCCTGAACGTGCGTGAGGCCATCAAGATGCTGGAGGATGCGGGACTCATCGTCCACTTCACGGGCTCGGGCATGGTGACCGGGCAGGATTTGGCGGCAGGATCTCGCTATTCCCGTGGTCAGCGCATCAACTTGAGATTAAGAAATTCCTAAAATCAAAATCAATATTTCACACTTGTTATCATGAAGAAAATATCACAACTGCTCACGTCCATCAAGCCACTGCAAGTGGTCGGGGACACCGATATCGACATTACCGACCTGGTTAACGACTCGCGTCAGGCGCGTCAGGGCGTCATGTTTGTCGCCGTCAAGGGTGTTGCCGTGGATTCGCATCGCTTTATCGATGACGTGGTGGCTGCTGGAGCTCGTGCCATCGTGTGCGAGGAGATGCCCCAGACGCTGAGCAAAGGCACAACATACATTCAGGTGGAGAACAGCGTGATCGCGCTGGCTCATCTTGCCGACGAATGGTTTGACCACCCCTCCAAGACATTGCGTCTGGTGGGCGTTACCGGCACCAACGGTAAGACCACGACCGCGACATTGCTCTATGAAATGGCCCGCCTGATGGGCCACAAGGCAGGATTGCTGTCTACTGTCAAGAACATCATCGATACCCGTGAGGAACCTGCCAAACAAACGACTCCTGACCACCTCACGCTCAACCGCCTGTTGCATGAGATGGTCGAGGCTGGATGTGAGTACGCCTTCATGGAGGTAAGCTCACACGCATGTGTGCAGCGCCGCATCGAGGGCATCACCTTTGCCGGCGGTATATTCACCAACCTCACCCGTGACCACATGGATTTCCACAAGACCGTGGACAACTACATCGCCGCTAAGAAGATGTTCTTTGACGCGCTTCCTGCGGGAGCCTTTGCGCTTGTGAATGCCGACGACAAGGTCGGTGAGGTCATGTTGCAGAACACCCGTGCCGACAAGTACCGCTACTCGTTGCGTTCGATGGCCGATTACAAGGGACGCATCGTGGAGTCCAGGTTGGATGGTACCACGCTGGAGCTGAACGGCAACCAGGTGGAGGTGCTGTTCACAGGTCGCTTCAATGCCTATAACCTGCTGTCGGTCTATGGCGCGTCACTGCTGCTGGGCTTTGACCCGCAGGAGGTGCTCATCAAGATGAGTCTGCTTGAACCTGTGGCCGGCCGTTTCCAGACGCTGCGCTCGCCACGTGGCTACACGGCCATCGTCGACTATGCCCACACGCCCGATGCCCTGGTCAACGTCCTGGGTGCCATCCGTGAGGTAGTTGGCCCAAACGGTCACATCATCACCGTGTGCGGCTGTGGCGGCAACCGTGACAGCGGCAAGCGCCCCATCATGGCCAGGGAGGCCGCAGTGCGCAGCGACCAGGTCATCCTTACCAGTGACAATCCCCGGAATGAGGATCCTGAGGAAATCCTCCGTCAGATGGAGGCTGGGCTGCCCGACGACGCACGTCCCCGCACGCTCACCATCGTGGACCGTCGCCAGGCCATCCGCACGGCCTGCCAGTTGGCTCAGCCTGGCAATGTTGTGCTCGTGGCAGGCAAGGGCCATGAGGATTATCAGGAAATCCAGGGTGTGAAGCACCACTTTGACGACCGCGAGCAGCTGCTGGAAGTGTTCGCTGGCGAGGATAAATGAGATTATTAACCACATCACAAGTAATGCATTATGTTATATCATCTTTTTCATTACCTGCAACAGTATGACGTGAGTGGTGCTCGCTTGTTCGAGTACATCACTTTCAGGTCTGGCTTTGCCTTCATCCTGTCGCTATTCATCGGCATCGTGATCGGCCGTCGCATCATCTTCAAGCTCAAGTCGAGGCAGATGTGTGACAAGGAACGTTCAGCGACACTGGGTGGCAATGCTTCCAAGCAGGGCACTCCCACCATGGGCGGAATCATCATCATCATCTCGATTCTGGTACCCTGCCTGCTGCTGGGCAAGCTCAACAATGTTTACATGCTGCTCATGATCGTGTCCACCCTGTGGTGCGGCGCACTGGGCTTTGCCGACGACTACATCAAGGTCTTCCACCACAACAAGGAAGGCCTCAAGGGCAAGTTCAAGATCGTGGGCCAGGTGGGTCTGGGTATCATCGTGGGGGTGACCATGTACTTGAGTCCCGCCATCGTGATGAACGAGAATGTGCACGTAACCAGCCGCAACGAGACTCCCGAACTGGTGGAAATCCACAAGTCGCAGGCCGTGAAGGCCACCAAGACCACGTTGCCGTTTGTCAAGAACCACAACTTTGACTATGCCTACTTCACCGGCTGGATGGGCAAGTACAAGCAGGCTGGCGGTTGGATCCTGTTCATCCTGGTGACTATCTTTGTCATCACGGCGGTGAGCAATGGCGCCAATCTGACCGATGGTGTTGATGGCTTGGCGACAGGAACCTCGGCAATCATTGGCGTTGCCCTTGCCATCATGTGCTATCTGGGTGGCAACGTCATCTATTCATCCTACCTCAACATCATGTACATCCCAGATAGCAGCGAACTTGTGGTCTATGCCGCGGCATTTATTGGTGCCACTGTGGGTTTCCTGTGGTACAACTCCTATCCCGCCCAGGTTTTCATGGGCGACACGGGCAGCCTGTGCCTGGGTGGCATTATTGCCGTGTTTGCGGTACTCATCCGCAAGGAGTGGCTCATCCCCCTGCTGTGCGGCATATTCTTGATTGAGGAGCTCTCGGTGATCCTGCAGGTGTGGTATGTCAAGCGTCATGGCCAGGGCCACCGCTTGTTCAAGATGACCCCATTGCACCACCACTTCACCGCCGACCCCGCAGCCCTCAAGTGGGACTACAAGGTCAAGACACCTGATCACCGCATCCCTGAGGCCAAAATCGTGATGCGCTTCTTCCTGGTGAGCATCATGCTGGCGGCATTGACATTTGTGACACTCAAGATTCGTTAAAACAATAACAGATTAACTCCTGATAAAATACAATGGCTAAAAGACTAGTAGTATTGGGTGGCGGCGAGAGCGGCACAGGAGCCGCAGTTCTTGCCAAGGTAAAAGGAATGGACGTGTGGCTGAGCGACGCGGGCCAGATAGGGCAGGCCCACAAGGATCTGCTCGACCAGTATGGCATCGAGTGGGAAGAGGGTGGTCATACCCCCGAGAAAATCCTCAATGCCGACGAGATCGTCAAGAGCCCCGGTATCCCTGACACCGCTCCCATGGTGGCGCAGGCTATTGAGAAGGGCATCCCCATCGTGAGCGAGATTGAGTTTGCCGGACGTTATACTGACGCACGCATGGTGTGCATCACTGGTAGTAACGGCAAGACTACCACGACCAAGCTCACATACCATATTTTCAAGAAGGCGGGCATGAACGTCGGCCTGGCTGGTAACGTGGGCCGTAGCCTGGCCTTGCAGGTGGCCACCGAGCATCATGATGTGTATATCATCGAGCTGAGCAGCTTCCAGCTTGACAACATGTATGACTTCAAGGCCAATGTCGCCGTGCTGCTCAATATCACGCCCGACCATCTGGACCGCTACGATTACAAGATGGAGAACTATGCTGCGGCCAAGTTCCGCATCACTCAGAACCAGACCGACAAGGACTCATTCATCTTCTGGCAGAACGACCCGGTAATCGCTACACAGCTGCATCAGCACCACCTCGAGTCGCGCCTGTTGAGCTTCACGGGCGAGGATGACGATAACAATGCAGCATGGATGCATGACGGAGTGCTCAACTTCAACATTGATGGTGATCGCTGGGATATCCCGCGCGACCAGCTGTCACTCAAGGGGTTGCACAACGTGTACAACACGATGGCCGCCGGGCTGTCGGCTCAGGTGTTCGATATCCGCAAGGATGTCATCCGTGAGGCGTTGGTCGACTTTGAGGCCGTACCCCATCGCCTGGAGTATATCGACACGGTGGACGGTGTGCGCTACATCAACGACAGTAAGGCGACCAACGTCGATGCTTGCTGGTATGCGCTTGAGAGCGTGAGCGAGCCTTGTGTGCTCATTCTGGGAGGTATTGACAAGGGCAATGACTATAGCCAGATTGAGCCCCTGGTCAAGAATAAGGTGACCGCTATCGTCTGTCTGGGTAAGGACAATGCCAAGCTGCACGCCTTCTTTGACGGCAAGGTGCCCGTCGTGACCGATGCCGGCAGCATGGCCGAGTGCATGGACAAGTGCCGCAGCCTGGCCAAGCCGGGCCACACGGTACTGCTGTCGCCGTGCTGTGCCAGTTTCGACCTGTTCAACGGCATGGCCGACCGTGGCAATCAGTTCAGAGAGTGTGTCAAGAACTTCAAGGGAAATAATTAATCACGTCAATATCCTGACTCCCCCATATGTCTCCCAGCGAAAAGACAAATAAATACAGCGAGTTGTCGCAGAAGTATGGTGACCCCTGGATCTGGGGCATCTACATTATGCTCATCATCATTTCGATCATCGAGAGTTATAGCGCCTCGAGCCGTGAGATTGCGGCCCAGGGTCTCTATGTGCCCATCATCAAGCAGTGCATCTTCCTGGGCATCGGAGCTCTGATTGTATTTGTGCTGCAACGCTACGATTATAACAGGCAGCGCTTCCTCTACTTGATGATACCCGGCCTGGCGGTGTTCACGGTATTCAGCCTGATTTATGTAATGTTCTTCGGCGAGGTCATCAATGGCGCGCGCCGTGCCATGACGATCATTCCTGGCCTGCTCACCCTGCAGCCGGCCGAGTTGGCCAAGTTGTCGATAGTCACCCTGTTGTCCTATATCTTCGCCAAGTCACAGAAGAATCAGGACATCAGCAATGCAGGCCTTATATGGGCTGCCGTGTGCGTGGGCTTCTATGGAGCGTTGATGATCAAGAGTGGTCTGACCAACACATTGTTGCTGATTGCCATCAGCGGTTCGATGCTGCTCATCGGTGGCGCGAAGTTAAAGAAGATTGGTATCTTGATGGTCTTCTTCGGTATCATGATGGGCTTCCTGTTCATCATCAAGAGCAACAACGACAAGAAGGCCGAGGTGATGCAGGAGATGCAGGTGGATGTGCGGGATGCCGGCGGTGTCGTTGAGGTGACTTCTTCTGGCGATGGTAAAGGCCTCGTTGAGCGTGATGCTACCTGGAAGAACCGCCTCAAGCGATGGTGGAACAGCGACTCGCTGGTGCATGACCCCATCACGCCTAAGAACCAGCAAGAGATGTTTTCCCGCATGGCGCAGGCCCACGGTGGTGTCGTCGGTAAGGGCATCGGCAAGTCGCGTGAGTGCAGCCGTCTGCCGCTGGCATTCAGTGACTACATCTTCTCGATTATTGTCGAGGAAACCGGTCTGGTGGGTGGCATCTTCGTGCTGCTGCTCTACCTGTCGCTGCTGGGACGTGCCGCGATGATCGTGCGTCGCAGTAAGCGCGTGCTGCCCTCATTGCTCATTATCGGTATGGCGTCGTTCATCACCTTCCAGGCCTTGTTCCACATGGCCATCAACGTCGGTGTGTTCCCCGTGTCGGGACAGCCCCTGCCGCTCATTTCCAAGGGCGGTACTTCGATTATCGTGATCAGTGTCGCCTTTGGCGTGATGTTGAGCGTCAGCCGCACTATCTCAAACTACGGAAACAAGAAAAACAAGGCTGAGGAGACCCCCATTATCGAGGGTCTCGATGCCGTAAACCCAACTGAAATACCTGCAAAAAATGTCTGGAAATAATAACAATCAACCAATCAACGTCCTGGTGAGCGGTGGCGGCACGGGCGGACATATTTTCCCCGCCTTGTCTATCGCTAACGAGGTGCGCCGTCGTCATCCCGATGCTAATATCCTGTTTGTCGGCGCCGAGGGTCGCATGGAGATGGAAAAAGTACCTGCCGCGGGCTACAAGATCATCGGTCTGCCCGTCAGTGGATTTGACCGCAAGAACCTGTTGCGCAATGTCACGGTGATAGCCCGTCTGCTCAAGAGCATGCGCCTGGCCCGTAATATCCTCAAGGACTTCAAGCCCGACATTGCTATCGGTGTGGGCGGTTATGCCAGCGGCCCCATGCTCAAGGCGGCTCAGAAGCAGGGCATTCCCACCTTGCTGCAGGAGCAGAACTCCTTTGCCGGTGTGACCAACAAGTTGCTGGCAGCACGTGCTGAATGCATCTGCGTGGCCTATGAGGGCATGGAGCGCTTCTTCCCGCAGGAGAAGATTGTCCTCACCGGCAATCCTGTGAGGCGCAATCTGCTGGACTGTGGTGCCACCCCCGAGCAGGCACGCCAGGCGATGGGCATAGACCCTAACAAGAAGACAATCCTCATCATCGGTGGCAGCCTCGGCGCGCGCACTATCAACAACGCTGTTTCAGCAGGACTTGAGAAGATCGGCAATGCCAGTGACGTTCAAGTCATCTGGCAGACAGGCAAGTTCTATGACCAGCAGTGCAGTGAGGCACTATCGGCCTCGGGTGTGAAGAATGTGGTGCAGATGCCGTTCATCAGCAACATGGACATGGCCTATCGCGCAGCCGATGTCGTCGTGTCACGAGCAGGCGCCAGCTCAATCTCCGAGTTGCAATTGCTGGGCAAGGCCGCAATCCTGGTACCGTCGCCCAACGTGGCCGAGGACCATCAGACCAAGAATGCCCTGGCTCTTGTCAATCGTGATGCCGCTATCATGGTTACGGATGCTGACGCCGCTGAGCGCCTTGTTGACACCATGCTCGCTACCGTCTCCGATGCAGATAAGGCTGCCCGTCTGGGCCGCAATGTCTTGCAGATGGCCCTAACCGATGCTGCCGAACACATCGTTGACGAGGTAGAGAAAATCATTGAAAAAAAACGCTCCTGAAAAGAAGGGGATAATCAGAGATACATCAAAACAACTGTCAGGATAATGAAAGACTTTGATTCACTATATTTTGTGGGTGCAGGTGGCATCGGAATGGCCGCGCTGGAGAGGTACTTCCTTGCCCAAGGGAAACGCGTGGCTGGCTATGACCGCACACCGAGCGACCTGACTCATGCCCTGCAACAAGAGGGCGTGCATATCGACTTTGATGAGGATGCGGCCCTCATTCCCGACTATTGCCGTGACCCCAAGCGCACGCTGGTTGTCTATACTCCCGCCGTACCCGACAGCCATCAGGGGCTGACCTACTTCCGCCAGAATGGCTTCGAGGTAGTCAAGCGGGCCGCATTGTTGGGTGTGGTAACCTCCCATAGCAAGGGCTTGTGTTTTGCCGGCACTCACGGCAAGACCACGACATCAAGCATGGCTGCACACATCCTGCACAGTTCCGGCATGGGCTGTAACGCCTTCTTGGGAGGTGTGCTGCGTAACTACGACAGCAATTTCCTGCTCTCGGCCACTAGCCCCTTCTCGGTCATCGAGGCCGACGAATTTGACAGGTCGTTCCATCATCTGCGCCCCTATATTGCCGTGGTCACCTCGACCGACCCCGACCATCTGGACATCTATGGCACACCCGAGAATTACTTGGAGAGCTTTGCCCATTTCACCGAACTCATCCAGCCAGGCGGTGCACTCATCGTCCACACGGGACTAGCCTTGAAACCGCGTGTCCCCCAGGGTGTGACAACCTATACCTACAGCCGTGACGAGGGTGACTTCCATGCCGAGAACATCCGTAAGGGCGATGGCGAAATCGTCTTTGACCTGGTGACTCCATGGGAAACAATTGCCGACATCAGTCTGGGTGTTCCTGTTGACATCAACATCGAGAATGCCGTTGCTGCCATGGCTGCCTGCAGGCTAGTGGACACCTCGGGTGATGACATGCGCCGAGCCATCGCCACATTCATGGGTGCTAAGCGCCGTTTTGAGTTCTGGATCAAGGAACCCGGCAAGCAGGGTAGGGTGATGATTGACGACTATGCCCACCATCCCGACGAGTTGCGGGCAAGCATCTCCTCGGTGCGTGACCTGTACCCGGACCGTCGACTGACGGTGATATTTCAACCCCATCTGTACACGCGCACACGAGATTTTGCTCCTGGCTTTGCCGCTGCTTTGTCGTTGGCCGATGAGGTCATTTTGCTGCCCATCTATCCAGCACGCGAGGCCCCTATTCCCGGAGTAGCGAGTGAAATGATACTGGAACAGGTCACTTGCAAGAAAAAATGCATTTACTCAAAAGAAAATTTGATTAACTCGATAGAATTGAGTAATTTTGACGTTTTATTGACAGCAGGTGCCGGCGACATCGCTAATCTGCTGCCACAAATATGCGATAAATTCAAGAAACAGGAGCGTTGAAACGACTGATACAAAATAGTATTCTGCTGATACTCGCGATAGCGCTTGTTGCTGGCATTCTATGGGCACGCAACAAGGCGCGTGGTGAGGTGTGCACGAGTGTTGATGTTGAGGTCGTCAATGCCGACAGCACATCGTTCGTTACGCCTAAGGGTGTGCTCAGTGATCTCGAGGGTCAGGGTGTAAAGCTCATCGGCAAGCGCATGGGCGACATCGACGCATCTGACCTTGAGGAGGCCCTCATGTTGTCGCCCTATCTCGAGAATGCCGACATTGTTAAGGGACAGAACGGCAAGCTGCTCATCCGTGTGTATCAGCTGGTACCCGTGCTACGAGTGTTTGATGGGGATGATTCCTATTACATCAACCGTGCAGGCAAGCGGATGGCTGTCACCAACTATTACCATAGCGATGTGCCGGTGGTGCAGGGACACTTCACCCGCAAGTACCCGGCAACCCGCCTGCTGCCGCTCGTCGACTATGTCGAGAGTGACACACTGTTGCGGTCGATCGTGACAATGTACTGCATGAATGATACCAACAATATCATCATTGTGCCTGTGTTCAGTGGCCATGTGATCAACTTCGGTCAGGCGGATGAGTTTGAAAACAAGTTTGCCAAGCTCAAGCTGTTCTATCGGGAGGTGCTGCCCAAGAGGGGGTGGATGACCTATGACACGATTTCGGTCAAGTGGCACCACCAGATTGTGGCAACGCGGCGCGTCAAGTCTGTGGAACAGACAATCGAGTATGATCCTGAAGACGACGAGCAGGCTCCCGACATCCAGACCATGACTATCGGCACTGCCGCTGATGTCAAGAGGGCCGAACAGCAAGCCGCCACCAAGCCTGACGAATCGGCCAAGCCCGATGAAAAGAAGCAGCAGGAGAAGAAACAAGATAATGGCAATGCCGACAACAAAACGAAAAAAAATAATTAACAACAACCAAAATATATATTCATCAACTTTTATGGAAAAGAACCAATACATTGTAGCACTTGAAATCGGAAGCTCTAAAATCGTAGGAGCAATCGCCGAGAAAACATCGGCTGGATACTTGAGTGTAAGGCATCTGCAGGAGGAAAAGCACCTGAACAGCGTGCGCTATGGAATCGTGCAGAATGTAGAGAATATCAAGAGCAGCATCAACCGCATCATGCGCAACCTTGAGGGCATGATCGATGGCCGCATCACCCAGGTCTATATGGGTGTCAGCGGCCGCTCGCTTCACAGCATCGTCAGTGAGGTGAACCGCAGCGTCGGCTCAACCGAAGCGATCACCAGGGAACTTATTGACCGCATCATCCATGATGCTACCAGTACCCCTATCCGCAATCATGACACAATAGATATCGTGCCTCGCGCCTACTATGTGGACAAGGTCGAGACTCCTAACCCTGTGGGGCAGTTTGGCTCGTCTATCAAAATCAAGGTCAATCTGATTGTCGCTAAACCGGCACTGAAGTTAAATCTCAATAGGCTGATGACCTTTGGTGTGCCTGCCAAGGATTACATCGTTACCCCGCTGGCTGTCGCCGAACAGATCCTGAGTGATAGCGATCGTGAACTGGGCTGCATGCTTGTTGATATGGGTGCCGAAACCACAACTGTGGCTGTTTACAAGAACAAGGCTCTCATTTACTTGAATACACTGCCCATGGGTGGCCGCAACTTGACCCGTGACATCATGAATGGCCTCAACGTGCTTGAGGAAACGGCCGAGAATGTCAAGAAGAACATCAACAATCCGCTTGACCCCAACAATGTGAGCAGTGTGGTCATCGAAGGTGTCAGCGCTCCCGAGGCTGCCCAGTACATCAGCGCGCGTACAGGCGAAATCATCGCCAATATCAATCAGCAGTTTGCCGATGCCGGTGTGTCGACCGACGAGATCAAGAGCATTGTGCTCATCGGCGGCGGTGCCCACCTGGGTGGCCTGCAGCAGAAGCTTGCCGAGACCGTTAAGGTCAAGGTGCGCATGGGCCAGAATCCCACAACGCTCAATATCCTTAATCCAGAGATCAACCGCATGGAGTATATTGAGGTATTCTCCTTGTTGGCTAAGGCTGCCGAACTCATTGAGGATGGTGCCACTTGTGTTGAACTGAATAGGTATGACAGCCCTGTGTTTGAAGGTACCGTTCCTGTTAAGCCCGAGCCCGTCGTTGAACAGCCCGAGAGGCCTAGGGTGAGTGAAAAGCCCCGTAAGGAAAAAGGCTGGGGACGTAAATGGGCTGATAAACTCAAGAGCCTCATGTCGGAGGACGACATGGATGACGAGCAGTAATCACACGTAAAGAACTCAATTACCCATTATCTAGAAAATAATAACACTCAATATGGATCAGAATAAAATCAACTTCAGTGGGAATAGCCAGGGTTCGCGCGAGCCGGGTGATGACATCATGTCAAGACTGGATCAGAATTCAGGCTTCCAGGATAAAGAAAAATCGCGTACTATCATTAAGGTGATGGGCGTCGGTGGCGGTGGTAACAATGCCATCAACCACATGTATATGCAGAATATCGAGGGCGTTTCGTTTGTCGTTCTCAATACCGACCGCCAGCAGCTCAACGAGTCACCGGTGCCCAACCGCGTCTTGCTGGGTCCCAATACGACCCATGGTCTGGGTGCTGGTAACGTTCCCGAGACGGCTCGCCGTGCGGCTGAGGAAAGCGAGGCCGAGATTGCGCAGCTCTTTGACGACGACACCAAGATGGTGTTCATCACCGCTGGTATGGGTGGTGGCACTGGTACCGGTGCTGCTCCCGTTGTGGCCCGCATCGCTCATGAGAGAGGTGTGCTCACCATCGGTATCGTGACAATTCCCTTCCTGTTCGAGGGTCCCAAGAAAATCCTTAAGGCACTGGCTGGTGCCGACGAGATGGGCAAGTATGTTGATGCCCTGCTCATTATCAATAACCAGAGTCTGACTGAGATTTACAGCGACCTGGACTTCACCAACGCATTCGGTAAGGCCGATGACACGCTCACTATCGCTGCACGCAGCATCAGCGATCTGATTACTATCAATGGTGTCATCAACCTTGACTTTAACGATGTGAACACGACCCTGCGCAATGGTGGTGCAGCTATCATTAGTTCGGGTTATGGTAAGGGTGAGCGCCGTGTGGCTAAGGCTATCGAGGATGCCTTGGAGTCGCCGCTGCTCAAGAACCGTGACGTCTATGGTGCCAAGAAGATTCTGATGAACTTCTACTTCAATCCCAATAGTGAGGCTCCACTCATCATGGAAGAGATGAATGAGATATCGGAATTCATGGCCAATTTTGTTGACCCGGATATCGATGTTATTTGGGGTACGGCCTACGACTATTCGCTTGAAGATCAGATTAAGGTCACCGTTCTTGCCGCTGGATTCAATGTGTCGCTGGATAAGGAAGCTCCCGTTGCTTCGGTATCAGTAAGGCGTGAGCCGACTACCGTCGTTACACCTCCTTCCATGTCCGATGACGAGAAGTTGAAGGCTACCTATGGTGACAAGGCTATCAGCAATCTCATGCAGAAGCAGCTCAGTGCCCGTTACATTGTCCTCTCGCCCGATGAGATGGACGATGACGACGTAATCGAGATGATGGAGAAGACACCGACCTACAAGCGTAAACCTGACTTCCGCAACCAGATCAAGGAGCGCCAGCAGGCTGCGACCCAGGAGCGCCCCGTCGAGGTGCCCAGGCCTGGGAGACGCATGGGCAGTAGTGACTCGCCGACAATCGACTTCGGTGACAACAACTGATCAGTCCCGAGCGAATGATAGTTTTTATCAAATAAACTGAAATTTAAGGTATAAGAAACCAGAAACTTAATAATGCTGACTCTACAACTCATTAACCAGGACCCCGAGGAGGTGATTCGCCGCCTCGCCGTCAAGCACTTTGACGGGCGTGAACCCATCATGCGCATTGTGGAACTGGACAAGCAGCGCCGTGCTCTGCAGAAGCAACGCGACGACAATGCCGCTGTATTGAATAAGATGGCTGCCCAGATCGGTGCCCTCATGAAGCAGGGTGACCGTGAGGAGGCCGAGAACGTCAAGGCTCAGGTGGCTGGCCTCAAGACCGCCAACAAGGAGATTGATGACAACCTCACCGCCGCTCAGGACGAGATTACTCAGATCCTGCTCAGCGTCCCCAACGTGCCCTACAGCGGCGTGCCCGAGGGCAAGACTGCTGAGGACAACGTGGTTGAGAAGACGGGTGGCAAAATGCCCGAGCTGGGTGAGGATGCTCTGCCGCACTGGGATCTGGCCAAGAAGTACAACTTGATTGACTTTGACCTGGGTGTGAAGATTACCGGTGCCGGGTTCCCTGTCTATGTGGGTAAGGGAGCGCGACTGCAGCGTGCATTGACCCAGTTCTTCCTCGACGAAGCCGGCAAGGCTGGTTATGTCGAGATTGAACCTCCCTTCGTTGTCAATGAGGCATCAGGCCTGGGAACAGGCCAATTGCCCGACAAGGAGGGCCAGATGTACCATTGCCAAGTCGATAATTTTTACTTGATTCCTACTGCCGAGGTGCCTGTCACCAACATGTATCGTGATGTTATCATCCCGCAGGAGGAATTGCCCAAGAAGAATTGCGCTTTCTCGGCATGCTTCCGTCGTGAGGCCGGTTCTTATGGCAAGGACGTGCGCGGTTTGAACCGTCTGCATCAGTTTGACAAAGTCGAGATCGTGCGCATCGAGAAGCCTGAGAACTCCTATGCTGCCCTCGAGGAGATGAAGGACCACGTTCAAGGACTGCTCGAGAAATTGGAATTGCCGTGGCACATCCTGCGCCTGTGCGGTGGTGACATGAGTTTTACCAGTGCCATCACCTTTGACTTTGAGGTATGGTCGGCAGCTCAGCAGCGCTGGCTTGAGGTGAGCAGCGTCTCTAACTTTGAGACCTATCAGGCTAACCGTCTCAAGTGCCGTTATCGTGGTGATGACAAGAAGACCCATCTGTGCCACACACTCAATGGCTCGGCATTGGCGTTGCCTCGCATTGTCGCCGCCCTGCTCGAGAACAACCAGACACCCGAGGGCATCCGCATCCCTGCCGCCCTGCAGCGTTACACTGGATTTGACATCATCGACTGATAGTTGTCGAATATTACATTAATATAATAAGGAAGGCACTGTCCGCTACTGTGAGGGCGGTGCCTTTTTAACTAAAGGATCAAGACCCTTATGGCACAACGTAAAGCCTGGCTCGATTATCTCAAGTTCATCGCGATGTTTCTGGTGGTGGTGTACCACACACCGCCTCGCTATGACAATGCCCATGAGGCAGCCCTATTCAATATGGGTGCACCGGTTTTCTTCTTTGCTGCTGGTTACCTGTTCAGCATTGCCGGGCAAAAGGATTTTGTGTCCTTTTTGTTCCATCGGGCCAAGCAGATTCTGGTTCCCTATACCACATTCTTCATCATCTTCTATGCATTGTGGTTGGTTGTGGGACGCCGCATGGCGGGCCCTGAGGAGCTGGAAATCGATACATTGCTACCCTTGTGGCAGTTTATCAAGGGAACCCCCGATGTGGTTTTGGGACCGTTCTGGTTCCTGGCTGCGTTGTTCACCATGCAGTTGATCTATTACCCCATCAGTAGATACTTGAGGGGGCACTGGCCTCTGATTATATCGGTTCTGTTGAGCCTGTCTCTTTTTATTATGCCTGATGTGCCCGCATTCCGTTATTGGAATCTGGATAAGGCACTGCTTTACATGCCCATCTATGCGGTGGGTAATTGTTGCCGTCCCCTGGTTGACCGTTTCCAGTTCTCTGCAGCCAGGCCTTCGCTCCTGTGGCTCCTGCTTGCTGTGTTGGGCCTCGGTTTCCTGATTGTCGCTCCGCTCTGGATAGACCGACGATATGTAGATGTGCCTTATGTCCTTGCCCCCATGGCTGTAATACTTGTGCTGCCGCTCTATACTTCAGTGTGCAAATGGCTTGAACAACATTGCGGTACAAGCGGGATTGCGCAGACCGTGGCCATCACGGGTATTACCTATCTGGCGCTGCAGAATTACCTCATCGGTATCATCAAGATGCTTATTGCCCGCATAGCGGGGCCGTCGACGTTTGATGATAACTTGTTGCTGAAAGTAGCTATAGCCGTTGCTGTAATGATGATTCTATATCCGCTGGCCCTGTTTGTGGAACATTACATGCCCTTCCTCCTGGGGAAACCCTTTAAAACTAAATCCAACAAGCCATAGTTGAGGTTGACGGTCAGAAACGAGCGGACCGTGGCAAGAGAATCAAAACTTTTTACTACCTTTGCAATTTAATAGCAAACAATATCTTAATAAAGACATAACATGAATGTACTTGAATTGAGCGAACAAGAGATTATCCGCCGCAATAGTTTGGAGCAACTCAAGGCGATGGGCATCAATCCTTACCCTGCCGACGAGTATGTGGTAAATGCCTACAGCGATGATATCGTTGCCAACTTTGTTGACGATGCCGCGCCGCGTCAGGTGAGCATCGCCGGCCGCATGATGAACCGTCGCATCATGGGTAAAGCCTCATTCTTTGAACTGCAAGATTCGCGCGGTCGTGTCCAGGTCTATGTGAGCCGTGATGACTTGTGCCCTGATGAGAACAAGGATACTTATAATGTGGTGTTCAAGAAATTGCTGGATATGGGCGACTTCGTCGGTGTGCAGGGCTTTGTTTTCCGCACTCAGACCGGTGAAATCAGTGTTCATTGCCAGTCCCTCAAGTTGTTGAGCAAGTCATTGAAGCCTCTGCCTGTGGTCAAGCAGAAGGACGGTGTGACCTATGACGCTTTTGAGGATCCCGAGTTGCGCTATCGTCAGCGCTATGTTGACCTCATTGTCAACAATGGTGTAAAGGATACCTTCCTCAAGCGTGCACTGGTGGTGAAGACCATGCGACAAGTGCTGGACGATGCAGGTTATACCGAGGTTGAGACTCCGACGCTTCAAGCTATCGCTGGTGGTGCAACGGCTCGCCCGTTTATCACTCACTTCAACGCATTGAACATCCAGATGTACATGCGCATCGCTACCGAGCTCTACCTCAAGCGCTTGATTGTCGGTGGCTTTGAAGGTGTTTATGAGATTGGAAAGAACTTCCGCAACGAGGGTATGGACCGCAACCATAATCCCGAGTTCACATGTATGGAACTCTATGTGCAATACAAGGATTACAACTGGATGATGTCGTTTACCGAGCAGTTGCTTGAAACCATCTGTACAGCAGTTAACGGTAAGCCCGAGACCGAAATCGATGGTCAGACAATCAGTTTCAAGGCTCCATACCGTCGCCTTCCCATCCTGGAAGCCATCAAGGAAAAAACCGGATATGACTTGGAGGGAAAGAGCGAAGACGAGATCCGCGAGGTTTGCAAGGCGCTCAAACTCGAGATTGACGACACCATGGGCAAGGGTAAGCTGATTGATGAGATTTTCGGTGAATTCTGTGAGGGTACTTTTATCCAGCCCACGTTCATCATCGATTATCCCGTTGAGATGTCGCCGCTGACCAAGATGCATCGCAGTAAACCAGGGTTGACCGAGCGTTTCGAGCTCATGGTTAACGGAAAAGAGCTGGCGAATGCCTACAGTGAGCTGAACGATCCCATCGACCAGGAAGAGCGCTTCAAGGAGCAGATGCGTCTTGCCGATAAGGGTGATGACGAGGCAATGATTATCGATCAGGACTTCTTGCGTGCTTTGCAATACGGTATGCCTCCCACGAGTGGTATCGGCATCGGCATTGACCGCCTGGTGATGCTCATGACCGGCAACAGCTATATTCAGGACGTGCTGCTGTTCCCGCAGATGCGCCCCGAAAAGGTGCCTGCCCGTGACAAGGTAGAAGCCTTCACCGCTCTAGGTATTCCTGAGGAGTGGGTTGCCCCCATCCAGAAAGCAGGCTACCTTACCGTTGCTGCTCTGGGAGCACTGGAGAAACCTGGTAAGTTGTTCCAGGATCTGCTTGACATCAACAAGAAGTACAAGTTAGGTTACAAGGTTCCTGTCGTTGATGAGGTCAAGAAGTGGGTCGAGGCCGCAGCCGCCGTTCAGGAGTAACCTATTGTAGACTGAAGAGATACCCATCTAGAGGGGCAGAGACAACTCATTGAGAGTCGTTTCTGCCCCTCTTGGAAATCAGTAATTTGCAATTTTTAAGAAAGTTTTTTCCGCCTAATTGGGTGTAAAAAGACCTTTTTATCGTTATTATTTTATAACTTTGGCATTTGATTCAGTGGGTTTTGTGCGTTTTTAATGCGCATCTCGCTGCTAATCAGTGTGTTGAATAATAATTAAAATTACTCGATATGTTAAAAAAACATCTTTTTTTCCTGATGCTTCTGGTAATGGCTGTTGTCAATGCTAATGCCAGCACTTGGAAAATCCATAACTACTACGTGGCCTCCAAGATTCAGAATGTCGTTGACATGGGTGATAAGGTGTATTACTTGAACAGTAATTACCTCTTCCAGTTTGACAAGACGACCAAGGAGACGGTATCTCTGGGTAAACAGAACATCTTGTCGGAGAACAGCGTTTCTCAGATTTACTACGACTGGGAGAATAAGTTGCTCTTTGTCGCTTATCCTAATGCCAATCTTGATGTGATTGACGTTAATGGTAAGGTCAAGAACATCAGTAACTTGAAGGATATTGTTGTTCCAGTCAGGAGCTACGAGCTGACAAGTGGTGATATTAGCTCCTATGTTGACAAGTCGATTAATGACATCACTTTTGCCGAGGGTACTGCCTATGTGGCTTATGGTATCGGATATCTTACAATTGACGAGTCAACCATCAGTGTGTCAAAGAATTATCCTCTGCTGGGGCAAAAGAGCCTCAAGATTAATTCTGTTGTCAAGAAAGGTGATGAGATATTGATCTTCTCAAATGCGTATTGCTATCATGGTGCACCTGGTGACGAAGATCCAATGCACAACTATGCTACAATATCTGGTTCCTTCACCGATGTAAGGACTTTTCCCATCAATGATAACTCGATATTCATCCTGGGGACCAAGCTTTATAACTATGACTTCTCTAGCGGTAACCCCAGTCTGACCTCTCTTGTATCGGCAGCTCCGACCAGTGTGCAGAAGACGGCCACTGGTTTTGTCGCCAACTTTGCAGGCCAGAGTTACTATTACACGATCGATGCAACGGGTAAAACTGCTACCAAGGTGGGCTCTACGGCTTGCTTCGCTTCATCTGATCCTACTGGTGACGGCTCAACTTGGATTAATGATGCCAACGGTTTGCACAAGAATGGAACTTCGACCAACTACAAGATGAACTCGATGACGACCGACATGCCTCACTGGCTGAAGTACAATGCAGCCATGAACAAACTCTATGTCGCAACACCCGCTCCCAATCTTGTTGATGCGTTAACAATTATGACTAATGTCATCAATACTTATGATGGAAATCAATGGGCAAACGCGACTGCCTATTCTACAGGTCATTGTGTGGGTTATGAGTTCGTCTTTGACCCGATGGATCCTACGACTTACGTTCGAACAAGTTGGTTGAAGGGTATATATAAGGTGACTAATGACGTGATGAAAACCAACTATACATCAGCCAATTCTCTAATTGGTAACTATAAGGCTCATCCGGCATTTGATAATTATGGCAACATGTGGGTGGTTAGTTCCTTTGGCAATGCGGCATGCCCCACAGCGGTTCTGCCTCGTGCTGGCTACCTTAAGGCTACTCCTTCCAAGACCGATTGGTTCCAGCCCAGTGGACTCGGTAACCTCAACACCGGCAACATGCAGCGTTCTAGCTTTGTGATTGCCAAGAAGAATAACATGAAGATTTATACCGACGGAGACTATCCCGTGGCAGGTGATGCCATGAAGGGACGTCTCTTGTGCTGGGATAACGGCAATGAGGATCCCACGGTTGATCAGTACCGTTTCACTTCCATCAGCCATTTTGCTGATCAGGACAACAAGCAGATTGATTTCATGTATATCAATCGCATGAAGGAAGATAAGGATGGTATGATCTGGGTGGGTCACAGCACTGGCCTGTTCATGTTTGACCCGACGATAGTCTTTGATGATTATCCCAGGGCTATCCGCCCCTTTGCCGCTAAGTTCAGTGAAGGTAAGGGCTACCTGTGTGAGGGTTATATTGTCTATGACTTCGGTATCGATCATGATAACAACAAGTGGGTTGCCACTAACAATGGTCTCTACTTTGTGTCGCCCGATGGAACTGAGGTCTACAATCACTTCACGACCGACAACAGTGACATCCCCAGCAATACGATCTATAGTGTAGAGTGTGACACCGTCAATAACCGCGTGTACATCTATAGTGACAATGGCTTTGCCGAGTATGTCGCCAATGGTGATGCTGCGGCATTGAACTTTGACGGTACTTATGCCTTCCCCAATCCTGTCGAGCCCGATTTCACTGGCATGATCAAGATTGCCGGCCTGATGGATAAGACCTACGTCACGATTACCGACCGTGATGGTAATGTCATCACCCAGATGGGCCCCGTCATGGGTAGCGCGTTGTGGGACGGTAGTGGTGCCGACGGCGAGCGTGTCCCCACTGGAGTTTACAACATCTATGTGGCACAGGGTGCACAGCCTGCTGTAACGGGTCAGCCCCAGGCCACCGTCATGATCATCAAGTGATGTTGTGACAGTTTCAATAGAATGATTACTCTCAGGAGGGCATGTTGTGTTGTCTGCATGCCCTCTTGTGCTTGAATAAACATCAGCTTCATCGATACAGGAAACCGTTACAATGCTTTTCAACTCGTTTACGTTTATGATTTTCCTGCCGGTAGTGTTCTTGCTCTACTGGTTTGTCTTCAAGGGCTTGAAATGGCAGAACCTGCTCATTTTGGTCGCCAGTTACATTTTCTATGGCTGGTGGGACTGGCGTTTCTTGATACTTATTGCCATCACTTCACTCAGCAGCTTCTTGAGCGGATTGATGATCCAGCGTTACGAGGGAAATCGAAAGGCGCAGAAGGCGGTCAGTGCCGTCAATATCATTATCAACTTGGGCATACTCGCGTTGTTCAAGTACTTCGGTTTCTTCATGGAGAGCCTTAATGCCCTGCTTGGATCGGTGGGCATTACAATGGATTGGCCCACTGTCAACATCATCTTGCCCGTCGGGATCAGTTTCTACACGTTCCAGGCGCTCAGTTACTCTATTGACGTGTACAGTCGCAGGATTCAACCGACCCGGGACATTGTCGCCTTTTTTTCCTACATCAGCTTCTTCCCTCAATTGGTGGCGGGACCTATCGAGCGTGCTACCAATCTGTTGCCGCAGATTCTGAATAAGCGCACATTTGACTACTGTCAGGCTGTTGACGGCTTGCGACAGATTCTGTGGGGCTTCTTCAAGAAACTGATCATCGCCGACAATTGTGCCGAGGTGGTGAATGATGTCTGGGGCAGCATGGGAGCGCAGACAGGCTTGAACCTTTTCATCAGCCTTGCTCTTTTTGCCTTTCAGATCTATGCTGACTTCTCGGGCTACAGTGATATCGCGATCGGTAGCGCTAAGTTGTTTGGCATCCAGCTGTCTGATAACTTCAGGGTGCCATTCTTCTCGCGCAACATGCGTGAGTTCTGGCGTCGGTGGCACATCACGCTCATCGGCTGGTTCACTCAGTATGTCTATTTCCCGCTCGGAGGCAGCCGTTGTTCCCGTTCACGCAATATCTTTAATATCCTTGTCGTGTTCACGTTGAGCGGACTATGGCACGGTGCCAATTGGACCTATGTGCTCTGGGGCCTGTACAACGGCCTCCTATTTATTCCCCTTATCCTGCTGCCGTCACAGCGTTATCACGGCACTGTTGCCGAGGGACGCGCATTGCCCACGGGGCGGGAACTCTTCAGCATGTCGCTCACGTTCCTGCTGTTCATCCTGGGTCTGATCATGTTCCGTGCTCCTGATGTTCAGCACATCGTCGATTGCGTCAGTCGTCTGTGCTCGATGTCGTTGTTCAATTATCATGGCTTGACGATGAAGATGGCAACGAGCCTGTTGTGGTGCGCTGGCCTTATCATTGTTGAGTGGCTGCAGCGCCATCGCCAGCATGTGCTCCAGATCGACGGTTATCGCTTGTTCTCGTATAGTGCCGTCAGGCTGGCGCTCTACGCCTCAATGGTGTTCATGATTTTCTATTTTGCCGGACAGGTGCAGACATTCATCTATTTCCAGTTCTGATCTGATCATGAGAAAGTTTCTTATCAAGATATCATATACCGTCCTGCCGGTGTGGCTGTTCTTCGTGGGAATGGCGACTTACTTGTGGGTGACCGATGACAATGCCGGTGACCTCATGCGCTTGGGGCTGATCAACAGTGGCCCTGGTTATACCGACTCCATCCGTGACATCATTTTCCAGCAGATTTATTACACGGGTCAAGAGGAGGATAGTCTGATGAGGGCTGACACTGCCGATGTCGTCGTTATCGGTGACTCGTTCTCTCACGGCGGTGGAGTGGGCAAGGAAGGTGACTATGTCAACTATCTGGCACATGACAGCGGCCGCAAGGTGGTCGTCTTCACGCCGATGGATCCTGCCATTGCCAATCCCATGCAGGTGGCCTATGATGCCATGAAACTGGGTGTGCTGGACTCGGTCAATGCCCCCAACCTGGTCATCCAGGAGGGCGAGCGCTACCTTGTGACCCGTCACAGCCAGTTTGTCACTACCGACACCGTGGTGCCGCACTCAGCGCCGCGCAAGGCCGCTGCCGATGGCGGCGCAAAGCAGGAGGCAAGCCCCCTGTTGCGTGTCAAGGACTACTTCTTCTACCATCTCTTCGGTGCCAATCCCATCTACAAGGAGCGCTTGAACCGTCCGATGTTCACTGGTGGTGAGCCTGACCAGCTCTATTTCTACAACGAGGATGTCAAGTACGGCTTTGACATCACCCCTCAGCAGCAACGTGAGATTGTGGACTGCTTCAACCAGGTGATCGCTATGGCGCGCGAAAAGGGTATCAACCTCATCATTATCGTCGCCTGCGACAAGTATGACCTCTATCAGGACTATATCGTTGACAACCCCTATCCCCGCAAGACCCTGGTCGAAGACGTGGAGCGCTGGATGGCCCCGCAAGGTGACCGTTTTGTGTATGCCAAGCGCGTCTTGCTCCCTTGTGTCGAGCGTGGAGACAAGGACGTGTTCCTGTTCAACGACACGCACTGGTCGCCTGTCTCGTCGGGGCTGATTGCCGCCGAGGTGATCAAGAAACTCAAGTAGTGCCCCATGGACCTCAATTCTCCAGAATTCTACACGCTCGCCTTTGTCGTGGCGATGGCACTCGTCGGCCTGTTGATGGGGCGTGTGGAGAAGAAGCCTCCCAGCACCTATATCGTTCCTCTCACCACCGCTCCTGGTGACGGGGACAGTGACGACATCGTGCGGATGGAGGTCACCGATGGCGGCAAGGTGCGCGTGGATCGCGCAGGCCTCTCTCTGGGCGCAGAGGAGACCGTTAATCTCGTCATCACCATCCAGGAGGACAAGTGTACCATCATCGAGAAGAAAGGCCTCAGGAAGCGCCATGTCGTTCCACAGCTGGTCACCGGGCAGGCCGTGCTCAAGTGCTTCAAGCCTGGTGGCAAGTACCGCGTGCGCTACGAGAGCCAGCTCACCAGCGCATGGGCCACATTCACCCTTGACACGTCATCGGCCGACCCCAAGCAGGTCACCCTGCGCTATTAGTCGGTAAACTCTGTGCCTGCGGTACACAATTTAATGGCCCGTGTTACGTTTATTAATTACTAGAGTAATTGAACATTATATAGATCATGAAGAAGATATTATGGCTGTTTGCGGCGATGGCATCGTTGTGTGCTGGTGCACAGAACGCTGTCGGCGACTGGTTGATCCACACGTCCTTTATCGGCACCGATGTGCCCATCGTGATTGAGTCCCATGAGTGGGTCTATTATCAGTCGGGTAGTTGCCTCTTCCGCCTGGACAAGGCCACTGGCGAGAATGAGGCGATGAGCATGGTGGGCGACTTGAGTGATATGGGTGTCTCAAGGGTGTACTATAACAGCGACAAGGACTATGTCGTCGTCGTGTACACCAATTCCAACATTGACATCATCCGCAGCGATGGCTCGGTTGTCAATATGCCCGAGGTCAAGGATGCTGTCATGACATCCAGCAAGACCATCAACGACGTGACCTTTGCCTCGGGGCTCATCTATCTGGCCACCGACTTCGGCTACGTCGTCATTGATGATGCCAAGATGGTTGTCAAGGAGTCGCACATCTACCGCACGCCGCTCACCTCGGTGGCCCAGGTCGGCGCGATGCTCCTCATCTCTACGCCCGGTGCCTTCTACTATGGCCCCGTCGGCGAGTACCACGAGCAAATCTCCTCGTTCGCCATAGTAGCAGACCTTGAGCCCAACTGCCGCATCGTGCCCATCGACGACCACCGTTTCTTCTGTGTGAGTACCAAGACCGATGTCTCTACCATGACAGTGGATGACGACGGCGAGGTCACCTTCGACATCGCGCCGTTCATTTCGGCCGAGAGTACATCCATCCAGCGCACCCGTGGCGGCGGCTACCTCTTCAATGTGCCTGACAAGGACAAGTATTATACTTGTGACGCCAACCTGCAGGGTCTCACCGGTGTGGATCTGCCTGGCGAGGTGTGCAGCAGTAGCCCCGATGGCGATGGCACCGTCTGGGCCGCCGGTCCCAATGGTCTGCATCAGCTGGGCAGCGAGAATTATTATCTTCCCAATGCGATGACGTTTGATAAGCCTTTCTGGATGACCTACAACAAGGTTCAGGGCAACCTCTATGTCTCGACCCCCACGGCCAATGCCTTCTTCCAGGTCGAGGTGCCCACCCAGGTCAACACCTATGACGGCATGAAGTGGACCGATGTCACCCCTGAGGATGCTCCTTCGCACGGCTCTTACTGGCTGGAGTTCCTGCCCGATGACCCCGATACCTACCTGATGGGCACCTGGCGTGACGGCTTGTTGCGTGTCCAGAACGGCAAGATCACGATGACCTATAACACGACCAACAGCCCCATCGCCAAGCTCTGGGCGATGCATCCCATCACGAGCATTGACCGTAACGGCAACCTCTGGGTAGTGCAGTCGCTGGAGAACAAGGAGCATCCCGTTATGGTCCTGCCCGCCTCCAAGGTCCTGCTCGACAACACGACAGCCAGCGACTGGGTGACACCCACTATCGATGGCATCAGCACGGGTAAAACCCAGCGTGCCAGTTTCATCTCCACCAAGGTGAACTCCAGCGATATCAAAGTCTTCACCGACGGCGACTTCCAGGCTCCCATCTTCTTCTGGAACTCCAACGACGCTGTCAGCTCGTCGCGTCCCCAGCAGGCCTCCTACGACCGCTTCAGCGACCAGGACGGCGAGACCGTCTCGTGGACCTATGTCATGTGCCTCACCGAGGACTTGAGCGGCAACGTGTGGGTGGGCAGCACCGAGGGCATCTTCATGCTCAATCCCGCGGCGGCTGTCGGCGGTGCTTCCTTCAACGTCGTGCGGCCCAAGGTGCCCCGCTCGGACGGCACTGGCCTGGCCGACCGCCTGATGGACGGTATCCAGGTCAACGATGTCGCCGTCGATGGCGCTAACCGCAAGTGGATCGCCACCAACTCGGCGGGCCTCTTCCTCGTCAGCCCCAGCGGAGACCAGATCATCCAGAAGTTCAACACCTCTAACAGCCCGCTGGCTTCTAACACGATCTATCGTGTGTGCTGCAATCCCACCAATAACTCGGTCTATGTCGCCACGCCTGCGGGACTGTATGAGTACTTCAGTGACTCCAGCCCGGCGGAATCCACCTATGACGACATCTATGCCTACCCCAATCCCGTGCGTCCTGACTATGGCAACAACGTGACCATCATGGGCCTCATGGAGGGTTCCTTGGTCAAGATCGCTGATGCCGGCGGCAATGTCATCCGTCAGCTCAAGTCCACGGGTGGCATGACCACATGGGACTGCTGCGACCAGTATGGCAACGAGGTCAAGACGGGTGTCTATTTCGTCATCTGCTCCCGTACCGGCGGCGGTAGCGAGTCGGTCGTCACCAAGATCGCCGTCATCCGCTGATCGTTGCCCACGGCATTCTCATACTATTGAAAATGACTTAAAGAGTCCGATGATACCTACCTTATAGCCGGGGAAACCCTGCACGAAATTATCAACCTCAAACAAAAGGAAAAATGTAACAAAAGTACCAAACAGCTAATTAATTAACGTGTTTAACCTAAAATTGAATTGGAAAATGAAAAGGATTTTGATTTTAGCTATGTTGGTACTGCTGGGCATGACCCAGCTGGCGGCGCAGGACTACGAGTACGTTCCGTTCGTTCGTGAGGGCGTGAAGTGGGTGTGTTATTCTCACAAGAGGGTAATCAATAATGTGACCGAGCATTATTTCACGCTTGAATTTAAGGGAGATACCATTATTGGTGACCGAAGCTATAAGGCGATGCATAAATACAGCGGTGAATCGATTAATTGGGACAGCGACACCATTCCTGTCTATCTGCGTGAAGAGGGGCGTGTCGTTTACGGGATTGTTCCTGAAGGACGGACTTACGATGATTGCCCGATCGGAATTGATACCGACGCTGCGATGGCAGCCAAAATAAAATCTGGAGAGGAATTTGTCCTGTATGATTTCAATGACCCAGTCAACTTTATCAACGGACTGATTGTCAATCCAGTTGAATATCTTCACCACCGAGTGAAACCGCAAACGATAATGGTCAACGGCAAGCCAACCCGCCGCTATGTGTTCAGTAATGGCCCTGAAGATTTCTGTTTCATTGAGGGTATCGGTTGTGACGGCTTGCGCCATGGCTATCCGCTTGCCTACCAACTATATGAATCAGTTCAATATCGTTTGAGCCATGTCATTGAAGGCGGCGAGACGATATATCGCTCAGAGAAGTTCAAGATCAATGAGAATGACGAGTATCTTCCCGTGGCGCGAGAGGGTGTGAAATGGGTGAATGAACGGGTAACGGTCTCCCAGGGGGATACGACCCGGTATTATTACTGCTATGAGATCAAAGGCAAGTCTCAAGAGAACGAGCGCTATGATTGCCATTATGTCAAGTGCAGTGACAATGACGATTGCCAGGATGGTGTCATAGCCGAATTCCTTGACTCACCTATGGATCCTGTGGTGACCACCTACTACAACAAGGCTTTGGAAAAAGTGATGAAGGATGGTCGCTGCATGATGGGGTTCCCGTCGGGCTTGTCGTATGTCAGGCAGATATACAGCTTCCTGAATGCCGGTGCATCAGTTCTAAGCCCATACAATACGGCCAATTTCTACATTCAGGAGCAACTGGATGACATGTTTACTCTTGACAATCTGGTGGAAGTGGATCCCATCAATATAGATGGAGTAACCTGCACGCGCTATGCCTATATCAATGAGCAAGGTGACGCAGAGTGCTATATCGTTGAGGGTATCGGCTTTGACAGTCGTGACATGGGTGACTTGTTGACACCGTTCACCAGCGCACCGGATCACGATGCTGACCATCAGGAGTGGTGTGGCCTGAGCCATGTGGTCAAGGACGGCAAGATCATCTACAAGGGCATGCGCTACCGCGAGGGTACCCATGTGGGTATCGACGAGGTGGCGGCCGACCGCGCTGTGCGTCCCGTTGACGGCAACTACTACAACCTGATGGGCCAGCCCGTGGGCACCGAGGTGCCCAGCGTGCCCGGCATCTACATCCACCAGGGCAAGAAGATCCTCGTGAGATAGCGCACTAGAGCGATCACCAATCCAATGTGAATTAGAAATTAGAAATTAGGAATTGGCATCCGCATTCTGACAACTGACAACTTTTTTCAAACAACTGAATCATCTGATATTTCTGATGGCATCCGCCGACTGCTACAACCCAAACGGGCCTCACGCAAAGTCGCAAAGCTATTGTTATTGCGAGCACTTGCGAGCAACACTTTAAAACTTCGCGGCTTCGCGACTTCGCGTGAGGCCATCCGCTGACAACTGACAACTGAAAAACTTTGCGTCTTTGCGTGAGGCCCACCCGCTGGCAACTGACGACTGATTTCACTGATGCTACCATTTTCGGTAAATTCTGATTGTGGTTTTTACATTTTGTTGCGAATTATTTGCAGATTCTAAGGATAAAGACTTATTTTGCGAAAAACTGAAATTTCGGATTTTCCGCACTAGAGAAAAACTGAGTTCTAACTCCTCCTGGATAGAGGGTGATGAGCCAATCAGTGAGCAAGTTATATACTGTATAAACTTTTATTTATTATTTAAAATCTAAACATTATGATGAGAAAAATTGCATTCACATTAATCATGCTGGTGACGGTGCTGCTCACGTCGTGCGGCACGAGTAACGGATTGACCAAGGCCGAGCGCGAGGCTGCTGTGACGCGACAGGTGCAGGAGGGTCTCGACACCCGCCACTACACCATTGCCGTGGACTGGATGAAGCCCCTGGGTGGCATGGCGCGTCACGTGAGCTCCAACTATGAGCTCAAGGTGGCTGGAGAGACTGTGGACAGCTACCTTCCCTACATCGGGGAGGCCTACCGTCTGCCCTATGGCGGCGGCAAGGGCTTGAACTTCAAGGGCAAGATAGAGAACTACACCATCACCTATCCCACCAGCAACCGGTCGCACATCGAGTTCACGGTCAACAATGGTGAGGACGTTTACCACTTCCGCATCGACGTGTTCAACAACGGCAAGTCGATCATCGATGTCATTGCCCAAGACCGTGATGCCGTCTCGTTTGACGGCGAGATGATCTTCTAGTGGGCACCAACTGGAAATGGCGGTTTTTTTAGGGGCGGTGCCGATTAAGGGGACTTCTTTAAATTACCGAAATGTTCATATTTTCTGTTGGTTGTATTTTGTTTCTTTTCGGCATCTTTTGTCTTATCTTCTTGGACCATAGCTCGCTATGCTCCTGCGAGGCTAAACCAAAATCTACTCGAAAACAAATCAAAATCCAAATCAAGCTAATTTCAAGAAATCCCCTTAAACTTAATGTTGAGTTTGGAGTCTATGTTATAGTAGATGAGTTCAACTGAACAGATGATTCTGGAATAATTAATTTCAAACATTAACCTTAGGCGACTTCTTGTGATAGAAGCTCCCCTCTAAAAAAAACGAAATCTAGTGATGAAAAAGATTTTCATGATGTCGATGACTGCATTGCTGCTGATCGTGATGGCGGCATGCAGCTCCGGGAACAAGGTGGTTGACACCCAGCGTGCCGAGGCGATTCATGCGTTGCTCGAGTCGCGTCAGTTTGTCGTGATGGTGGGCTCGATGCGTCCGCTGTCGGCCCCCACCATGAGTGTGAGCCAGGGCCAGAAGATGATCTTGCGCGACGGCATGGTGACCTGTTATCTCCCCTATGCGGGGTCGGGTCAGAACGTGGGCTACGGTGCCAGCGGCTACAAGGCGCTCAACTTCTCGAGCGCGCTGCTCGACTACAAGGTGGAGTACCCGAAGCCTGACCGCGCGCGTGTGACCTTCAGGGTCGATAATGGTGACGATAACTACCGCTTCCACGTCGAGGTGTTCATGAACGGCAAGACCACCATCGACGTTGACCCGCGCGGCCGCGACGCCATCTCCTACAGCGGCATGATCCACGGCCTGGACGTGCTGTAGATTTTGTTCAAGTCACTGTTGTGACTTGAGGTGTATGGTGTATGGGGTGTATGGGTGTATGGTGTATAGTGTATAGGGTGTATAGTGTATAGGGAACATGGGGTACATGGGGGGTGAAGATTGCCTGTTCCCTGTGATCGAGGGATTCTATTAGTCCTAATTAGTTCTATACACCCATACACCTATACACCCTATACACCATTAAATCAAACAACTGCGACGCGGCTGACGGTGTTATTGCCGGGGTCGCGTTGCACTTGTATCTGGGTGGCCACGCGCTCCTTGAGCATCTCCACGTGGCTGATGATGCCCACGCGCCTGCCGCCCATCTCATAGAGGCGGTTGAGTGTCTCCATCACGTTGTCGAGATAGGAGGGGCTGAGCGAGCCGAAGCCCTCGTCGATAAACAGCGTGTCCATGCTGAAGATCTTGCCCGACATGCTCGAGAGCGCCAGCGCCAGTGCCAGCGACACCATGAAGCTCTCGCCGCCCGATAGCGTGTTCACCGAGGTGAGTCCGCCCTGCATCCTATCACGCGCCAGGATGACGAGAGTGCCGGGATTGGCCTCGAGTTCAAAACGGTCGTTGAACATGTGCAGGTAGCCGTTGGCACTGCCCAGCAGCTCGTTGAGGATGTAGCTCAAGGCAATCCTGCGGAAGGTCTTGCCATCGGCACTGCCCAGCAACCTGTTGAACTCGTCCCATTGCTGATAGACGGCCTCGGCCTGTTCCAATTGTTTCTTTTTCTCACCCATCTCCTGGATGTTCTTCTCGTCCTGCTCAAGTTGCTGATTGAGCATGGCGATGCGTGCCGCGAATTCCTCATAGCGCTGACGGCTGCTATTGTAGATCGAGTCAAGTTGGGCCGGATCCTCGACGGGGAACTCGGGCTTGTGGTTGTTGATGTCCTGCTGACGGCCTTTAAGGGCGGTCATCTCGCCCTCCATGCGGGTAATGGCCTCCTTGAGATTCTGGATGGCCCTGTTGATGGTGTCGATCTCGCCCTGCTTGTGCCGGTCGAGGGCAGCGAGGCGCTCGATGGTCATCGGCGCGTTGTCGGCCAGGTAGCTGTCAAGCTGCCGCCGTGCTCGGGAAGCATTGGCCGTCTCGTTGGCCAGGAGGCTGTTCCACTGGTTGAATTTATCCTTGAAGCGATGCCATTGCTCGTCGAGCGCGCGAGGCACCTTGTCGGTGCTCTTGCCGTTGTCGGTCAGCCCCGTGATGCCGGCTTTGTCGGCCTCCATGCCGGGGATGATGGCGGCGGCAATGTCGATGTCATGCCTGAGGCGCTGAGCCAGGTTCTCGTTCTCTTGGTATTGGGCCGCACGGTGTTCAAGATGGGTGACGAAGAGGCTGTCTTGAGCCATGCGCTCCTGCCAGTCGCTCATGGTGAACAAGGTGCCAAGTTGGCCGACGCAATTCTCGATGCGCTCGGTGCAGACCTTGATGGCCCTGCGCTGGCTGTTGATGCTCTCGGCCACCTTGACCTGGTCCTGAGTAGCCGCATTGTGGGCTTTGACAAGTTGGGCGGCCTTCTTGCCCTCGGCGGTGATGCGCTTGTTCAGGCCGTCGGCTTGCATGATGTGATGGTTGAGTTCTGCCGCTTCCTTGTCCAGCAGGGCGATAAGCTGGTCGGCGCGTTCATTGTCAATCGTCTCGTCGATCGACTTGCCGAACGGTTCCAGTCGCTGGCTGGCCGTCTCGAACTGGCGGTAGCGCAGTGATGACTTGCTGTTGAGCTCGTCTTGGGCCTTGACGATGAGTTGCTTGATGCGGTCGATGTCGCGCTTGGCGGCGACGATGCCCAGCTCGGTGGCCTTCAAGTCCTGCTCGGCGAGTTTCTGTTTTTCGCGCAGTTCGTCGAGCACGTTCTCTCCGTTGAGCGGAAGCAGTGACTGGATGACGTTGCCGCACACGGGGCAATGGTCTCCCTCGTGTAGCGACCTGTGGGCCTGCTGGAGCAGATTGTTCCAGTCTGCCTCCCGATTGACGGCGGCGCGTGCCTGCTCGACGATGTTGACTTTGTCCTGTACTGTGGCCTGCAGCGTGTCGAGTGCCCGTTGCTCCTTGCCCAGCTCGATGCGGTGCTCTTGCAGCGCTCTTGTGGCCAGGTACAGGGCCTCGTTGGCCGATTTGAGCTGGCTGAGTGCCTGCTTGGCCTCGGTCAGCACATCTTTCCTGCGGTTCATGCCCGTAACGTCCATGGCATCATATTCTGCTTGCAGACGTTGCACGAGGTCGGCCTGCTGCTGGCTCTCGAGCAGGGATTTCTCGACCAGTGCATCGACCTGTGGCTGGCGCTCCAGTTCCCGGTTGAGGGCTGCGGTGAAGCGCGCCACGTTGTCCTGTTCCGTCTTGCGTTGATCCAGTAGCATCTTGATGCTCTTGATGGCCTTGTACATGGTGCTGTGTGGCGCTTCCTGCTGGAGCAGTTGCAGGGTGTCGTCAAGCCTCTGCCGCTGGTTGGCAAGGTCACCGGTGGCGGCACGCAGGGCGGCACACAGGCCGTCAAACTCGTCCTGCAAGGCTTGTTGCTGTCCCCTCAGGGACGTGATCTCGCCCTCGGCACGCAGGCATTCCCTCAGTTCCCGTCGCGGTGCTATCGTGCTCTCCCAGTCTGCGGCCAGGCGTTGGCGCTCGACGTGTTCGTCTTGCCGGGTCATTGCCCGCTTGTCGTCCAGCTCCTTGGCTTTCTTGGCGATATCGTCTTCATTCTTGGCCTTGTCGTTGAGCCATTGAATCATCTGCTTTGCTCCATCGCGCTGCTTGATGGCCTCGGCTTGTTGCTGGGTGAGCTGGGCCGCCTCGGCCGTTATCTCTTCTTTCTGCTCCGGGGAGAGTAGGGTGATGTGCTGTAGTTGCTCCTGCAGGATGTCGCGATCGTTTTTCTTCTCTCGATAGACATCATAGATTTTCTTACCCATCTGTGTGTATATGCCCGAGCCAAGCATTTTCTCGAGCAGATTGGACTTGGCATCCTCATCACTGTTCAGGAACTCGGCAAATTTACCCTGTGCCAGTACGACGGTGCGGATAAATTGGTTGATGTCCAGGCCAGTGAGTTCGATGATGCGTTCCTTGATTTCGGTCTCTTTCTCGAGGTGCTCGGGCGAGGCGGCCCCGTCATCGGTGCACAGGGTGCGTTCGGGAGGCAGGATGCGGTGCGCGAGATTGCGGTGCGCGCGGTGCACGTGCCAGGTCGCGATATAGGGGTTGCCCTCGTTGTCGTCAAAGGTGAGCCTTACATCGGCACTGACCGCGCCGCGCCTCAACAGTTGCTTGGGGTCCTTGCTGCTGATGGGCTCCTTGCTCTCGTCGGAGGTGTATTGAGAGCTGTTGGTGCTCCTGGATCTGTCCAGGCGCGGGGTGCTGCCGTAGAGCGCTAGGCAGATGCAGTCGATGATGGTTGATTTTCCCGAGCCAGTCTCCCCGGTGATGAGGAACAGGCGCTCGTCCCGGAGCGGAGCGGCATCAAAGTCGATCTCGGCGTGCTCAATCGATGCAATGTTGTCGATGGTGAGTTTCTTGAGTTTCATTGTCTGTTTTCCTCCTGTACCAGCTGGTAAATATAGTTGAACATTTCTTCTTGCTGCCCGCTCATCTCCCGGCCATTCTTGTCGATGAAATACATCCTGGCAATCTCGATGGGCGACATGGCGTTGAATGCCTCGAGTGAGATGTTGCGGTCGCGTCGTGTCTGCGCCATGGCTGTGACAGTCTTCTTGATCTCACAGAAGCGGCATTGCTTGTCCTGCAGCGCCATGGCGGCCTGTTCCTGCGCTCCCGTGGGCAAGTAGGTGTCCACCTGGACATTGACCCTGATGTAGGACTGCTCGTTAGGATCCAGCTTCTGGAGCAACTCCAAGGCCTGTTCAAAAGGCACCGGGTCCTTGGCGGGTATGGTGTGCAGTGGCTTCAAGTTCTTGATGACCTGGGTGCTCCAGCGTGGCGTGCTGCCATGGGCATCGATCTCGACGATGCTCACCGAGTGCTCGCATTGCTCGTCAAAGCTGACGGGTATCGGCGTACCGCAATAGCGCGTGTGGTCATCCACCATCTGCGGCCGGTGGATGTGCCCCAGGGCCGCATAGTCATATCCCTGGCCCAGTGTCGAGATATCGACACACTCCATCATCATGTTCGGGTCATGGCCGGTGATATCGCTATGGCTCACTGCCAGGTGTGCCATGAGTACCACCGGGAGCCCTTGGTTGTCCTCGTTGGCGCGGTCGAGTAAGGCTTGGAAATAGGCCTGCTGGCGCTGGCTGCGCTCGATATCGGTGGCATCTGGCGCGAGCGGGAAGCTGGCAGGGTAGGCAAACGGCACGGCGGCCACGGTGCCCTTGCCGGCCACGCGGATGATGTGCCGGTCGAGGTCGGCCTTGCCGTCATTATCACGGCTGATGCCTCCCAGCACCTGTACACCGGCGAGTTCCCACAGGCGCTTGTCACTCTCGAGGCGTGCCGCGCTGTCGTGGTTGCCGGCGATGACGATGATGGCCATGCCGGGGCAAGCGTTGTGGATGTCGAGCATCGCGTCGACATAGAGGTTGACGGCTGCGCTCGACGGGGCTGCCGTGTGAAAGATGTCGCCGCTGACGAGCAGGGCATCAGGCTCATGCTGGCGCACGATGAGGGCCAACTGCCGCAGGAAGTCGCGCTGCTCCTCGCTGCGGTCGTAGCCGTAGAAGTTCTGGCCCAAGTGCCAGTCGCTGGTGTGGATGAATCTAAACATTGTTGCTAATCAGTCCTTTATTGAATGTGCTTGAGAAAAGGTCACACTCATTCTCTCCTAAGTCGTTTATTTGTTAAGACAAATATAGGAAAAAACACCGGAAAACGCAAATTTCCAGTGTTAATAGTTGTTAGGGGAATGATTTGGCCGGTCATTTGATGATTTTCATGATCTGGCGCTCGGTCGCATGAGGCAGGATGCGCTTCAAGTGTTCCATGATGCGCCCGAGCGACTCCTCGGGCGTGCGGTCACAGGTGCAGGCCTCCTTGCCTAGCAGATCCTCGGGTGTGGTGAGTAGTGCCCATCCCCAGCCATACTCGTGGCCGTGCTTGTCGCGTGGATAGACAAAGTCCTGGGTAACAATGCGGCATGCCATCTGCAGGCGCGTTACGTAGCCGTCGAAGCGGCTGCGCATCTTGGCCCCCGTGAAGCCGCAGGCGGCACGCAACTCGCGAGTAATGAGACTGCCATGCTCACGCAGGGTCATCACAATGGCTTCCTCGATGGAGCCCTCGGCTGGAGCTGGATAGGCATGGCGGCGGTAGTTCATGAAGTCGGGCCACCAGTCCATACTGATATAGCCTGCCTTCTTGTCAAAGAACTTGCCATAGACGCAGGGACTCTCGGTCACAATCGGGCCTTTCCACTTCCACATGGGCCAGTCCCACCCCCCGTCGTCATACACGACATAGCGGCAGTCGCTATCCACGACATCCTCGGCCGAATAGCCGCTGATGCCGCTATAGAGCAACGGGAGGAACCCGATTTCCTGAATCAGGTCCACCAATTCTGTCGCGTTATGTATCATTCCTCGCTGTAACATGTGATTACTGTTTGTTGGGTTCTTTATCTTCTTTATTTCTCTTCTTTCGGTACAACATCGTGATGAGCAGCACGATGACGATGCCCAGGTTGACAAACATCGCTATCGATAGGGACTCGACCCACATGTAATAAGTTTCCTCGATCTGATTGTTCATGTACGGTTCAATCAGGTATTTGCCGTCAACATAGGCGTTGATCCAGAGCAGGAGGTCAAACACGATGAGGACTATGAGTGCCGCTATTGTCAGTATGGTCTTCGTCAGTTTCATTGTTGTGTTGTTTATTCTTTACGTTTTTTTCTTGTAAGTCTTGTTGAGGTACTTCTGGAGGGCTTCGGTATTCTCGCCCTCGTAGATGTGGTTCTTGTCAAATACCGTCCAGGATACGCCCGGGACGGCGAAGTCGATTTTCTCGAATGTGGCAGGGTCGGCACCGCTGATGATCGAGTCGCGGTAGAAAACATGCCGCGCATCCTTGCCGTAGTTGAAATCGCAGCCAGACGATTGTTCTTTCCTGCCTGTGGTGAAAGAACTGCTGTATATCGGCTCAAACGACGCGGCATCGGCCCCTTGCACCAGTGTTTCCCGCCACCAGACGTGCCGCTTGTCGGCATACCAGTTGCCGTCCACGTGGTGGAACGTGTTGATGTCGGCCTCGTCAAAGGTCTGCAAGTCGTCGTTGTACAGGTGGGTGCCATCGGTAAACATGTCGCCGACCTGCTTCAGTTTGCTATAGTCCTTGACTTGGCTCGGATGCCATTCACTATAGGCCCGATACTTATCCTGACCCACGTAGAAGTCCACCTCGCGGAATGTCGCGGGGTCGGCTCCCTCAACGACGTGGCCCTGGAAATACACCTGATACTTATCGGCTGCATAGGAGCCTGAACCGTAACGGATGCTGTTGATGGGCTTGAAACTCTCATAGTCGGCCAGCGGAACCGATGCAAAGCCCATGAAATAGGCATTCTTCTTGTCCTTGGCCCACTTGGTGTCCCACCCGTCTTTGTCGCCCATGACGACAAACGATGCCTTGTCGGCGACATGGATGGGCCGCCCGTCCCAATAGTAGTCCTTAGCGTCCTCGGTGAGGCTGCTGGTATGCACCTTGAACGTCATGGGGTCGGCTTCTGGCATGATGGTGTCGAGGTGGAACACATGCTTGGCATCCACCGCATACCACTTGCCCAGGTAACGGAACGTGGCACCATCGGCCCCCTCGATGACCTTGCCCTCGAAGAAGGCGTGGCTGGCGTCGTGGGCATATTTATCCCCCAGGTCTTCAAACGTCTTGGGGTCGGCATCCACCTTCCAGGAGCCGTGGCCGCTGCCTTCGTTCCAGTAATGATAAGTCACCGTCTTTCCGTCATTTTTATATCCCACATCACATGCGGTAAGCATCACCATGATCATGATGATGGCACAAATCCTGCCCGTGATATTTCTTGCTCGTTTCGTCATAATCCTATTGTTTTGAATCATTCCTTAATCTCGTGGTGTAGCAGGCCACCTGCCGCACATGCGCTTTTAACTTCCTGGTAAAGGTCTTGGCATCGCTGCTCCGGCATGTTGATGTGAACGCCGACTGATACCATATCCTCGAGTGAAGGGCTCCCCGTGCCGTTAACCGATGTGGCATGTTCACCATTGTAGCCCTCGGTACACCATGTCAGGTCATAGGCTGGGGCAAGATGCCACTTGTATCGTTTGGTCTCATCCTGAGTGATGATGAAACTGAAATTCTTGCAATGGTCATCTTTGTTATCAGCCATGTAGTTGAATACCATCCGTCTGAACATTTGTTCCACATCGGCCTCATTGTGCGTGAGATAGCCAGTGAGGGCGAGTAGGTTGCTGTAGTCGAGCAGAGGGGTTGAGAGCGACACGTTGAGCAATGCGCCTGCGGTGGCTGTATGAATCCTGTTCCCGTTGCTATCAATGTCAAAACGCCTTGAGGCAAAGTAGCGGTTGTTCATCAACTTGAAGTCGGGTACGTTGATGCCGCATCGTTTTGCCACCTCGTTATAGCGGTATTCCTGTATGCCCATATCTACAGGGTCGTAGGTGTGGCGGAACTTGACCAGCCAGTGGCCATCACTGTCATTGATGATGGCTTTGGGACGAGCACCACCGCTGTTGCCGCTCTTGAACAGTAATATTTCCGCATCGGTGTCCTGCTGCTCGCGGAGCACTTCGAGCGCTTTTTCTTGCAGGGTGTCAAGGTCGGGGTCATCGGTGCCATCGGTGCCATCGGTGCCATGCTGGATGTAGTGATATGGATGATAAGTCAATGCTCCCATCCCGTTGCTGCCTACAATGCTCAGTCTATCAAGGGAAGATAAATCGGTATCCTTGATTCCGATCTTTATAAGAGCCTTATGGAGGAGATACCGGCCATAACCATCGGGTAGGCTGTCCTCAAAGATGCCGAAGTTGCCGTAGAATGGCTGTGCCTTGGCCACGAAAACCCCTTGTTGTAATGGCAATTCCAGCGGCGAAATGCTGAAGCCGTCAAGCAGCCATGCCTTGTCATATTCAAATGCACAAAGCCTGCCGTCTGGCGTCAACGATAGTATCCCCACCGTCTGGTCATGATACTTGACTGTCAATTGCTCAACCATTTTCATTTTGTATCGCTATGAGCCCGTTTTTTCCCCATATTACGGCGGATGAGTGTCAATTCCTCCATCGTCGCATATTTGGGTGACTGAAAGATGTTTTTTACCTCTGGAGTATAGCCCAACTCGGTGGCGAGTGCGATGAGGTTGCTGAGCGAGATCAGCCCTTTCTGCTCAAAACGGGCAACATTGCTCGTGGGCACCTTGGCCATCCTGGCAATCTGCTCCCGAGTCACGCCCTTCTCAATGCGGCGCTGGCGAAAGTCCCTTGCCAGTTTCATGGCAATGTCACTGGATGTCTCCATTGTAAATGCATCAAGAACTGATAATATATTGGCAGTATTACTATCTTCCATCATTTTATTGACTAAATATTATCAGTTGCAAATATACAAATAATCGTTGAATTTACAACTATTATTGCTGCTTTTTTATCACATTCTCTGTTATGAGTTCACAAGTGTAGCAGCAGGTTGGGTGTGATAGCCTCAATCATTGCTGGCGGCACATCGCAGTTTCGGGCAATTGTCGGCCAGTTAGCCGCCTTTTCCTGTATCTCATCGATGATCATTCGGGCATTCTTGATATTGTTGAGCGAAGCGATGTCCAGTAAGTCCTGCCTTGTGATTTCATCAAATTTACCGTTAATGGACATTTGATGCGTAGCCGTCCATCCTCCGTTGGGATTGTAAGCATAACCGATGTCATAGGCAGGAGACAAGCGCCACTTGCCGTCTGGGCCCATCAGGAATGAAATGTTCTTGGTGTGGTCATCCTGATTACGGATGATGACGTTAAAAACCAAGCGACGGTACATTTGTTTGGCCTCGGCATAAGATAGCCTCAACGCTCTCATTACATTGAATGCTTGCTCGTAAGAATATGCTCGATGAAGACGGTAGTCATAGTGGGCGATGCCACACAATGTCTGCATGTGGATTTTGCTATTGCCCTCGCGGTCAAACCGCTTGGTCATGAAGTGCGCTCTTCCGTTCTCCTCAATCAGTGAGCACTCGGTCATGTCAATGCCGCAATTAATGGCTAATTTGTAGAATGAGTATTCCAGCCGCCCGTAATTCTCTGTTTCTCTAAAACCTGCTTTGGCTGAAACGCCATCTAACTTAATCAAGTAGAAATCGTAGCCTTCTGGTGCATCGACTTGGCCCGACCGCACATCGCCCGTCTTTTTGTTATAGGCGATAATGGCCTTGGCGCGTTGTCCACCAGCCGATGTCCCTAATCGCAAGATGTCGGCTATTGCCGCTTTTTTGTCATCAGCAAGGTTGGTGTCAAAGGATGATTTGTCTGCCAGCGCTTCACGAGCAACATCAATGAGGGTCTCAATGCCAAATTGCGTCATTGCGTCATTCTGCACATTGATGGCCGGCTCAAACTCAAGAGCGCCCATGCAGCGCTTTCCCATGAAGCATAGCGATTCTATAGGATTGCTGGTGGTCTGGCCCACAACAGCAAGCCATCTGTCAAACAAGGCTCGACCATAGGTGTCGGGAAGGGAATCGGCAAGCATGCCTGGCAAGCCCTTGAAGGTTTCGTTGTCAAGGTTCGCAAAGGAATAGACGCGGCCTTCCCTCACGGGCATCATCAGAGGGGATGGCTCCAAGCCTCGACCCACAAAGTTTTTGTCATATTCAAAGAGTGCAAGATGTCGTGTGTCATCCCAGCGGAATACTCCCACTGGCATGCCGAACATTTTCACTTGTGCTACATCTACCATGATGATTCCTCCTTGTTAATGTGGAAGATTTCTCCTGTTGCACGCTTGCGCTGATGGGATTCGGCCTTATGAACCATTTCGTAGTACTCACCCGGTGTCAACGGTTCGGACTCGACCAGTGGCAACAGCACATCGAGTTGACCTAGCGTGCGCATGATCCTGATGAGAGAATCAAATGAACGGATTTCACCCTTCTCAATATTCTTGATGGTGGATAAGGACACATCAGTCGCTTCCGATAGGCTCTGCTGGGTAATGTTCTGTCTCAGCCTGATAGATTTTAATTTGCTTCCGATTCTGGCAAGAATGGAATTGTCAGTGAGCATATATATATCATCCATAACAGTTGTATTTTAAACTATTAGGTTGCAAATATACAAATAATAGTTGAATTTACAACTATTATTGCTACTTTTTTTATTTGTTTTTCTTGAACGGGTTGAGTCTTTCCAGTCTGCCCAGCATTTTTCTCTTCCTGCACCAGTCCAGGATGTAGTCAAATCCGTCACTATCGACCAGGAGACTACTGTGGTACATGCACTTGCCGCCTTTCTTCTTCACCCGCTTGATGAATTCCACGGCTTCATCCTCGCGCCCGTTGTGGATCAATGCCATCAACCGCACCAGGGCAATGGTGCAATCGCGGGTTTCGTCCACTTCAATCTCGGGTATATAGGCCTCGGCATCAGGATTGTCATGGATGAACTGCTGCATGTCGTGATGGGCTTTCTCGATGGTGGCTTTCCAGTAAGCCTCCAGGTATTCGGCATCGGTGGCCTCATCGACAACCATTTCATCGTAAGTGTTGATTGTGATACCCTCGAGAGAAAAGGCACCATTGCCTCGCAGGCTCATGGGCTCTGATTTGTTCTCGGGCATTTCAAAGATGTCCCACCACAGGTCGTCGGCATACAAGGGCTTGACTTCAAGACGTGCGGGATTTAGGTCAAGGAGGCAAAAGAAATAGCCTTGCTCGACGCGCCAATTGATGTAATCCCGCTGTTTCCAGCCCAATGCCTTGGCAGCGCTCCTGCGCGCCGCATTGCTGGTTTTGTCAAGTTCCCTCTGTGTCATGCTGTTAAGGATTAAGGATTTGGTCCAGCTGGGGGTAGATGTCGGCCTCGGTGATGTAGGGATGGATGTGGAAGTAGGGGTCGCCGGTGAGCATGGCAGACAGTTGGGTCTTGGTCGAGTCGTAGAAGATGTGGCAAGGGATGCCATGGGCCTCGGCATAGGCCAACTCGTAGCCCACGCCCAGCGACGGGCATGTACACTCGCCGATGAGTACGTCGCTCTCGCGCAGCCAGGCCGTGTCCTGGTCATAGATGCGTGCATCACGCTCGCGTCCCTGCTCCATCAGGTTCAGGTTGCCCTTGCCCACATGCTCCGTCAAGACTACGTCGGTGCGCTGGATGTAACTGATGATGCGGTGATATAACTCGGCATCAACACGCCCGCCACGGATGGAGCCCGCAAAATATACCTTCTTATTAGCCATGACGATGCTGTTTTTAGAGTCTTGACAGGAATTTCTCGCGGTCAACGATGAAGCGCAGGTGTGTGCCCTCGCCCAGCAGTGTGTCGCCGCAATGGGCCTCGACCTTGAACTCGATTTTCTTGCCATCGACGCGGGTGACGGTTGCGGTGGCTGTGACCGTATCTCCCAGTTTGGTGGGCTTGAGGTGGGACGAGGTGATGTGTCCGCCCACGGTGGTGCACCCCTCGGGCAGATGGTCGGCCACGGCGAGCATGGCGGCATTCTCCATGAGCGCCATCATTGACGGAGTGGCCAGCACGGGCATGTCGCCCGAGCCCATGGCTATAGCGGTGAAAGCATCGTTGACGGTCAACTGGCTGGTGTGTGTCAATCCTTCTTGAAGCATGATGTCTCCTGTTCTAGTATTTGTTGAAGTTGTATTTGGTTCTTAACTCGGCTTTTTTCTCCTCGCTCTGGCGGGTGAAGTAACTTCTCCAACCGGGGCAGAAGTTGATGTGCCAGCGCCAGAACCTGCCCAGCGCTGAATTGGGCTTCTGGTCGTAGTGAGCCCTGAATTTGCAGTTTTCGCAGATATGTGCCATGTTATTGTCTGATAATTTAGAAATTAGAATTATTTCAAGCGTTTACTCGCCAGCCAGCAGCATGTCGATGAGTACAGCCAGGTCGTCGATCGTGATGTCGCCGTCCTGGTTGCAGTCCGCACCATCGGTATTGATCTCGGTATTGCCGCTCAGCAGGTAGTCGATCAGCGCAGCCACGTCATCGATAGTGGCAGCACCATCGCCGTTCACGTCACCAGGGATGACCACGGGCAGGGCATAGCCAAGTTGCTTGTCCATCCATGTGATGCGTGCGTCAACCCAATTCTTGAGGTGCTTGATCTCGGCATCAAAACTCTTGGCTACATACTCGATGGGCCACACCCACACGCCCCAGCGTGGCCAGGCCTGGCTGCTGCGGTCCATCGCCCCGTGAGCGGTGAGCACATTGGCCAGTGAGTCGATGGTGGCCAAGACGCGCTCAGTCTTCAGGTTATTGTTGCGGAATTCCGCCCAGCGGCTCTTGAGAAGCGCCGTGTAGTCGGTGTCCTTGTTCAACTTGTACCACCAGAAGGGGATGAGGTTGACGTCGCCGTTGTTGTAGAACAGATAGTTGCACTTGTGCATCCAGGTGTCGGTGCGTGACGACAGGTACTTGGCGCAGTTGCCATATCCCAGGTTAACGTCCCACAGCACCATCTTGAAACGGGGATCCACACTGTCGCGCCGCTTGAAGAACTTGCCGCTCAGGCGATAGGCATCGGGATTATGGGCCAGCTCCATGAACAACTGGTAGTCGGCAAAACTCTGCTCGTCGATGTACTTGCGGTAACCCACCTCGGGGTCGCGGTACTGCTTGGATGCCATGGCGGCTTCCATGTCATTGACGCGCTGGGTGATGTAGTCGATTTGCGTCTGGGTCATGTCCTCATAGTCGGGCGACTTGTACTGGTAGTAGCAGTATCGGTCGTTATAGGCTTGACCGGCACTATTCACTGGATGATAGTTGGATGTCATGTAGGGCTCGTCAGTACGGTCCACTTCCATCAGGTAGCCGCCCGTCAGCTCGTCACCTTCTTCTCCCGGATCGGGAAGGTCAAGGCGGTGCTTGCCCTTGGAGACGACCTCGGTCATGACGTAGATGCCATAGTAGATGCCATCGAGGAATACCTCACAGAATCGGGTGTCGGGAGTATAGTCCATCCAGGGGCGGGCCAAGTCAAACGTCAGCACGTCGCGGATCATGCTCTTGTCGCTGTAGGGGGCGAGCAAGGCCCAGTTGTTGTCTTTCCCCATGCCCAGAATTTTCACTTTTTCCTTCTTGCACGTGTCCACCTCGAGCGGGGCATTCAAGGTGCGGAATGAATAGGGCTTCCTGTCGCTCTGCGAGAACGAGGTGTTGCCGCGGTAGCGCAGGGCGATATAACCCTCATAGTCGATGTGCTGCCCGGGATGGGCCACCGTGTCGCCATAGTTGAGCTGTCCGTCGCCGTTGTGGATGATCTTCATGTGGGCGGTGATGCGCTCCTTGGTGTCGATCTGCGCGCCGTTCACGTCAATCCACACGATGGGCAGGTTGGTCTCGTTGATGGTGACCGTGGTGTCATCGGGAGGATAGTTATCGGGCCTTTGAGCCAGGGCACTCAATGCCAGCAGCAACATGGCGACGATTAGGTATATCCTGTGATTCATCATCTGTTGATAGTTGTTGAAAATGGTTTGTAACTGTGTCAGTGTGCGCAAAATTACTATTTTTTCTCTCTCAATGATGTGCGGGAAGTGTTTTTTAGTACTTGTGGTAGTCCCCCCGATGACTCTAATGGGGACTTCTATATATTAGCTTGACATGGATTTTGATTTATTTTTGAGTAGATTTTGTTTTAGCTTTGCAGGAGCATAGCGAGCTATGGTCCAAGAAGATAAGACAAAATATGCCAAAAAGAAACAAAACTTGAGCAAATCGAATGCAAAGCCAAGCACGCTTGAGCTTTGCTGAGATGCCGCCAAGTTTATCCAAAATACAGTCAACATAGAAGATAAACATTTCGGTAATTTATAGAAGTCCCCTAATAATCACCTCAAATGGTTGCATAGCTCCTGCCGTAATGTGATTTTTCACCTGATGGCAATGAAAAAGATTGCGAAATACAATTTTTTGTGGTAATTTTGCCGCAATAATAACCCATATAATCGTGTAAATGGATTCACAACAGAATGCTGAAATCATCGCAAGGATAAAATATCTGATGAAGGAAATGGGGGTGCGGCAGGTGCAGTTTGCCGACCGCATCGGCGTTGACACGTCCAACCTGTCCAAGTACTTGAATGCGCACATGCCCTTGAGTGACTCGTTCCTCAACAGGATTGTGGTCAACCTGGGTGTGAGCAAGGAATGGCTGCTAGAAGGCACCGACCTGCCCTTCGGCAAGACACCGGTGAGGGTCGATGCTGGTGAGGGCCAGATGATGGCTGGAACGCCTAGCGAGGGTACCCCGGTCTATGATGTCGATGCCACGGCTGGTGCTTCGTCGGGCCGATCCGACCTGTTTGCCAACGAGAACATCGTGGGCTGGGTCAATCTGCCCAACATGAGCCCCAATTGCCGCATCGTGCGCGTCAGCGGCGACTCGATGGCCCCCGTCATCATGGACGGCGACTTCATCGCAGTGCGCGAGGTGAGCAATCCCAGTCAGATTTACTGGGGCCAGATCTATGTCGTGCAGCTCGATGACTTCAGGGTTGTGAAATACGTGCGCCGTCACACCGACCCCAACATGGTCGTGCTGCGCAGCGAGAATACCAACTATGACGACATGGACGTGCGCCGTACCGACATCCACGAGATGCTCCTCGTCCAGCATGTCCTGCACTTGAACACAAGACTCTGACAAATGGACATCTATTATCATACTCTCCCCAACGGACTGCGCATGGTGCACGTCGCTACCGCCACCCAGGTGGCGTGGTGTGGTCTTGCCGTCAATGCCGGCAGTCGTGACGAGCGCGAGGGGCAATATGGACTGGCCCACTTTGTGGAGCATACCATCTTCAAGGGAACGACCCATCGCCGCGCCTGGCACATTCTCAACCGCATGGAGCGGGTGGGCGGCGAGTTGAACGCCTATACCACCAAGGAGGGCACTATGCTCTACTCGGTCTTTCCCCACGAGCACCTGCCGCGGGCCGTGGATCTGCTGGCCGACCTGGTGCAGTGGTCTGTGTTCCCCCAGGAGGAGCTTGACCGCGAGCGTGACGTGGTGCTTGAGGAAGCAGCCAGTTACCGCGATACGCCCAGCGATGCGGTCTATGACGACTTTGAGGATCTCCTGCTTGCCGGCAGCGAGTTGGGACATAACATCCTGGGCCGCAAAGAAGACCTCGAGAGCCTCACCCGTGAGGACTGCATGCATTACCTCAAGACGTTGTATGTGCCTGGCAACATGGCGTTCTTCTCGGTAGGACCCGAGCGGCCCGAGCGGGTCTTCCGTCTGGCCGAGAAGGCTTTCGCGCCGATGTGTCACGAGATGCTGCCGCGTCAACGCGCAATTCCCTTGGATGTTGAACCCTTCCACAAGACTATCCGGATCGGTACCCATCAGGCCCACACCATCGTGGGCGCCCGTGTGCCTGACGCCAACCACCCCCTGCGCCATGCCTTGATGCTGCTCAACAACATCCTGGGCGGCCCGGGCATGAACTCGCTGCTCAACGTGGAGCTGCGGGAGCGCCGTGGCTATGTCTATACCGTCGAGTCCACCTTGACGCTGCTGAGCGACTGCGGGTGGATGGAGATTTACCTGGGGTGTGACCCCGACGACGTGCGTTCCAGCCTGCGCGTCATCGAGCGCATCACGAGCCGCCTGAGTGAGGATCTGCTGCCCGAGCGTCGCCTTGAAGCCTACAAGAAGCAGTATTGCGGCCAGCTCGTGGTTGCTGCCGACAGCACCGAGTTCATGGCGATGCGTGCCGGACGTGGTCTGCTCTATCACGGACGTGTCGCTACCATCGACGAGACCATCGACAGCATCCAGGCTGTCACCGCCGGCCAGGTGGCCCAGGCCGCCGCCTGCCTGAGTGCCGGCCGCTTGTCGTCGCTCACGTTCCAGTAACGCTAGCCACCTGAAACAAGAACCGATAGAAGAATCAAGATATTGCGATGAAAAAGATTTCAATTCTCATACCCTGCCACAACGAGGAACAGTCATTGCCGCTGTTGTATCCCGAACTGGTAAAGCTCATGGACGGCCATGCGGCCTATGAGTGGGAGCTGATGTTTGTCAACGACGGCAGCACCGACGGCACGTTGCAGGCCCTGCGGCAGCTGCGGCGGCAGGACAAGCGGGTGAACTATGTGGACTTGTCGCGCAACTTCGGCAAGGAGACGGCGATGCTGGCGGGATTTGACTATGTCACGGGCGACTGCATGGTCATCATCGATGCCGACCTGCAGGATCCCCCTGAACTCATCCCCGAGATGCTGCAATGGTGGGAACAGGGCTACGAGGACGTGTATGCCCGCCGCAAGACGCGTGGCCGTGAGAGCTGGTTGCGCAAGCGCCTGTCCCTGCTGTTCTACAGGATTCTGCAGAGCTCGTCGCGCTTTGATGTGTTGCAGAATGTGGGCGACTTCCGCCTGCTGGACCGCCGCTGCATCAATGCGTTGAAGAAGATGCGCGAGAGCGAGCGCTATACCAAGGGAATGTACTGCTGGATCGGCTTCAAGAAGAAGGAGATCCTCTTTGACCGCGGTGACCGTGTTGCCGGCAATTCCTCGTGGAACTTCAGGCAGCTGTTCTCGCTGGCCATTGACGGCATCACGTCGTTCACCACGGTGCCGTTGCGCGTGTCGACCATCGTGGGCTTCATCGTGTCGATGCTCGCCTTTGTGTACATGATCTATGTCTTCATCAAGGCACTCATCTGGGGCGACCCCGTCCAGGGCTATCCCTCGCTGGTGATTCTGCTCTTGTTCTTGGGCGGCATCCAGTTGCTCTCGCTGGGCATCATCGGTGAATACATCGGCCGCATCTACAACGAGGCCAAGAACCGTCCTGACTATCTTGTCCGTGAGTTCAACGACGAGAATGTGCTGTGACCAGGCCTGAATACATATCACCGTTCAAGCGCTGGCCCCTTGTGGGCGATGCCTTGTACTGGCTGCTCCTGGTGGCTGGCTGTGCCGTGTTCCTGCTGATGAACATGTACACCACCCTCAAGGAGGACGACTTTTTCCACACGTTCATCCAGGGCTCCGGCGAGCCCATCAAGAACCTGGCCGACGTGGTGCAGGCCTGGATTGCCTATATGCGCTTTGACACCCGCACGGCCAACCTGACGGACTTCCTGTTCAACGGCATCCTGGGCAAGACGGCCTTCAACGTGTGCAACACGCTGGTACTGGGTGTGATGGCCCATCTGCTGAGCCGCTTGACCACCGGGCGCAACTCGGTGATGGCCCTGGTGATGCTCTTCACCTTTATCGTCGCTGCCATGCCCGTCCCCGGCGAGACCCTGTTGTGGGTTGCCGGCAGCTGCAATTACCTGTGGGCCATGACGGCCGCGCTGCTGTTTGTGGCCTACCTGCTGTGGCATCGCGACACGCGCCCTGCCTGGTGGAAGGCGGTGCTTGTCGTGGCTCTGTCGCTGCTGGCTGGCGGCAGCAACGAGGGAACGACCTTCGGCGTGTTCGGCGGCCTGGTGATCTACTACCTCTTCAACCGTGACAAGGTGGATCGGGCCGTTGTGCTGGCGATGACGGGCTATCTGCTGGGAGTGGTGTTGCTCGTCAGTTGCCCCGGTGCCTGGGACAGAGCCTCGAGTGAGGTGAGCCACGATGCCGGCTTCATGCACCTGCTGGCCGACCGTGGCCGTGTCATGCTGGAGCTCTCGCGGCGCTATGTCGTGCCGCTGGTGTCTCTCGCCATCCTGCTGGTGTCGCTGGTGGCCCGCGGACCGAACAAGACCATGAACGCCACGCCGTGGCCGTGGATCTTTCTGGTGGCATGCGCCTTTGTCTTTGTGGTGGGCAAGGCGCAGGAGCGGTTGTATTTCTCGATGACCTTTGTCGCGCTCATCATCATCGTGATGGCTGTGCATGCCCTGTTCAGGCGGGTGTGGTGGCCGCGTGCGGCGGTCGTTGTGGCGGGTCTGGCCATCTGCTGCGTCAAGTGCCCTTCCAACCTTGCCACCCTGCAGCGCTACCAGGCCTTCATGGCCCAGGTCGACGATGATATTGCCTGCACTCCTGACCGTCAGGTCATCCTCAAGAAACGCCACTTTGACGGCTACAGCCGCTTCATCAAGCTGCTGAATCTGGACTCCTGGAACTTCTACATCCGCAACGAGTCGATGTGCCGCCACTATGGCAAGGACAACATCCAGTTTGTGGACGACTCGCTGCATGCGCGTTACCATGAGGGCCGCCTGCTCGACGGTGCCCAGGCTGTACCCTTTACCAGCACGGTGGATGATATAGAGGCCGTGTACACCGTCCCTGGCGGGAACTACATGGCCGTGAAGATGCGCCAGGACAGCGTGTCCTATTCCTACCAGTTTGCCGATGTTGTCCTCACCGACGGCACCGCGGCTCTGCCCGTGCCCTATTTCCCTGCCTTGTATCAGGGACGCGAGTACCTCATCTTCAGGCAACCCGATGAGAGGGCAGCACGCTTGACGTTCGCCCCCTTTGAGTACGAGGGCGAGACCATCGACCTGCACCTCACCCGCGCCGACCGTGACGCTGCCCGCTAAAACCACATTTTTGGCAAAAAATTTGCTGGTTTGTGGCAAATGGTGTAATTTCGTCACCATTAAATGAAATCATAACGAAAAAAACGATAAAAACGCAACACTATGAACGACGTGAAATTCTATCTCGACGCAGCCGAGAAAAAGATGCAGGAAGCCGTGGATTTCCTCGATGACACCCTGGCACACATCCGTGCAGGCAAGGCCAACGTGAAGATCCTCGACGGCATCCGTGTGAACTATTATGGCAGCCCCGTGCCCATCGACAACGTGGCCAACGTGAGCACCCCCGACCAGCGCACCATCGCCATCATGCCCTGGGAGCGCAACATGATCGGAACCATCGAGAAGGCCATCATCGACAGCAACGTGGGCATCATGCCGGTCAACAACGGTGAGGTCATCCGCCTGAACATCCCGCCCCTGACCGAGGAACGCCGCAAGCTCCTCGTCAAGGACTCCAAGGCCGAGAGCGAGAAGGCCCGCGTGAGCATCCGCAATGCCCGCCGCGAGGCCATCGAGGGCTTGAAGAAGGCCGTCAAGGAAGGCATGAGCGAGGACATCAGCAAGGACGGCGAGGAGAAGGTCCAGAAGATTCATGACAAGTTCATGAAGAAGATTGACGAGATCTTTGCTGCCAAGGAGAAGGAAATCCTGACCGTCTAAGAGACACTGACGCATCATTAACCGTGATTGAGCGATGTTGCGGCGATGAGCCTTGCTGCAACATCGTTTTTAGCTTGATACCGACATGAACAGCCGTGAAGGATGGTACGCACCCGCCGCCGCGGGGCGCTGGCACGAGCTGGCCTATTGGGGCTTGCTGCTGCTGGCCTGTGCCGTCATGCTGGTGATGAACATGTGGACTCCGTTCAAGGAGGATGACATGTCCTTTGCCCTCGTCGCGGGCGGGTCACTGCGTGACATCTGGCAGTCCCAGGTGGATCACTTCATGACCTCCAACGGCCGCTTCTCGGACGTGGTGGCCACGCTGTTCTGCGCCTTTGTGGGAAAGACGGCCTTCAACGTGTGCAACACGCTGGTGTTCGGCCTGCTGGCCCATCTGGTGGCGACCCTGAGTACCGGCCGCCGCTCGGTGATGGCATTGGCCATGTTCCTGGCGCTGGTGGGCTGCTGCTGGCCCGTGCCGGGGCAGACGTTGCTCTTTGTCGCCGGCAGCTGCAACTACCTGTGGGCGGTGACCGCCACCTTGCTGCTGGTCCGTTACCTGCTGCGCCCGCATGAAGGCGCGCTGGGTCGGGGCCGTGGCTTGCTGCTGTTACTTGGGGCATTCATCGCCGGCAACTTCAACGAGGCGACCTCCTTTGGCTTCTTCGGCGGCCTGTGCCTGTACTATGCCGTTAACCGCCGTCAGCTTGACCGCCGTGCCGTGGTGGCGCTGACGGGCTATCTGCTGGGCATCCTGCTCATCGTGGCCTCGCCCGGTGCTTGGCATCGTGCCGCTCAGGGGGGCATCGTGGTCAACCTGTCGCTGGCCGAGATGCTGTCGAGCCGCTGGCACATCTTCTTTGAGAAGGCTTGGCGCTATGTCACTCCCTTACTGGCTGTCGCCGTCGGGCTTGTGGCCCTGATGTGGAAGGGGCCTGGGACACTGCGCCGCCATGTGTGGACGTTTGTCTTGCCGTGCCTGGCTATCGTGCTGTTCGCCCTGGGCGTGCTGCAGGAGCGGGCCTACACCGCCTTGACCGTCGTGGGCTTCATCATCGTGGCGATGGCGGCTCATTCCCTGCTGGAGCGCCGGCCGTGGCTGCGCGTGGCTGTGGCCGCCGTGAGTCTGGCGCTGGCTGCCTACACCTTGTCCCATGCCCTGCTGCAGGTGAGGGACTACAAGACCTATGAGGACGCGATCACCACTGCCCTGCGCGAGGCCCCGCGCGAGGCCATCCTGCGCGAGAGCCGTTATCCGGGCTACAGCCGCTTCATCACGCCGATGCCCTATGTCTCGTCGGGCTACTTCGTGCGGGAGAACATCTACTGTGCCTACTATGACAAGGACAACGTGCAGTTTGTGAGCGATTCGGTCTATAACCGCTACCACGAGGGCCGGCTGCTGGACGGCGCTGTCGAGGTGCCTGTCGTGACCGACCGTCCCGACCTCTTCGGCCCGATGTATGCCTTCCCGGGCCAGGACTACGTGGTCATGCTGGTCAAGGGCGGCCGCTTGCCGTTCTCCTCCCAGCAGGCCCGTTACTACCTGCGTGACGATGCCATGACTGCTGCCGAGGCCGGCTACCGCCACCGCTACGGCCTGGACACCGGCTTCACGCCGCATGGCTTCTATCCCCTGCATTACCAGGGCCGTCACCTGCTGGTGTTCGCACCGATGGACAGCACGGTGTCCCACGTCGTCTTCCCCGTGGACGGCACCTGTGAGCCGCCTGTCGAGTGCACCATCAGCCGCCAACAAGAGAAATAACCCCTATTAACGACTGGACTAGATGGGACATACCGACCGCACATCCCCGACTGGAACCTTGCAGCGCTGGCATGGCGCCGCCTACTGGGCGCTGCTGGCCGTCGCCGTGGCCGTGATGCTGGTGATGAGCCTGCTCACCACCCTCAAGGAGGATGACATGGCCTATAGCCTCGTCGAGGGGCTGTGGACTCCCGTACAGTCGTTACAGGACGTGCTGCGTTCCTTCCAGACCCACTACAGCCAGACCAACGGGCGCATTGCCGACCTGCTGGCGATGCTCTACAGCGGCTGGCTGGGCAAGACGGCCTTTGACGTGTGCAACGCGCTGGTCTTCGGCCTGCTGCTGCACCTGCTCAGCCTCTTGAGCACGGGTCGCCGCTCGGTCATGGCCGTGGCCTGCTTCCTCGCCGTCGTGGGCACCTGCTATCCCGTGCCCGGCGAGACGATGCTGTGGATGGCGGGCAGCTGCAACTACCTGTGGGCCATCACCGCGTCGCTGCTGCTCGTCGCCGTCGCGGGCCGTCGAGGCTGGCAACCAGGATGGCTGGGCACGGCGCTGCTGGCGCTGGGCGCATTTGTCGCCGGGGCCATGAACGAGGCGACCAGCCTGGGCTTCCTCGTCGGCCTGTGCCTCTACTGGGCCATGAACCGCGGGCGTGTCGCCGCGCGTGTGTCGCTGGCCGTGCTGCTGGGCTATGCGGCGGGCGTGGCGCTCATCGTCGGCTCGCCTGGAGCCTGGAGCCGCGCTGCCGACGGCGGCATCGTCGTCAATCTGCCTGTGGCCGACCTGCTGGCCAGCCGCTGGCACATCTTCCACGAGAAGATGTGGCGCTTCTACCTGCCCGTGCTGGCCTGTGCCGTGCTGGTGCTGGCGCTGCTGCTGCGGCGGGGTGGGGAAGTGAGGCGTAGCCTGTGGCCGTGGGTGCTGCTGTGCCTGGCGCTCGAGATGTTCGCCCTGGGCATCAACCATGAGCGGGCCTATGCTCCGCTGGTGACCGTGTCGTTCATCATCGTGATGGCTGCCGCCGGCCGGCTGCTGTCGCGCTGGCCGTGGGCGCGTGTGGCGCTGACGCTGGCCGCCCTGGCGTTGAGTGTGTTCACCTTTGCCCGCAGCATCAAGGTGCTGGAGCAGTACAGGGCATTTGACCAGGCCGTCACCAGCGAGATCACCGCTGCCCCCGACCAGGCCGTGCTGCTGCAGCGTCAGTTCGAACCCTACAGCCGCTTTGTCAAGCCCGCCAATTACATCAGCACCAACTTCTTTGCCCACGAGATTGTCTATCGCACCTACTATGGCAAGAAGAATGTGCAGTTCGTCAGCGACTCGGTCTATGCCCGTTACCACGAGGGCCGCCTGCTTGACGGGGCGCAGATGGTCATGCCCCAGAGCGACCGCCCCGACCTCGTCGGCCCCGTCTATCTCTTCCCCGACCAGGACTACATGGCCATCACGCTCAAGGCCCGCTGGCTGCCCTGCTCGTTCCAGACGGCGCGTTACTACCGCTTCTCGGCCTGCGGCGAGTCGGACGACCCCGACGAGACCGCCCGCCGCCATCGCTACGGCCTGCCCACCGACTACGACCCGCACGGCTTCTACCCCCTCCTGTACCAGGGCCAGTGCTACCTCATCACCGACGCTCCCTTCGACCCCTACGACATGCGCATGACCTTCCCCCTGTCGCTCCCTCCCGACCCCCAGGAAGTCACCCTCCACGGCCTCTAGTCAATAGGTGCCCTAAACCGCCAAAACAATAGGGCTTGCCCTATGTCCTGGCGGTTTAATTCATTATTACAAGAATATGATTATTCTATCGGTTCCATGAGTAACATGGTTCCTTTCTCAAAATCATCGATATAAGCGAGTATAGCCTTAGCTAGGAATTTCGCTAAATTGACAGGAACAGCATTTCCAATCATTTGTTCCAAATCGGTTTTTGTGCCGACGAAGTCAAATCCTTTTGGGAAAGTTTGAATGTAACTCCTTTCTAATGTTGTAAGCGGTCTTATGCCCTCTTTAGATTTCACTGGATCGTTAGAGTGTATTTGATAACCGCTAGGCATTGGGCGATTAACACCACGAACAGTGGGACTTGGCTCATCGATGCTAAATATACCACGACGCAAATAGCTTCTTGGATGACGATAATAATACTCAATACCGAGAGAATCCCCAAAGTAATCTCGCATTGTCATCGGCTTGTGGGCAAGCCCTCTATTTAGGTATGGTAGTAAAAAATCATCCTCGGCATTCATTTTTCCAACGAGGAAGAATCTTTTTCGCTTTTGAGGCACGCCACAATAACTGGCATCAAGCACATGCTGGGTCAAGCCATAACCAGCTCTCTTAAATATTTCACGGGCCTCAACTAATTTTTGCGTTTTCACTATGCGATCAACATTCTCCATAACAAACCATTCGGGCTTGATGATGCTGATTATTTTTGCATAATGAGTTGTTAATGTCCCACGCCCCCCATCTTCATTTCTATATCCAGCTGAAGAGAAATCTTGACATGGCGGCCCTCCAATTATCATTGAAGGATTATATTGAGATATAACAGGAACACTATCAAGAACATTACTCAAGTCTAAATCTATAGCTGGATGGTCAAAGTTCCGATTGTAAACGTCAAGAGCGGCAGGCCATTTGTCAAAGGCAGCAACAATCTCAAATCCAGCTTCCTGGAATCCGAGACTAAGACCGCCACATCCACAAAACAAATCTACTACTCTCATAATCATATGAAAATATCGGGACTATTTACTAATACTGCGTCAAATCTGCGCTCTGGACTCAATAAGTCTTGACCGCCTCCAAGAATAATATTCCTAATATCCTTAAATCCGCAGCACATTTTTGAAATAACTTTATAACATCCTGGACAACAAAAAGTTGCCCAGGATTTTGCCATGTCAGGGATTTCACCTAATTTAGTGCTGCAATAAAAACCAGTCAAAAACCACTGACAGACA
>JAFTEU010000071.1 GCA_017453505.1 Muribaculaceae bacterium
AACGTTCATGTTAGGCTTTATTAATAATTTTCTTTTTAATAATGTTGCGATTAACGTCAAAAATTAGTAATTTTTCAGGCTGTTTAGCGAACTAAATATCAATTCACTATATAACAACCATTTAACAACAAAATCAACTAATGAAGGTTTACAAAACAAACGAGATCAAGAACATCTCTCTCGTCGGTGGCAAGGGCGCTGGTAAGACCACTCTCACCGAGTCTATCCTCCTTGAGGGCGGCGCAATCAGCCGCAGGGGCACCGTCGACGGCGGTAACACCGTGAGCGACAACACCCCCGTTGAGAAAGAGTATGGTTACTCTGTTTCCTCTACCGTTTTCTTTGCCGAGAAGAACGGCAAGAAGCTCAACTTCTTTGACTGCCCGGGTAGTGATGACTTCGTGGGCAATGCTGTGACCGCCCTGAGCGTGACCGATACCGCTGCGCTCGTCATTGACGGCCGTAATGGCGTTGACGTTGGCTGCCAGAACAACTTCCGCACCGTGGAGCGCATTGGCAAGCCCCTCATGTTCATCATCAATCGCCTCGAGGATGAGAAGTGCGACTTTGACAACGTATATAACCAGCTGCACGAGACCTACGGCAACAAGGTTGTCGCCCTGCAGTTCCCGGTGAACGCCGGCCCCGGCTTTGACAGCGTGGTTGACGTGCTCGCCATGAAGCAGTACACCTGGCCCAAGGATGGCGGTAAGGCTACCGTCAGCGACATCGACGGCGCACATGCCGACAAGGCTGAGGAGTACCACATGGCACTGCTCGAGATGGCTGCCGAGAACGACGAGGAACTCATGATGAAGTTCCTTGACGAGATGACCCTGACCGAGGAGGAGACCATCAAGGGTATCCGCCTGGGTATGGTTGACCGCAGCATCTTCCCCGTTGCTCTTGTCAGCGCTGAGAAGAACATCGGCACCGACCGCATGCTCGAGATCATGAGTCTCATCGTGCCCGACGTGACCGAGATGCCCGCCCCCAAGAACAACAATGGCGAGGAGGTTCCCGTCGATGAGAACGGCCCCGTGAGCGTCTTCTTCTTCAAGACCTCGGTAGAGAGCCACATCGGTGAGGTTTCTTACTTCAAGGTAATGAGCGGTGTCCTCAAGGCTGGTGCCGACTTGACCAACATGAACCGTGGCAGCAAGGAGCGCCTCGCTCAGATCAACGTCGTTTGTGGCCAGAACAAGACCGCTATCGACGAGATCCACGCCGGTGACATCGGTGCTGCCGTGAAACTCAAGGACGTCCGTTGCGGCAACACCCTCAACGAGAAAGGCTGCGAGCACGTGTTTGACTTCATCCAGTATCCCGCTCCCAAGTTCCAGCGCGCCATCAAGGCCCAGAACGAGAGTGAGACCGAGAAGCTGGGTGCCGTCCTCAACCGCATGCACGAGGAGGATCCCACGCTGTTGATCGAGCAGAGCAAGGAGCTCAAGCAGACCATCGTTTCGGGTCAGGGCGAGTTCCACCTGCGCACCCTCAAGTGGAACATCGAGAACAACGACAAGATCCAGATCGAGTACCAGGAGCCCCGCATCCCCTACCGCGAGACCATTACCAAGGCTGCCCGCGCCGACTATCGCCACAAGAAGCAGTCGGGTGGTAGCGGCCAGTTCGGTGAGGTGCACCTGATCGTGGAGCCCTACCGCGAGGGCATGCCCGAACCCGATACCTACAAGTTCGGCAACCAGGAGTACAAGATGAACATCAAGGACAAGCAGGAGATCCCCATGGAATGGGGCGGCATGCTGGTCATCTATAACTGTATCGTGGGTGGTGCCATCGACGCACGCTTCATCCCCGCTATCGTCAAGGGTATCATGGACCGCATGGAGCAGGGCCCGTTGACCGGTAGCTACGCTCGTGACGTGCGCGTCTGCATCTACGATGGTAAGATGCACCCGGTTGACAGTAACGAAATCTCGTTCCGTCTGGCAGCCCGCAACGCCTTCTCGGCAGCATTCCGCGATGCCAACCCCAAGGTGCTGGAGCCCGTCTATGACGTCGAGATCCTGTTGCCCGGCGACTGCATGGGTGGTGTTCAGAGTGACCTGCAGGGCCGCCGCGGCATCATGATGGATATGTCGAGCGCCAACGGCATGGAGCGCGTTAAGGCCCGCATCCCCTTGAAGGAGATGTCGAGCTACTCCACCTCACTGAGCTCCATCTCGGGTGGCCGCGCTTCGTTCAGCATGAAGTTCTCGAGCTATGAGCTCGTGCCCGCCGACGTGCAGGCTCAGCTGCTCAAGGAGTACGAGGAGAGCAAGCAGGACGAGGATTAATCCCCAGTTCTACACATTATATAATAAAAGGCATCCGCCAGCCGGGTGCCTTTTATTTTTTCCCCACCAATCAAACAACCATAACAACTATTATACAACTACAACAACACTTATGATGGTTGTTGCGTTTGCGCGGATGTTGTCCCTTGTTTTTTGATAAATTGCGCGTTTGATTTGGCGGATTTGGGAAAAGTCATTAACTTTGTGACCGTCAAGGGATGCGCTGTGGTGGACATCCCGCGACAGACATTTGAGTAAATAAGGAAGCGTTTCGTGCTTTATCCTAACCATTGAAATCGCCAATTTCACACTACCAGGATAAGGCAGTCAACAACGCTCATGCGTGCATTGCATCCACCCCAAGCGCATGGGGTGCCGTGATAGCGCATGGCGTGGGGTGGGCTGTTTATTGGTAAGAGGGTCATTTGCCGATACCCAATGGTTGATAAACAGACAATGTCCCCACGTTTTCGCACTCTATAACCACCTGCCGCCGCTGAGAGGGGCCACCGCGGCTATACGTTAAAGAACTATTAGCACGCTTATGAAAAACCTAACATCCTTTCCCCTGCGAGCCGCCCTGCTGCTGCTCGCCGTTCTTGTCACTGATTTTGTATTTGCCCATGACTTTAAGGAAGATGGTATTTACTATAAATATGTCGGCAATGACGTGTACGTTACCTATAGGGGAGATCAGCCTAGAAGTTATGATGGTGAGTATTCTGGTGATATTGTTATTCCAGAGACAGTAACACATAATAATGTGACTTATAAAGTTGCTGGTGTATATCAATTTGCTTTCTTCATGTGTCCTGATTTGGCCAAGGTCACCATGGGTAATTCGATAAAAGAAATCCAATACAACGCTTTTGCTCAATCAGGCATTACAGAAGTGGAATTCGGGAATTCACTTGAGACGATTGGCGACGGTGCATTCAGTAGTTGTGAAAATCTGAACAGTATTACGTTACCTAATTCAGTAACCAAATTGGGCAAAAATGATGGATATGGATATCTGGCTGATGGAGTCTTTGGGGGTTGTCACAATCTCAAATCGGTTAAACTAAGTAGTTCATTAACTATGATTGGAGGTTCTTCTTTTAGCAATTGTACAAGTCTAAAAAGCATCAATCTTCATGAAGGAATAACAGTTATCGGAGAGAGTGCTTTTCGTAATTGTAAAAGTCTTAATGAGGTGACCATTCCCGAATCAGTAACAATTATGTGTGGTGATGCCTTTAAAATGTGTTCTGGATTAAAAACTCTTAATTGGAATGCAAAACATTGTACAGGTAAACCTTATAATGGAGGCTACTACGTAGAACCAATAGATGAACTACCTGCAAACATTGAGGTCATCAATTTCGGCGAACACGTAGAGTATATTCCAAGCGATTTTTTGAAGGGAACAAATATCAAATCAGTGACGATACCCGATTCGGTTGTCACTATCGCCAGTGACGCTTTCAGGGATTGTCAATTACTAGAAGAAGTTACCATTGGAAAATCCTTTAAAATTAAAACAGGGGGCAGTTATTATAATTCAGAGTTCATATTCATAGGATGCAACAACATCAAATCTCTTACATGGAACGTAATTAACCATGAATCATCTGGCACTATCACTATCGGTAATAGTGCTAACATTGAAAACTTCTCCATTGGCGATTATGTGGAGAGAATACCAGCTGGCTTAATCAATGGCTCAAAAGTTCAATCCATTACAATACCTGCTTCGGTCAAACTAATTGACAATGGCGCTTTCTTGGATTGCGCTAACTTGACAAGTATTGTAGTAAAACAGGATAACGCGACCTTTGACTCGCGCAACAATTGCAATGCAATCATTGAAACCGCAAGCAACACGTTGCTTGTGGGCTGCAAAAACAGTTTTATCCCCAACACTATCAATATGATTGGTGACTTTGCTTTCACCCGTTGCACGGAACTCACATCCATCAATATCCCAAATTCTGTTGTGTCGATTGGTACAGGTGCTGAATATAACGGCTACCATGATAAAGGTGCTTTCAATGGGTGTACAGGTATTACAAGTCTCACTATCCCCAACTCAGTGGTGACTATCGGTAGAAACGCTTTCTATGACTGTCAGAACATTTCCTACTTAAAAATGTCTGAGTCATTGAGAGAAATCCGTGAAGGAGCATTTAGACATTGTGAAAGACTTGAAAATGTCACATTACCAGCATCGTTGCGTTTTCTCGGCGAGGAAGCATTTTATGATACAGGTTTAAAAAGCATTTCTATCCCCGATTCAGTGGTAGTGGAAACGGATGCATTTGGCTCTACAGACATCGAAAGCATTTCCGTAGCAAATTCTGCCATGTTGATGGGTGAATGGGTATTCGGGGAGACGCCTTGGGAAGAAAGTCAACCCGAAGAGGGATTGGTTTATGCCGGCACGGCCGTCTATCGCCATAATGGTGTGGCTCCTGCCGGCACGATTGTCACTATTCCAGAGGGCGCGACGGGTATTGCCGGGGAAGCTTTTTATGGGGATGAAGAAGTTGACGGTGATTATGAGTGCAGAGGCGGCATCATTAGGGTTGAAATTCCTAATTCCGTCAGATATATTGGCCATTTTGCTTTCAAAAGATGTGTTGACTTGGAGAGCGTCTCTATGGGTAATGGTATTGAAGTAATAGGTCGGTCAGCGTTTAGTAGCGCCAAAAAACTCACCGAAGTAGTGATGCCTAATTCTGTAAAGGTAGTCAAAGAGAATGCTTTTTCAAGATGCTCATCATTGACCGAGGTGACCATCGGAAGTGGGACCAAAGTGCTTGAAAAAGGATGCTTCTCTGAGTGTGTTGCATTGACAAAGATTTATTGCCTTGCCACAATTCCACCAAGCATAGAGAGTGCGGTTTATGACTACGAAGAGTGCTTTGATGAGAGGACTTATACCGAGGCTGTGTTGTTTGTGCCAAAAGGATCGGAAGCGGCATATATGTTGGCGGACAAGTGGAAGAAGTTTATCCATATCTTGGGTATCACGGTGAGTGCCGGAGCGTCGGACGTGAACGGTGACGGCGAGGTGAACATTGCCGACATCAACAACGTGATCAACGCCATCATTAATGCTGAAACCGACGAAGCGTTTGATGTGAACGGTGACGGCGAAATCGGCATCGCCGATATCAACGAAATCATCCAGACCATCATCGGCGCAAACTAAGCCATATCAATCAACCCTACGATATAATGGGCGACCTCAACAGCAGGCCGCCCATTATTGTAACGTCCCTAAAATATCAAACAACCATGAGGGTGTGTCATAATTCTTTTGTCGCAAATTGAATCGCGCTTCGCACGAGAAATTAAATAAAATTAAAATAAAAATCGATTTCGCTTAATTTTTATACAAAATTTCTCGGCCGCTAGGCCGATTTAAAAAACAAGCGAATGAATTATGACACACTCCCCCTTGTTGTTGGATTAATTTCTCTTGAAAACTGGCCGCTTTAACATTTCGGGTTAAATTTTTCAGTGAAAAGTGAAAGAAAATTTTGGTTTTTCACAATTAAGTGTTAATTTTGCCGTTGATTGTTAAAACAACAGATTTGATTTAGAAATTTTTCTCATGAAGAGATCGACGATATGGATATTGACAGTGGTGATGGCGATAGCCCTGCTGGGCCTGCTCGCCATGCAGATCGTGTACCTGGAGAAGATGGTCGACATGCGCAACAGCCAGTTTAACGAGATAGTGATGCGCAGCCTGTACAACGTGTCCACCATGCTGGAGCAGAACGAGACCAAATACTTCCTGGACAAGGACCTGGCCGAGGCCGAGCAGACCTACTCGGGCACGGGCCAGAGCAACTTCAGCTTCAACGACGGTAACGATGCCACCATCGACACCACGCTCAACACCGAGGATCCCTCGAGCCTGCGACCCGCCAACCGCACCACGCTCACCGACCTGAACGACACCTACCAGCGCAAGCAGGAGATCCTCAAGGGCCAGTACCTGTACCAGAAGAGCCTGCTCAACGAGGTGATACTCACCATCCTGAACCACTCGAGCGACCGCCCCATCCAGGAGCGCGCCGACAGCGCCACGGTGGCCACCTACCTGCGCTCGGAGCTGGAGTTCAACGGGTTGACGTTGCCCTTTGAGTTTGCCATCGTGAACCGCACCAGCGGCGTGGTGTACAAGACCGAGGGCTACTCGCCCATGTCACAGCAGGACGTGTACAGCCTGACGTTGTTCCCCAACGACCCCAACAGCAAGCAGAACACGCTCAACGTCACCTTCCCCAACAAGAGCGACTACATCTTCTCGTCGGTGAAGTTCCTCGTGCCCTCGCTGGCATTCACCTTCCTGCTGCTGGGCGTGTTCCTGTACACCATCTCGCTGGCATTCAAGCAAAAGAAGCTCAGCGAGATCAAGAACGACTTCATCAACAACATGACCCACGAGTTCAAGACGCCCATCTCGTCGATCTCGATTGCCGCCCAGATGCTCAACGACGACAGCGTGCGCAAGAGCCCCGAAATGCTCAAGCACGTGTCAGGGGTCATCAACGACGAGACCAAGCGCCTGCGCTTCCAGGTTGAGAAGGTGCTGCAGCTGTCGCTGTTTGACCGCAAGAACGCCACCATGCGCCTCGAGGAAGAGGATGCCAACGCTAGCATCTACAGCGTGATCAACACCTTCAATCTCAAGGTCGAGAAATATGGAGGCCACATCACCGCCAACCTCGATGCCGAGGATCCCATCATCAAGGTGGACCGCATGCACTTCACCAACGTGATCTTCAATCTGCTGGACAATGCGGTGAAGTACCGCCGCGACGATGTCGCCCCCGAGCTCGAGATCACCACCGTGAACCCCGACGAGGACCACATCCAGATCACCGTGCAGGACAACGGCATCGGCATGAAGCGCGAGGACCTGAAGAAAATCTTCGAGAAGTTCTACCGCGTGTCAACTGGCAACAGGCATGACGTGAAGGGCTTCGGACTGGGGCTGGCCTACGTCCACAAGATGATTGACCTCTTCGGCGGATCGATCGACGCCGAGAGCGAACTCAATAAAGGATCGAAATTTATTATCACATTACCACTATACAAATAAAGAAAATTATGGAAGACAAACTGAGAATTCTGTTATGCGAAGATGACGAGAACCTGGGTACCCTCACCCGCGAGTATCTCGAGGACAAGGGATACAAGGCCGAGCTGTTTGCCGATGGTGAAGCCGGCTACAAGGCTTTCCTCAAGGGCAAGTATGACATCTGCCTGCTCGACGTGATGATGCCCAAGAAGGACGGCTACCAGCTTGCCCAGGAGATTCGCGCCGTCAACAGTGACGTGCCCATCATCTTCTTGACCGCCAAGGCCCTGAAGGAAGACATCCTCGAGGGATTCAAGATCGGTGCCGACGATTACATCACCAAGCCCTTCTCGATGGAGGAGCTGGTGCTGCGCATCGAGGCCATCCTGCGCCGTGTCAAGGGTAAGAAAGGCAAGGAAGTGACGGTCTACAAGATCGGTAAGTTCACCTTCGACACCCAGCGCCAGGTGCTGTTCACCGACGACCGCAGCGACAACCTCACCACCAAGGAGAGCGAGCTGCTGAGCCTGCTGTGCGCCCACATGAACGAGATCCTGGAACGCAATTTCGCTCTCAAGACCATCTGGATCGACGACAACTACTTCAATGCCCGCTCGATGGACGTTTACATCACCAAGCTGCGCAAGAAGCTCAAGGAGGATCCCACTATCGAGATTATCAACATCCACGGCAAGGGCTACAAGCTCATTGCTCCCGAAGCCTAGACCGAGGAGAAGTAATCCTACTTGAGATTTATCCACTTCTTACTAAGAGGCCGCACCGTTATTGGCGTGGCCTCTTTGATTACCCCCACCTCCTTGTCCGTATTCTATTCACCGAATCATCTGCCGAAAAACCTCACGCTAAGTCGCCAAGCCGCTAAGTATCTGATTTTAATTGATTTCTGATTACTAACTCACGGACGATAATTGGCGGCAGGTATGAATAGATGCTTGGACAAGACCACGGATAATCATTATATTGAATTGATATTCAACAACTTATCATCTTTTCGACTTCGCGTGGGGCACTCTTCGCTGAATGGATAACCTTGTCCTAAATTGCGTTAAATATATCCAATTCAATTGACAACATCGCACAACCACTTGCAACGTTTTATCGAATTCACTACCTTTGCATCACCAATAACTATAGTGATTGATAAAGCGATGAAATATATTTACCGTATATATCAGTGGTGCATTGCTTCTCCCATCATGCTGGTCTATAGCATCATCACTGCACTCATTACGATACTGGGTTGCCTGTTCAAGCAGGACTATTGGGGTTATTATCCTGCCAAGTGGTGGGCCCGCATGTGGTGCTGGATCCATCTGGTCCGTGTCAAGGTCGTCGGCCGCGAACTCATTGACCACGAGACCAGTTATGTATTTGTCGCCAATCATCAAGGTGCATATGATATATTCTCCATCTACGGTTTTCTGGGTCACAATTTCAAGTGGATGATGCGCAAAGGCATCACCAACATCCCCATCATCGGCACAGCCTGCCGCATGGCCGGCCACATCATGGTGGACACCCACTCCACCCAGGGCATCCGCAACACCATGGCAGCGGCCAAGAAGAAACTGCATGGCGGCATGTCGATAGTCGTCTTTCCCGAGGGAAGGCGCACCGACACAGGCAAGATGGGACCCTTCAAGAACGGCGCTTTCAAGCTGGCGCTGGAGTTCGGCCTGCCCGTGGTACCCATTACTATCGACGGCAGCTACAAGGTAATGCCCCGCAGCACGTTCAATGTCACTCCTGGTACTATCACCCTCACGTTCCATAAACCCATTCAGCACACGGGAGGCAACGACATCGTGCAGGTGAGCCATGAGTGCCGCGAGATCATCCAGCGCGACCTCCCAGCCGACATGCGTGACTAACTCCCGAAATAAAAGAGGTGCCCGTTGGGCACCCCAATTAACTATTAAACTTGAAACTTCCTCAAACGACCAAGTCATTCTTGACCGTCTGCTCTATTTCAGGACTTAATTTTCTCCATTCTTTGGAATTGAGATACTCCATGATGATGTGGGCATGCTTGATATTGTGCATGTCACTACCCAGGTAATCAATCATGCCATTATCCGCAAACCACAATGCGGTATCACGGGCCTCTTCGCCAAAGTAACCCGTAAATGACAGGATATTGACCTGGAACTTGGCCCCGGCGTTATGCAGTTCCTCATAGCGCTTGCGGCGATGCGAGTAGTAGCTGTAACGCTCAGGGTGTGCCAGAATCGTGCGGTAGCCCTTCACCTGTAAGTCAAACAGCAAGTCGTTCAGATTCATCAATTCCTGCTGGAAAGAGTTCTCCAGCAACAAGTGGTTGCCAGGCATCGGTATCAGATGGTCAGCAGCATACTCCTTGTCAAAGTATTCGTCCATACGATACTCTGCGCTCACGTGCAACTCGATGTCCAGTCCAGCCTCGGCGGCAGCCTTCTTGAGCACATGATAGGCATTCGTCAAGCTCTCTTGGGTGTTCTCAAATGTCACAGCGGTTACATGCGAAGTGAGAATAACTCGATTGATACCCATTTCCTGCTCGGCACGCAGCATGTCCAACGATTGCTCTATCGATTGTGAGCCATGATCTACACCTGGCAAGATGTGGCAATGTATGTCTGTATTATAAAAGAGCTTCACCTGCTCTTTATCGTGTCCGAATAGTTTTGAAAAAAAACTCATCGTTTCTAATTAATCTTTATCTGATAATAAAACCGTAAGTGCTTTTGACCTGCAAAAATAATCATTATTTTTCATATCCACCACCACTTGTATGCTTTTTTTCTTAAAAGTTGTTTTATGTTATTATTATTCAAGATATCAAGCATATAAAGACACACGACGGATCGTCAAGATTAAAGTGTAACAAATCTCATCATTTTTTGTTAATTATTCAAAAACGAGGCCTATTCATGCATCAATTAATTATCAGTAGGCGTATCTTTGCGGCACGAACATTCAACGGTCTAATAATACCTTAAATCCGCAAGAGAATTAGTTTGGCGGTAATTTCGTGTTGATTATCATTTTCATAGCTTGAAAGTGCGGTTTCTGTGCTCCTTGGGTTCGATTTTCATCCCAGGGATGCATACCACCCCCTTTCCCCCTGCATTTC
>JAFTEU010000072.1 GCA_017453505.1 Muribaculaceae bacterium
ACTGAAAACTGAAAACTGAAAACTGACAACTGACGACTGAAAACTGAAAACTTTTCACTACCTTTGCCTTGATTTTATCAATAGAATACTGACTGCGATGAAGAAACAACGATTCCTTTTATTACTCGCGATGGCGGCCCTCGCGCTTGCCATGCAGGCTGGCGTGATCAGGCTGGCCATCCTGAGCGACGTGCATGTCTCGCCCGGCAATGCCAATGAGGGCAAGCTGCGTGAGGCGGTGGCCGAGATCAATGCCACACCTGGCCTGGATGCGGTGCTCATGACGGGTGACTTGACCAACGAGGGCAGCGACGTGCAGCTGCGCCATGTCAAGTCGATTCTGGACGGCATCACGGCCAGCCCGCTCTATGTGCTGCCAGGTAACCACGAGAACAACTGGAGCCAGAGCGCCTGCCTCACGTTCAACTCGCTGTGGGGCAGCGACCGCTTTGCCTTCACGGTCGACAGCCTGGTGGTGGTGGGCTTGAACTGCGGCCCGTTCATGAAGATGGGCGACGGGCACATCAAGCAGGAGGACCTGCACTGGCTTGACAGCACGCTGCGTGCCAGCGTCAAGCCCGGCATGCGGGTGCTGAGCGTGAACCACTATCCCATCCTGGACGACCTGGACAATTACAGGGCCTATGTCGAGATCCTCAAGCGCTACCCGGTGGTGACCCACCAGTGTGGCCATTACCACCGCTGGCGCCTCTACGAGACCGATGGCATCAACGGGGTGATGGTGCGTGCCCTGGACATGGGGGGCGGCAACTATGGCTACACGCTGATGGACGTTGACCTCACGGCTGGCTGGATCAGGGTGTGGGACAAGGTCATCGGCCGCGGGCGGGAACTGATGTTTGCCTATCGCATCAACCTGGAGTTCGCCGCGCCGCGGGAGCGGCAGGAGGCCGACGTGGTGCCCGAGGGCTTTGACATCCGGCGGCTGGTGGCCGACGAGGCGTCGATCTTCACGCGCGCGGCGGTGGACGGGGAGTGTGTCTACTATGGCAACTCGCTGGGCTGGTGCAAGGCGGTGGACAAGCGCACGGGGGCGCTGCGCTGGCGGCACGACACGGGCAGCGGGATGCTGTTCTCGCGCCCGGCGGTGGGCGGCGGCCGTGTGGTGGTGCCCACGAGCGACCACCGGCTGCTGTGGCTCGACCGGCGCTCGGGACGGCGGCTGTGGGAGCACCGGGACGCGGGCCCCTATGTGGCCGACGGGGTGGTCGCGCCTGACGGCATCCTATATCAGGGGGGCTACAGGACGTTCCAGGCCTGGGACATGAGGCGGCACCGCCTGCTGTGGCGCTGCGACAGCATCGGCAACTATTGCCAGGCGGCTCCGGTGGTCGATGGCGGGGACGTGATCTTCGGGGCATGGGACACGCGCCTGCGCTGCCTGGACTGCCGCACGGGGGCGCTGCGCTGGCAGTGGTCTAATGGCAGCGCGGCGACGCTCTACAGCCCGGGCAACGTGGTGCCGGTGGTGACTCCCTCGCGGGTGGTGATCGTGGCCCCTGACCGGGTGACGACGGCCATCGACCGCGCCACGGGCACACAGCTGTGGCGGGTGAAGAATGAGCACCGCGTGCGCGAGAGCCTGGGGAGCAGCGCCGACGGCACGGTGGCCTATGCCAAGACGATGGACGGCACCCTGGTGGCGATGAGCACCACGGGCGAGGACTACTGGCTGCTGTGGACGGTGGACCTGGGCATGGGCTACGAGCACGCGCCGTGCATCGTGGTGGAGCAGGATGGCCTCATCTATTGCGGCTCGCGCCGCGGTGTGCTGGCGGTGGTCGACGCGGCAAGCCACGAGCTGCTGTTCACCTATCGCTTGGGCTCAAGCGAGGTCAACGGGCTGGAGACCGACAGCACCACGGGCGACATCTTCTGTTCGCTGATCGAGGGAACCATCTGGCGGATTTCGCCTCCCCGCCGCCGCTGATCAGGGCGCTACCGCTGCGGCTCCCAGCGACGACAGGGCGTGGCAGGGTATGCCCAGCGTGTCACACTCGTTGACTATGGAAGAATTCTGCATCGCTCCCGACACGATGAGTCGTTTGAACTGAAACAGCTCATGCAACCTGGCTGCGGTGCCATGATAGCGCTTGGTGACGATGATGTCGTCGAGCGCTAATTTGCTTTCGTGGAACATACGTTTCCACTTGCCGCTGCCCACCGCCATCACTCGATGTCCCATGAGGTATGCATAAGGGGGCATGAACATAGCTCCCTCGAGTTGCAGCGTGTCACCGCTCGTGACAAAATGCAACTGATCGATGCTGTGACGTGCAAGGAATCCCGCATAGTATCTTGCGAAGGCTGCCGAGTCGGTCTCTTCCTCGTCTGGAACCCAGACGTAGCCCTTGCCGTCATGATAATATAAAATAGGTGTTGAGGAAAACGAGTTGAAAATGATCGCTCCTTGACGGGTCGTGTGGGCATCGAGCCACAGTGAATGAGCCAGCATGACCGCAATGCCGGCTCCCGCGGCAATCAGGTAACGATGTTCCCGCCGACGGAGCCACAACACGATCAATGCCATGACGACAAAATAGGCTACAACACCAAATGTACTGACATATACGCCTGAAGCATGAGATAGCGGCAACCGGGTAATCGCCGCGGCAGTCCAGCTGGTATAATTGTAAATCCCGTCAAGCGCCCAGTCCAGTAGGGGCCATTGCATCCCCGCGGCGGTCACCAGCAGGAAAAGCGCCCCCAGGGCCATGAAGGCCGGCATCACCGGGAGTACCATCAGATTGGAGGCCACCGAGAGGAACGACACCGTGTGGAAGTAATGGGCGCTCAGGGCCATGGTGGCCAGCATCGCGACCAGCGAGGCAATGGCGGTCGAGGTGAGCAGGTTGACGGCACGGTGCTTGCTGCGGAGGCTGTCGGGCACCCGTGCCAGCAGCAACAGGCAGCCCACCGTGATGAAGCTCAACTGAAAGCCCACCTGGAAGATGGCCGACGGCTCCAGCACGAGGATCATCAGCGCAGCCATGGCCAGCGCGTTGAGTGATGCCGAACGACGATGGAAAAAGAGCGGGGCAAACACAAAGCCCGTCATCACCGTGGCTCTTACCACACTGGGCGAAAATCCCGTGAACAGGGCAAAGAGGCTCATGGCGGCAAGCGTGATGACAAGCCGCAACTTCTTCATGCCCAGGTAGTCTAGCGGGAATAACAGCCACCAGATCATGAGCGTTATCACTCCCACATGCATGCCGCTCAGCGCCAGCACGTGGGCGATGCCGGCTGCAGCGAACTCTTGACGGGTTGCTTTGTCGATCATGCCGCTGTCGCCCAGCAGCAGCGCCACGACAAAGTGTTGAGTGCCTGGCCGAAGCCGTGAAGCGTATATCTGGCGCTGGATGCTATGCCTCAAGACAGCCAGACGGGTCATTAGGGTGGGACTGTGGCCTGTCCTGATGATTTGCCCAACGGGCAAATGCTGCTGGTAACGGATGCCGTCGTTGTCAATCAAGTGCTTGGCATAGTCCATCTCTCCAGGATTGCCCATGTGGCCCACTTCGCCGAGCTGGGCTTGCCAGGAGATGATGTCGCCCTCACGCATGGTGTAGTCACAACCGCGGGTTGACAGCAGCACCCTGCAAGGCGGTAACTCCTTGTCCAGCACCTGAACGCTCATCTGCATCGAGAAATCGGTGAACTTCAGTTTGGTGACACGGCCTGTCAGCACCCTGCCGCCACGCTGCTGGTCGGTCAGCTGGGCAGGGTAGTGCAGGATAGCCGCCAGCCATCCGAGCGACAGGGCACACAGTGCCAATGGTGCCAAGAAATATGGCCGCCAGCGCAGTCGTCCTGCCGGTGTGCGGGACAAGCGACTGAGCAGCAGATAAACAATGGCGGATAAGATGATAATTGCAAGGGGGACTGCCGTGCAATCGATGCCACACAGGCGGTGAATGGCGATGCCCGAAGCCAGCGGCGCAAGGATGCGCAGCGCGGGTATTCTGGCTAGTGTTGGGTTGGCTGCCATGGACTGATGCGGATGAAGGTGGCCGTCATGCCCGCCGTGCTAGATGTCGCCGTCGTCACGAGTCCAGATGTCGTAGGAGTCAAAGGCCTGGAGCAGCAACATCTCGATGCCGTTCTTGACCTGCGCCCCATGCTGTGCCGCGCGCCTCATGAACAGGGTGACCTCGGGGTTATAGATGAGGTCATAGCACAGGTGTGCCGGGGTGAGGAAGCGGTAGGGGAAATCGGGGCAGAGGTCGTCGTCGGGGTACTTGCCCAGTGGCGTGGCGTTGACGATGAGCCCATGGCGGGCGACCATGGCGCGGGTGATCTCCTCATAGACCAGGGTGTGCTCCGTCTTGCGCCTGGAGACGAGCTGGACGGTGATGCCGCGGCGCTGCAAGGCGGCGGTGACAGCCTTGGCGGCTCCGCCGGTGCCCAGCACCATGGCGCTGGTGCGTCCCGGGGTGAGCACGGCGCTGGTGAGCGTTCGTCCGAACCCCTCGACATCGCTGTTGTAGCCGCGCAGCTCTTGCAGGCTGCCCGAGGCCGCGTCGCGGATGAAGCGGATGACGTTGACCGCGCCGATCTCGCGTGCGTCGTCGTCGAGCGAGTCGAGCAGGGGGATGACGGCTTCCTTGTAGGGGGCTGTGACGTTGAGCCCGTCCAGGTTGGGGTACTCGGCGACGACCTCCATGAGCTGGCCGATGTCCTGGATCTCGAAGTTGATGTACTGGGCGTCGATGTGCTCGTCCTGGAACTTCTGGTTAAAGAAGTCCTGGGAGAACGAGTGGGTCAACGGGTAGCCGATGAGGCCATAAATGTGCCGGCAGGCGAGTGGAGACTTGTTCATGACGACAAAGAGTAAAATAGTATTAAGACCACAAAAGTAAGGAAAAAATGCACACGTCGTGCAAGAAAAGAGCCAAAAAACCGTTTCAAGACCAATCTATCACCTATTAAAATAACGTAAAAAATGGGTCTATTATGGGTCTAATAAAGAACAAAGTTGTAATTTTGCACCCAATAATCATGTCTAGAAAAGAATAAGCATAGCAAAGATGAAGAAGATTTTCACCAAGAACGTCAAGATCGCGCTCACCGTGCTCGTGGGCCTGGCGCTGCTGTACTGGGGCATCAATTACCTGAAGGGCATCAACCTGCTGACCCCGGCCAACCGCTATTATACCGAGATCGAGAGCACCAACGGGCTGCTGGACGCGGCACCGGTGACGGTGAACGGTTTCCAGGTGGGCCAGGTGCGCGAGATCCAGTATGACTACAAGAAGAACAAGATCACCGTGCTGCTGTCGATGGACAAGGAGATGAAGGTGCCCGAGGGCAGCACCATCACGCTGGTGACGGGCCTGATGGGCGGCGCGTCGATGGTGCTCAACCTGGGCGACGGCCCCGCGATGAAGGTGGACAGCTACATCCCCACGGTCGACGAGCCGGGGTTGATCGACCACGTGAAGGACAACATGCTGCCGATGGTGAGCGAGATGCTGCCCAAGGTGGACTCGATCATGATGAACGTCAACGGCCTGACGGGTGACCCCGCGCTGCTGGCCGCCCTGCGCCGCCTGGATGCCATCACGCGGCAGCTGCAGTCCAGCTCGCAGCAGCTGACGGTGCTGATGACCAACCTGAACCGCAGTGTGCCGGGCGTGATGAACAACGTGGGCGGCATCACGAGCAACCTGTCGGGCGCGTCGAGCGACATCACCGACCTGACCGCGTCGCTCAAGCAGCTGCCGCTGGACTCGACGGTGCGGACGCTCAACACCACGCTGGCCAACCTGCAGGCGCTGAGCGAGCAGCTGGGTGACAAGAACTCGACGCTGGGCAAGGTGATCAACGACAGGGAGCTCTATGACAACGCCAACCATGCCATTGCCAGCCTGGACTCGCTGTTGACTGACATCAAGGCGCATCCCAAGCGCTACATCAACGTGAAGGTCTTCTAGAACCGACCGGAACGATGAAAAACGGAAGGCTAAAAACTCTATTTGGACTCAATCTAAATAGAGTTTTTTTTCAAAATTATTGTTTTCAGTTTTTGCGTTTTTGAAACAATGCAATAACAACGGTTTGCGACGTTGCCGAAAATTGTAGGAATTAATCAAATGGATTGTAAGTATCTGATAATAAGTGAAATAGACAAAATCGAAATAGATAAAATTTTAAAAAAAATTAATTGGGTTGTAAACCTTTGTTTTTCAATATCGTTACGTTCAAAATGAGATTTGCAAATTTTTGGGGCATTTTTTTAAAAGAAATTATTAACCGAAATTTGTACTGCTCAAAGCACGAATTTTTTGTATTAAACAACCATTACATTACATTAATAAATTAAAATGATTAACGTTGCACAACAGTGGAACCGTTGCCTTGGCGTCATCAAGGCAAACCTCCCGGCCGAACAGTTTGATGTTTGGTTCGCTCCCATTGTTGCCGTTGATTATGACCAGGAAAACAGCCGTGTGACGCTGAGGGTGCCCTCGCGCTTCTTTGCCGAGCAGATTGAGGGCCGATATATCAATATCCTGTCGGTGGCCCTGAAAGAGGTCTTCGGCGAGAACGTCAAGCTCACCTATAAGTTTAATGTGGTGGGCAATGACGACTCCAGTGCCGTGGAACAGGCCCGTGACAACTCTAGCGCCAAACTGCAGCAGCAGCTCAAGATCCGTAACCCCCGCGTGGCAAACCCCTTTGAACACGATGACGCGCTCTACGACATTGACCCGCAGCTCAACCCGAGATATACCTTCGAGAACTATTGCAGCAGCATGAGCAACAAGCTCGCGCTCAGCATTGGCCAGGCTATTGCCGAGCACCCCGAGGTGAAGACCTACAATCCGTTGTTTGTCTTCGGCACGACAGGTGTGGGCAAGACCCACCTCTTGCAAGCCATCGGCATCAAGCTCAAGGAGGAGAATCCCCGCATGCGGGTGCTCTATGTCACGGCCAGGGTATTTGAGAGCCAATACACGACGGCTGTTAAGCAGAATAAGATCAACGACTTCATTAATTTTTACCAGAGTATTGATGTGCTCTTGCTGGACGATATCCAGGAATTCGCCGGCAAGCCAGGCACGCAGAATACATTCTTCCACATCTTCAACCACCTGCACCAGCACCAGCGCCAGCTGGTGATGTCCAGCGACTGCCGTCCCAGTGACCTGGATGGTATGGTGCCCAGGCTGATTTCACGCTTCAAGTGGGGCATGACCGTGGAGCTGGAGAAACCCGATCTGGAGCTGCGCCGCAAGTTCCTTGCCATGAAAGCGGCTCAGGACGGCCTTAACATCAGCGGCGAGGTGCTTGACTTCATCGCCGCCAATGTCACCGACAGCGTCCGTGAGCTCGAGGGCGTGATGGTAGCCCTGCTGGCCCATGCCACTATGCTGGAACAGGACATCACCATTGACTTGGCCCGCAGCATCATCGGCAACACTGTCAAGGTGACGCCCAAGCAGGTGACCTTTGAGTCCATCGCCGAGACGGTGGCCGACTTCTATAACATGCCCACCGACCTGCTATATGGCAAGTCGCGCAAGCGGGAGATCAGCGATGCCCGTCAGCTGGTGATGTATCTGGCCAAGAAAGAGGCGCAGATGTCGTCGACCAGTATCGGTGCTAAACTCGACCGCACGCACGCTACCGTGTTGCATGCTTGCATCCAGATCGAGCAGCGCATGTCAATAGAAAAAGACTTCTCACGTGAAGTACAGGCTATCACTGCTAGTCTGACTCAATAACCCAAGTCAAGAAAATCGTGAAATGAGGGTGTATCCGAGGAGGGTCCACCCTCATTTAAATTATAGGCTAGAGGAGCTTGAGGGCAATGTGGGCGCAGGCCTCGGCATCGGCAAGCGCATGATGATGATGGTGCAGGTCGAAGCCGCAGTAGGCGGCAACGGTGTCTAGCTTGTGATTGGGCAGTTGCTTGAGTTTGCGTCGCGACGCAATGCAGGTGCAATAGAACTGGTAATCAGGGTAGTCCATCTGGTAACAGCGGAAGACGGCCTTCAGGCAACTCTCGTCAAAAGCCTTGTTGTGGGCGACCAGCGGTAATCCCTCGATGAGCGGCTCGATCTGTGCCCAGACGACAGGAAAGACAGGGGCATCGTCGGTGTCGTTGTGTCCCAGTCCGTGGACTTGCTGGCACCAATAGCTGTAGTAGTTGGGCTCGGGCTGGATGAGGGAATAGAATGTCTCGGCAATTTCCCCATCACGCACCACAACCACACCCACCGAGCACACGCTGGTGCGCTCGCTGTTGGCCGTCTCAAAGTCAATAGCTGCAAAATTCTGCATGTTCTCCCTGATTGCTGGTTAATGCGCAAAGTTACTATTATTTGGACTCATAATTACGTTTTTATTAAATTTTAGGGTCATTTTAAACATTTTAGGGTGCTGGCAGTCAAAAAGTGGCGCAAATAAAATTGTTGATTGAAATATTATGCGTAAATTTGTAGGTTAAACCTAACATCGTGGCACTCGTGCTGGCCTGGGGCGCATTTTAGCCTGCGGTGCGGTGCCCGGAACAGATTTAAAAGTATAAAAAAGAATGGACAACGATCGAATTCTAGAGATCAACATTGAGAACGAAATGAAGACCAGTTACATCGATTACTCGATGTCGGTCATCGTTTCACGTGCGCTACCCGACGTGCGAGATGGCTTCAAGCCGGTGCACCGCAGGGTACTCTACGGCATGGACAAGTTGCGTAACTATTCCAATGCCCCCTACAAGAAATCGGCCCGTATTGTGGGTGATGTGCTCGGTAAGTACCACCCTCACGGCGATTCATCGGTTTACTTTGCCATGGTGCGTCTGGCTCAGGAGTGGGCGATGCGTTATCCGCTGGTCGATGGCCAGGGTAACTTCGGCTCGGTTGACGGTGACAGCCCTGCTGCCATGCGTTACACCGAGGTGCGTCTCGACAAGATGGGCGAGAGCATGATGGAGGACATGGACAAGGATACCGTGGACTTTGTGCCTAACTTTGATAACACGCTTGAGGAACCCTCGGTGCTCCCGACCCGCATTCCTAACTTGCTGGTGAACGGAGCCACGGGTATTGCCGTCGGTATGGCTACCAACATGGCTCCCCACAATCTGGGAGAGTGCATCGATGGTTGCCTGGCGTTGCTCGAGGACCCCGAGATGGAGGTGAGCGACCTGATGAATTACATCAAGGCTCCTGACTTCCCCACAGGAGGTATCATCTACGGCTACCAGGGTGTGAAAGATGCTTTCGAGACCGGACGCGGACGCATTGTCGTCCGTGCCAAGGCCGAGATTGAGACCGAGCACAATCATGAGCGTATCGTCGTTAATGAGATTCCTTACAATGTCAACAAGAAAGACCTGATTGAGAATATCGCCCGTCTGGTTGAGGAAAAGAAGATTGAGGGTATCGCAGATATCAACGACGAGAGCGACCGTCACGGCATGCGCATCGTCATCGACGTGAAGAAGGACTTCAATCCCAATGTGCTGCTCAACAAACTGTACAAGATGACCGAGCTGCAGTCCTCCTTCAGCGTGAATAACGTGTGTCTGGTCAATGGCCGACCCATGTTGCTTAACCTCAAGCAGTTGCTGCACTACTTCCTGGAGCATCGCCACGAGGTTGTGATCCGCCGCACTCAGTATGACCTCAAGAAGGCCAAGGAGCGTGCCCACATCCTGGAGGGACTCATTATCGCCAGTGACAACATCGACGAGGTGATTGCCATCATCAAGAGCAGTGACTCGACCGAGCATGCCATCCAGCGACTGTGTGAGCGCTTCAGCCTGAGCGAAGTTCAGGCCCGTGCCATTGTCGAGATGCGTCTGCGCCAGCTCACCGGATTGGAGCAAGAGAAGCTGCACAACGAGTTGGCCGAGGTGCGCAAGACCATCGAACACCTGCAGGCCATCCTTGACGATCCCGCCGAGTGCCGCAAGGTCATTGAGGAGGAATTGCTCGAGGTCAAGGAGAAATTCGGTGACGAGCGCCGCACTCAGATTGAATATTCAAGCGAGGAGATGAATGCTGAGGACTTCTACAGCGATGATCCCATGATCATTACCATCTCACACTTCGGTTATATCAAGCGCACCCCGCTCAAGGAGTATCGTGCTCAGGCACGTGGCGGTGTGGGTGCCAAGGGCAGTGACACACGCGATGAGGATTTCATCGAGTATGTCTATGAAGCCACCAACCACAATTATATGTTGTTCTTTACCGCCACAGGCCGCTGCTTCTGGCTGCGTGTGTTTGAGATTCCTGAGGGTGCGAAGAACAGTAAGGGTCGTGCCATCCAGAACCTGCTCAACCTGGATGTCGAGAACCGTATCATGGCCTTTGTCCGTGCGACGGCACTTACCGATCCCGAGTATAATCAGTCTCATTATATCGTATTTGCTACCAAGAATGGTATTGTTAAGCGTACGCGCTTGAGCGAATATTCACGTCCTCGCGCCAATGGTGTCCGTGCCCTTAACATCAACGATGACGACCGTCTCGTGGGTGCCATCCTTACCGAGGGCGACAGCGAGGTCATCCTGGCCAACAGTAAGGGCTATGCCATTCGTTTCAACGAGAACCAGGTGCGTTCGATGGGCCGTACTGCCACCGGCGTCAGGGGCATGAACCTGAGCGAGGGCGATGAGGTGATTGGCATGATCTGCATGCGTGCCGGAACCCGTGACGATGTGCTTGTGGTTTCAGAGCAGGGTATGGGCAAACGCAGCGCCCTCGAGGACTACCGAGTCACCCATCGTGGCGGTAAGGGTGTTAAAACCATTAACATTACACCCAAGACTGGCAAGCTAATTGCAATTAAGAATGTGAACGATGATAACGACCTTGTCATTATCAACAAGAGTGGCATCGCTATCAGGCTACGGGTTAGCTCATTGCGAATCATGGGACGCGCCACCCAGGGTGTAAGGCTCATCAACCTTGAAAAGAAAAACGACGAGATTGCAAGCGTTTGCAAGGTTGATACCGAACCCGAGACTACCGATGAGGAGAGCGTTCGCGAGGCATTCAACGAAGAGGTAAACGAACAGGCTACACCTAATGAGAACTCCGAGAATTCCGAGAGCCCCGAGAACTCACAAGAATGATAAAAAACAAACATTATAAACCAATTTAATTGTTAACAAAAATGAAAAAGATGATTCTTTTGGGCGCCGCCGCCATCATGATGGCATCGAGCGCATCGGCTCAGATGAGCCTCGTGAAGGACCTCTCCAAGAAGGCCACTTCGGGCAACCCGATGGAAATGATTGAGGTTCTTCAGCAGATTGAGCCTGCTTTCACCAACCCTGAGAGCGCTAACGATGTACTCACGTGGTACACTGCCGGTAAAGCTGCCTTTGGCGTCTATGATGAGATGTACAAAGCCACGATTCTTCAGCCGGATGCTGCCGATCCCGAAATGATGGGTGCTGCCTTGCTGTCGGGCTATGAGTACTTCATGAAGGCTCTGCCTCTCGATAGCGTACCTGAGGTCAACAAGGATGGTTCGTTGAAGCTGAACAAGGACGGAAGCAAGAAGATCAAAACGAAATATAGCAAGGATATCGTTTCTAACCTGACTGCTCACATGAATGACATCATCCGTGTTGGTAACAACAGCATGGAAGCTGAGAAGTGGGAACTTGCAGCTGATGCCTATGGCTACTTTGCCGATATGGCTACTTCTGCTTTTGCTAAGGACAATGGTGCTGTTTATCCTGATAGCACTGTATCCGAGATCCGTTTCCTCCAGGGTTACTCTCAGTACAACATCAAGAACTATGCCGGAGCCTATGAGAACTGCACCAAGGCCTACAAGATGGGATATGACAGGAACAATATCACTGGCTACCTGACTTCATCACTGGCCAACCTTGTACAGGATATGCTCGACAATAAGGAGTTTGATAAGGCAATGGCTTTCATTGACAATGCTATCAGCAGCGATCCTGACAATGCTGTGCTGTATGACATCAAGGGCTTTACTGCCGAGTTGCAGAATGGTGTTGATGCCGCTATTCCCTTCTACCAGAAGGCTATGGAAGTTGATCCGACCTATGCTAACGCATACTCAGATGCTGCTAGGTGCCTCGTGTTGAAGGCTCAGCAGATCGTTGATGCGAATCCCGATGCATCCAACAAGGACTTGCTGCCCAAGGTTCAGCCTCTGTATGACCAGGCAATTCCTCTGTTGGAGAAGGCTATCGATCTGAATCCTGATGTGCCCAATGCCAAGAGCTTGCTGGACAACATCCGTTACTGGCTGGTTGATGTCATGGGCTTGCAGCAGTATGCCAAGTAATTGAATCACATTGAAACAAATAGTGGGCGTCGAAGCATGGCTTCGGCGCTCATTGCTTGTACGCACGGCATGGTCATGTTCTAACGGGTGAAAGTCCCGAGCGCGCCCTAATGGCGGGAAGCGCATAGCCAAGGACAAGGGCATTGTGGTGACGCAATGTCTGAAGGAAGTCGGCGGCAAATCCCTGGCCT
>JAFTEU010000073.1 GCA_017453505.1 Muribaculaceae bacterium
TATCACCTTTGTTTTAGCAGCTTACGGCAAAAAAATATCTCGCCGATGAATCTGGCGAGATGGTTCTTGGTGTTTAGGGGCTTGCGCATGTCTTGACAGCGGGTCTGTCACACTGCCATCACTCCAAATTTTGGATGAGGCTAAATTATGGGAATGAATACTGGGTCACTTGAGGTAGCGGGAGAAGAATTGCCAGACTTCCTCGCCAGTGTCGATGTCGGAGGTGTGCCAGGAGTGTACACCGCCGATGACCTCATAGAGCCACACGTCACAGCCTGTTGTCGGGCTGCTGTAGCGGTGCTTGACGATGGGGTGGCCTTCGGCACCCTTTAGGCTCTCGAGGCGCTCAGTAACCCCATGAGTGCAGCGGTTGCGTGCCACCCAGTAGCCGATGGCGACTGGCACGGGCAGATAGGAGCCCCAGCCGCCCTCGTTCTTCATGTCGCCGGTCCACTCGCTCACACGATCCTCAGTGCCGTGGATTTCCATCAACGGGAGGGGGCGCGGAGCCTGCATCGTCTCATAGATCCATGCCATCGTCAACCCAGCGATGGGAGCGACGGCATTGAAGACATCCTGCTTGCTGTAGGCCATCAGGTAACACATCTCGCCGCCGTTGGACATACCCGTGAGGAATGTGTTCCTGCGGCTCAGGTGGTAACGCTTCTGGCAATGGCGGGCGATGCGGCACAGGGCCTTCACGTCATCCACCTGCCACCCCCGCTGGAAAGGGTAACCGACATTCCAGCTGGGTTGCCCCTTGGGGTCTTGCAGCCCCTGAGGGATGCACACGGCGAAGTGGTGACGGTCGGCAGCGGCGACCATCGGGTTTTCACGCCAGATGCCAGCCCCATAGCCATGCAGAATCACAACGAGCGGGGCTCCAGGTGGCAGTCCGTCGGGCATGTACATCTCCCAATGGCGCATGTGCCCATCGACCTTGAGCGAGTCGGCGACAAAACGACCCGCCAGGCACGGCAACGTCGCTAAAGCCAGCACCAGTAATGTCAAGCCATACTTGAGGAGTCTATTCATCATCCTTATTTGTTTTGATAACTGTCGGCAAATGTACAAAAGAAATGGCTAAAAACCGAGAATCATTGATTCTTTTGTTGTATCTTTGCCAAATAAATCATTAAAAATGTACTCATTATGAAAGACTTCCAATTATCATTCGCTTCGATTCTCAAGTATATCTCGATTTTTCTCATGGTCTTCGGAGTGATTTCTCTCCCCGTCGCATTTTTCTTTGGCAGTGGTCATCTCTTCAGGGCAGCCTTCGGTCAATTATTCTTTGGTTTGCTGTTCTATGCCTTGTCCATCATAGTGCAGGCCGCAGCCATCTACATCAAGAAGAATACGCCCGAAGCCCCCAAGCCCCAAGAGGCCCAAAAGGAGCCCAAGACTCAGGAATAAAGCACGATGCCCTGAGGGTGTAAAACAATCAAATATACAAAGGGAAACCGCCCTCTGGACGGGATAGTAATTATCCCGTGCAGAGAACGGTTATCCACTTATGGTGCAGGCTACTGTGTTATGCCTCCTTGGCCTTGGGAATGACGAGGTTGAGGATGACACCAGCCAGGGCCGAGAGGCCGATGCCGCTCAACGAGAACGAACCCATCGGGATGATGGCACCGCCGATGCCCAGGGTCAGGACGATGCTCACGATGATGATGTTGCGCGTCTGGTCGAGGTTCACCTTATTATTGATGAGATTCTGAATACCGACTGTGGCAATCGAGCCAAACAGCAGCAGCATGATGCCGCCCAACACGGCACTGGGAATGCTCTGGAGGATGGCACTCAGCTTGCCGATGATCGAGAAGACAATGGCCGTGCCCGCTGCAATGCGGATGACCGCCGGACTGGTGATGCGGGTAATCTGCATGGCACCGGTCACCTCGCTGTAGGTGGTCACGGGAGGGCCGCCAAAGAACGAAGCAGCCAAGCAAGCCAAGCCGTCGCCCAGCATGGTGCGGTGCAGCCCTGGATCCTTGACGAAGTCCTTACCCGCCACGGCACCGACGACATAGACATCGCCGATGTGCTCAATCACGGGGGCGATGGCTACAGGTATCATGAACAGGAAGGGTTCCCATGCAAATTGCGGCAGCTTGAAGTGGGTGATGCTCTGCGGCAGGGCAAACCACGGGGCGCTGCCCACTGCCGACACATCGACCAAGCCCATCAGCCAGGCTGCGATATAACCCACGATGATGCCACACACCACAGGAACCAGCTTGACCAATCCACGTCCCAACACCAGCACAAGAACCGCCGTCAGGAGCGAGATGAAGGCCAGCAGCCAGTTCTCCTTTGCCATATTGACAGCCGCAGGAGCAAGCGACAGACCGATGCAGATAATCACCGGCCCGATGACAACAGGCGGGAACAAGCGGTCGAGCAGCTTGCGCCCCTGCCACTTGATGAGTGCCGACATCACAAAGTAGACCAGCGCAACGCCCACGATGCCAGCCAGTGTACCTGGCATGCCCCACTGCTGGGAGGCTGAGATGATGGGCGCGATAAAGGCAAAACTAGAGCCTAAAAAAATGGGCACCTTACCGCGGGTGACCATGTGAAAGATAAAAGTACCGATACCGGCTGTAAACAATGCCGTGGCTGGATCCAGACCAACGAGCAACGGGACTAAAACAGTGGAGCCAAAGGCCACAAAAAGAAATTGGACGCCCACTATTGTCTTTCTCATCGAAGACAACGTGGATGCATCCATCGTCGTGTTATTCATATTGAACATGCTATTTAGAAAGTTTTACAAAGGTACTACCATTTTTCTATATGGGAAAGTGTTAACCACAAAAAACAGTAATCTTTTTCATTTTTTTGTCTTGACGGGACTAAAAACGTACCTTTGCCAACGGAATCAATTTGAAGTGATATGGCGACAGGAGAATGGATCGACCTGCTTGTGGGCACCTATACCGACCAGGGCAGCCGCGGCATCTATGCACTGCATTTCAACCAAACGACCGGTGAAGCGCTGACCGTGGACTCACTGACTGTGCCCCACCCCTCCTTCCTAGCGATTTCACCCGACGGGCACCACTTGTACGCCATCAGTGAGGTGCAGGGCAAGGATGCTCCGATTCATGTCATTGACATCGGCGGGCAGGCCATGCGGCACGTGCAGAGCGTTCCCACCGAGGCTGGCGATCCCTGCTATATCGCTACCGACGGGCGCTGGCTCGTAACAGGCAACTACTCGGGATCAATGAGCGTTTACACCCTGAGTGACGGTGGCGCATGCGCCCGACTGGTCAATGTCTTTGCAGGGGCAGTGGGTGGTTCTGATGCTCACCGTCAATCTACCCCTCACGTCCACTGCGCCGAGTTTACACCCGACGGACGGTTTATCCTGGCTACCGACTTCAGCGCCGACCGCATCCTGGCCTACCGCATCGAGGATGGAAAGGTCGTGGAGACCGGCATTGCCGCTGTGGTAGCGCCAGGCAGCGGGCCACGGCATATCACCTTCGGCAACGATGGGCAGCGGGCCTACCTGATGAGCGAATTGTCGGGCATGGTAACGGTCTTTGCCTATCATGACGGCCATCTGGAACAACTGCAGGTCATTGAGTCGGACCACGCAAGAGCCCGCGGCGGAGCCGACATCCACCTTAGCCCCGACGGGCACTTCCTGTACAGCAGCAACAGGCTGCAGGACGATGGCATCGCCATCTTTGCCATCGATGCTACCACAGGGCTGCTGAGTGATGTCGGCTATCAACCCACCGGGCTGCATCCGCGCCACTTCAACATCAGCCCTAACGGCAAGTACCTGCTGTGTGCCTGCCGCGACGAGAACAAGATACAAGTGTTTGCCCGTAATGAAGATAATGGATTACTCACCGACACCCACCAGGATATCGCCATCAGTCGACCGGTGTGTGTCCAGTTTAAATAAACCAACATGATGACAGCAAGAGAGATTATCGGGTATATGGAGTCGTTGCAGGATGAGAAGCAGCGACGGGAGTTGATGCGGTTTTTCAAGACTGGGCCGGGAGAATATGGCGAGGGCGACGAGTTCCTGGGCCTGAAGGTGCCACAGACGCGCGAAGTGGTGAAACTCACAGGACGCGAACTGCCACTCAGTGAGGTACCTGAGTTGCTGATGTCGCGCTGGCACGAAGTGAGGCTGTGCGGACTGCTGATCATGGTGGCACGGTTTGAAAAGTTGGCCACAAAGCGACTGGCGAACGATGATCAGGCCATCAGCAGGCGGGACGAGATCATGAGGATGTACCTGCAACATGCCGAACAGGCCAACAACTGGGATCTGGTGGATCTGTCGGCACCGAAGATCTTAGGACACTGGCTGCTGTTGCCCACTCGCTTGGGCGACAAGCGGGTCGTTGTGGATGAATTGGCTGCCAGCACCAACTTGTGGCGGCAACGCATGAGCATGGTGTGCACGTGGAAAACTTCTCAGCAGGGCGATCCTTCATGGTGCCTGCGCTATGCTGAATGGCACCTGCACCACCCGCATGACCTGATGCACAAGGCTGTGGGCTGGATGCTGCGCGAGATGGGCAAGCGGTGCAGCATGGATCTGCTGCGGCAATTCCTGGAGCGCCATGCCCACGAGATGCCGCGCACAGCGCTACGCTATGCCATCGAGAAAATGTCACCCGAGGAACGACAACATTGGCTCAATGCCTGACGGGCTATTTCTTCACCAGGTCGTAGGAAGTCTTGACTAATTGACGGAGCATCGCGTCGCTCACGTCGCTGTTTACATCGACACTCATCCAGTGGCGCTTGTTGCCGTTATAGGGGTTGTTGACAGCTTGATAGCGCTCCTTGAGTTCGGCTATGGCCTCGGGGTCTCCCTTGAGGGTGATGGAGGTGAAGTCGTCGATGTTGAAGTAGCAGAACATGTGCCCGCTGACGTAGAAGACGAGTATCGTGAACTTGCCCCGCGAGAACTTCTCGAAGGGAGTAGCCTCGGTCACTCCAGGCAACGACAGGCAATATTCACGCAGTTCCTCGATATTCATGACACCGGCATCACTGATTCTTCTGGTTAATCAGGTTGACAACGACCTTGACCATGACATCCTTCTCCTCGGTCTTGCTCTCGGCAATCATCAGGGTAAGGGCAACAAGGGCATAGGTGTAATCCACGACGATGTCAAACAAGGCCCGGTTCTCGTCGGTCGCCTCGATTTGCCGGTGCTGGATGGTGCGGCCCAGCATCTGCACCAACTGGCGCAGTTCGCCTATCTGCTCATGACGAATGCGCTCGTTGACGGCATAGCCCTTAACAAGGTAGTCTTTTAAGACATTGCGGGCCCAGATACGGAAAGCGGTGCCGCGCTTGCTCTTGACACGATAGCCGACTGAGATGATCACGTCAAGGTTGTAGTATTTTACCTTTCTTGCAACATTTCTTTTACCTTCGGTTTGAACTGTCAAGAATTCCTTGACTGTTGATTCTTGCTCAAGTTCACCTTCCTTGAATACGTTTCCAACGTGCAGGCTTACATTTTGTTTGGTCGTTTGGAATAAATCAACCATCTGAGCCTGTGTAAGCCACACGGTCTCATCTTCCATTCTGACATCAATCTGCGTTTGGCCGTCTTCGGTCTGGTATATGACAATCTTGTTTTCTTCCATGAGGGTTGGGTATTATCTCACTCGATTTCGTCGAGGGCACCAGTGGTGGAATCGATGATGAAACCTCGGACGGTCACATCACGGGGCACCAGCGGGTGGGTCTTGATGGTGGCGACAGTGCGGCGCACCGACTCGGGGGTGTCCTTGAAGCCCTCCAGCCACTGATCAAGGTCAATGCCGCAGTTGCGGATGGTGTCGAGCGTCTCGTCGGTCACGCCGCGGGCAATCATCTCGTGGTGGAAGTGGTCGTAACTCATGTGGCAAGCACCGCAGCCAGTGTGTGCCACCACCATGATTTCCTCGACACCGAGCTCATAGATGGCGACGACGAGGCTGCGCAGGGCAGAGTCGAACGGCGAAATCACCAGCCCACCGGCATTCTTGATGATCTTGGCATCACCATTTTTCAGTCCCAGGGCGGCAGGCAACAGTTCAGTCAATCGGGTGTCCATGCACGAGAGCACCGCCAGACGCTTGTCGGGGTACTTGTCCGTCACATACTGCTCATAGGCCTTGCTGGCCACAAACGACTTATTGAATTCAATAATCTGGTCTATCATATTCACGCTCTTGTTTTTGGGACACGGGGACGGTTCTAGGCTGTTAAGTTAATCGCCGTTTTAGCTTCATTTTCATCCTGCTTTCTGAAGTGTCCGTTGCCTTTTTGCCAGAGGATTGGGCAACAAATTGTGCCATCTCCACTCCTTGACATCTCTAA
>JAFTEU010000074.1 GCA_017453505.1 Muribaculaceae bacterium
TAATTGTTTGTGATCGAGTTATTTTTCTTTGTTTACAAAGATACAAACAAAAGCTAAATGCCCACTCTTTTTGAAAACAAGAATAGTCAACAAGCCCTATGTTTGACTTTGACGGTGCAAACATAGGGCTTGTCTTCAAAACCGAAAAGAATGTGGATGCCAAGTATAAAAGGTTGTCCTTGTTGTCGTCCAGGTTGTTAGGGTTGTTTGAAAAAAGGAGTCGGGTGGATGCCCTCAAAAAAATCAGTGGTTGTCTGATTACAGGTAGGCTGCGGTGACGCTGTGGGGGCAGTCGAGCATGCCGCGGGGGGTGCCCTGGTAGATGATGGTGCCGCCCTGGTCGCCGGCGCCAGGGCCGAGTTCGATGACGTGGTCGGCAGCCTTGATGACATCGGTGTTGTGTTCGATGACATAGACCGTGTTGCCCATATCGACCATCTGCTCGAACAGGTCAATCAAGTGGCGCACGTCCTTGAGGTGGAGGCCGTCGGTGGGCTCGTCGATGACAAAGGTGCCGCGCGTGCCGCCCTGGTCGAGGGGCATGGTGTACTGCTGGAGGCAGGAGGCCATCTTCAATCGCTGCAACTCGCCGCCCGAGAGGGTGCTCAAGGCCTGGTTGAGGTGCAGGTAGTGCAGGCCCACGTCCATCATGGGTTTTAACTTCTCCTCAATGACGGTACCCTTGAAGAACTCGCTGGCGCGGCGCACCGACATGTCCATCACCTGGGCGATATTCATGCCGTCGATGGTATATTGCAGGGCTTCACGGCTGTAGCGCAGGCCATGGCATGCCTCGCAAGTGGTCTCAATGTTGTCCATGAAGGCCATCTCGGCGATGACCACGCCCTTGCCGCCGCACACGGGGCAACCGCCCTTGCCGTTGAAGGTGAAATATTGCTCCTTGATCTTGTGGGCACGGGCAAAGCGCTTGCGGATGTCGGGGGCGACATCCATGTAGGTTGCTGGCGTGGAGCGCAGGCTCACGCCGATGTTGCGCTGGCTGATATAGACCACGTCGCCATGCTCACGGCGGAAACACTCCATGAGCGAACTCTTGCCCGAGCCAGCCACTCCCGCCACGGCACCCAGGATGCCCATAGGCAGGTCGATGGAAATGTCCTTGAGGTTGTGCAGCGTAGCGTGGTGCAAGGGGAAGGTGTCACGCGGCTGGCGTGGTTGAGCCTTGAAGTCGCCGCGCTGGCTCAGCATCTGTCCCGTGCTGGTGCCGCTGTGCAGCAGCTGCTGGTAGTTGCCCTCAAAGATGATGCGCCCGCCCTCGCTGCCCGGGCCGGGACCCAGATCCACGATGTGATCGGCCAGGCCTATCATCTCGCGGTGATGCTCGACGAGCAAGACGGTGTTGCCCGCATCGCGCAGGCGGCGCACCGAGTGCTTCATCTTCTCGATGTCGTGGTCGTGCAGGCCCGTGCTGGGTTCGTCCAGGATGTAGAGGACATCGGCCAGCGACGAGTTGATATACTTGGCAATCTTGCAGCGCTGTGCCTCGCCGCCCGACAGGGTGCCCACGGCGCGGTCCAGGCTCAGGTAGCCCAGTCCGATCTCCTCGAGTGCCGTGAGGCGGGCGCTGATGGCCTGTTTGAGGTCAACCGCCAGCGGTGCCGTGAGCGCCTTGACCCACTGGTTGAGGCGCGTGATTGACATGGCGCAGGCATCGGCGATGTTGATGCCCTCAATCTTGCACGAGAGCACACGGGGGCTCAAGCGGGTGCCGTGGCAGTCGGGGCACACGCCCATGTTGAGCATGGGATTCAACACGGCGGCATGCAGCAGTCCTTCCTCGCTGTTGATGATGCTGCGGTACATGCGGGGAATGATGCCTTCATACTTAGCACTCTTGGGCCAGTTGGCTGGAGGATTCTTGAGCCTGATCTGCGGGCTGTTGAGGAACAGGTCCAATTCCTCGGGACTGTAGTCCTTGATCTTCTTGTCCAGGTCGAACAGTCCGCTGTGGGCATAGCGTATCCAGCGCCAGCCGCCCTTGCCGAAGGCGATGTAGTGAATCGTGTCCTCGTCGTTGAGGCTCTTGTCAAAATCGACCAGCTTGTGTATGTCCAGCTCACGTATCTCGCCCAGACCCGAGCACCGCGGGCAACTGCCCTCGGGGTGATTGAAGCTGAACGACTCGGCATAGCCCACAAAGGGCTGTCCCACCCTGGAGAACAGCAGCCGCAGCAGCGCGGCGATGTCGGTATAGGTCGCCACGGTCGAGCGCGAGTTCTGGGCTGGCTTCTTCTGGTCGATGACGATGGCGATGGGCAGATTCTCGATCGCATCCACGTGGGGACGGCCATACTTAGGCAGGTACTGCTGCACAAACGACGGGAAGGTGTCGTTCAACTCGCGACGCGACTTGGCCGCGATGGTGTCGAGTACCAGCGAACTCTTGCCAGAGCCCGAAACGCCTGTGAAAACCGTGATTTGATGCTTGGGAATCTCCAGCGAGATGTCCTTGAGGTTGTTCTCGCGTGCCCCCTTGATGATGATTGTATCGCCTTTCATGCAGGCAAAGGTACAAATTTTCACTGAATAGCGAACAGCCATCGCCACCATCTTGCCGAAATGGCTCTTGTATAACCGCTCCAGCGGCCTTGTATGCATCCCATTGCAGACTCATGTGGCCATTAACTGAACGCGGCATGGTACAAATTTCAAAACTTTGTATTACCTTTGCATCATAATAGGAATGTCACAGACAATGATTGAGGCACGAAACATAGTCAAACGTTATGGCGACCTGGAGGTGCTGCGGGGTGTGGACCTCGACATCGCCCAGGGCGAAATCGTCTCGATTGTGGGGCCTAGCGGTGCCGGCAAGACAACCTTGCTACAGATCATCGGCACACTGGACACGCCACAGCAGGGCGAGGTGCGCTACGAGGGCAAGAACGTGCTCGCGCTCAAGGACCGCGAGCTGGCCCACTTCCGCAACCGCAACATCGGCTTCGTTTTCCAGTTCCACCAGTTGCTGCCCGAGTTCACCATGCTCGAGAACGTGGCCATCCCGGCACTGCTGGGTGGCGACAACCGCAGCGATGCCTATGCCCGTGCGCGCCAGCTGCTGGAGCGCATGCATCTGGCCGACCGCCTTGACCACAAGCCATCGCAGCTGAGCGGCGGCGAGTGCCAACGTGTGGCCGTGGCCCGTGCCCTGATCAACAGCCCCAAGGTCATACTCGCCGATGAACCCTCGGGCAGCCTCGACAGCCAGAACAAGCAGGAGCTGCACCAGCTCTTCTTTGAACTGCGCGACGAACTGGGCCAGACCTTCATCATCGTGACCCATGACGAGGGCCTTGCCGCCCAGGCCGACCGCACACTCCACATGCGCGACGGCATCATCGTTGACCAGACAACACGTGCCGCCCAATGAACAGAACCCTCACAATGTCACAGCTACTGTCCCTGGTGCTGGTTGTCCTTCTGGCACTCGCCTCCTGCAGCAAGCAGGACGACATCGACCGTGCCTACACCGACTACCGCTATGACATCGTGACCTACATGGGTCAGAATGACCTGGGTGCGGTGTTTGACTACCTGGGGCGCGACGACTCGGCCGACATCAAGTTGCAGTCTAGGGTGACCGTGAGCGATGTCAAGGCAGGACAGCGCGTGCTGCTGCGCTACGACTTCGCCGACCAGAGGACGGGTGCCGCCGAGCGCGACATCAGTGTCTATGGCTGCAATGCCATTGTCAACGACTCGTTGAGACTATCGGCCATCACACGCGACAGCCTGACCATGCATCCAGTGAAGCTGCGCAGCCTGTGGCGCACGGGCGAGTTCATCAACCTGCACTGCCAGGTGGAATACACCGGCAAGAGCCGCATGTTCATGCTTGTGGCCGATGAGGCTACCCTGGCCCTCGACACGGTGGACTGCTACCTTGTGCATGACTTGCGGGGCGAGCGGGGAACCTTCTGGCGCGACTGCTATGCGTCTTTCAACGTGGGAACGCTGTGGAAGCGTCCTTCGCTCCACTGCCTGAGGCTGAACATTGTCGATGAGACATTCCCCGAGACCGGATATTATTGTTTTACTAAATAACAACCATTTTAAACTCATTCATAATTAATACATTATGGCAAACGAAAATCAAAACCAACAGCAAATTAAGATTGAAATTCCCAAGGAAGAGTTGCAAGGCCGCTATGCCAACATGGCAATGATCGCTCATGGTCCCAACGACTTCTTCATCGATATGATCCTGCGCGGCCCCAACATGCCCCAGGCACGCGTTCAGAGCCGCATCATCATGGCTCCCCAGCACGCTAAGGAGCTCATGCTCGCCCTCCAGGAGAATATCCATCGCTATGAGCAGAACTTCGGCGAGATCAAGATCAACCGTCCCGCCGGTGCTCCCAATAGCGGTATCATGGACTTCCCCCTCCCCAAGGGTCAGGCCTAATTTCCCCAAGAATTCAAATACCCTAGAGCATCTAGACCATCTAGATGAGCCAGGGAATAGAAACTTAGAATTATGGAACATCCATTGTTCATCTACAACACCCTCACTAGGCGCAAGGAGCAGTTCAAGCCGTTGAACGAGCCGATGGTGGGCATGTACGTCTGCGGCCCCACGGTCTATGGCGACCCACACCTGGGACACACCCGGCCGGCCATCACCTTCGACGTGCTGTTCCGCTACCTCAAGCAGCTTGGCTACAAGGTGCGCTATGTGCGCAACATCACCGATGTGGGCCACCTGGAGCACGATGCCGACGAGGGCGAGGACAAGATTGCCAAGAAGGCACGACTCGAGCAACTCGAGCCCATGGAAGTGGCGCAGTATTACACCAACCGCTACCATGCCGCCATGCAGTCGCTCAACGTGCTGCCTCCCAGCATCGAGCCCCATGCCACGGGACACATCATCGAGCAGGAGGAACTGGTCAAGCAGATCATGGAGAACGGATATGCCTATGAGAGCAACGGCAGCATCTACTTTGACATCGAGGCCTACAACCGCGACCACCGTTACGGTGTGCTCTCGGGACGAAACCTCGATGACATCCTGAATGCCAGCCGCGAGCTCGAGGGCGTAGGCGAGAAGCGCAACCAGGCCGACTTCGCATTGTGGAAGAAGGCTCAGCCCGAGCACATCATGCGCTGGCCGTCGCCATGGAGCGACGGTTTCCCCGGCTGGCACTGCGAGTGCACGGCCATGGGACGCAAGTACCTGGGCAACCACTTCGACATCCACGGCGGTGGCATGGACCTCGTGTTCCCGCACCACGAGTGCGAGATCGCGCAGGCCGTGGCCAGCCAGGGCGACGAGATGGTGCACTACTGGATGCACAACAACATGATCACCATCAATGGGCAGAAGATGGGCAAGTCGCTGGGCAACTTCATCACCCTGGAGCAGTTCTTCACGGGTGACCACCCCGCCCTGACCCAGGCCTACACGCCCATGACCATCCGATTCTTCATCCTCCAGGCCCACTACCGTGGCACCGTGGACTTCAGCAACGAGGCGCTGCAGGCTGCCGAGAAGGCCCTCGAGCGCATGCTCGACGGCTGGCACCGCCTGAACAGCCTCACCGCCGCGCCGCAGTCGTCGCTCGCGCTCGACAACTACCGCCAGCGCTGTGCCGACGCAATGAACGACGACCTGAACACCCCGACGGTCATCGCCACCTTGTTTGACGCCTGCAAGGTCATCAACCAGGCCAACGACGGACATGCCACGCTCAGCCAGGCCGACATCGACGAGCTGAAGAGCGTCTTCCAGACCTACCTGTTCGACGTGCTGGGCATCCGCGACGATGCAGCGGGCGGCGACAGCGTCAACCTGGAGCCTTACCGCAAGGCCGTCGATCTGCTTCTGGAGATGCGCCGCACCGCCAAGGCCAACAAGGACTGGGCCACCAGCGACCTCATCCGCGACAAGCTCGGTGAGTTCGGCTTCGAGGTCAAGGACACCAAGGACGGCTTTGAGTGGAAAGTGAAGTAGTCCTTTCTAGTTATTCTAGTACTACTAGTTGATCTAGCAAGAACATTAATAAAATGAACCCGAAACCGCTCATATCGGTCATCGTGCCTGTCTACAATGCCGCGGCTTTTCTGGACCAATGTCTGGAAAGCATCACGACACAGATCTATCGTCATCTCGAGATCCTCGTGGTGGACGACGGCAGCACCGATGGCAGCGCAGAGATGTGCGACCGCTGGGCTGGGAAGGACGAGCGCATTCGCGTCATCCACCAGCCCAACGGCGGGCACTCGGCGGCACGCAATGCCGCCCTGGATGCCATGACGGGCGACCTGGTGATGATGGTGGACAGCGACGACGTGGTTCATCCTGCGTTTGCTTCCATCTTGCTCGATGTCATGGTACGCACCGGAGCAGATATCGCCGTGGGGGGCTATTTCGCCTTCCATGAGGCCAAGCCGGAATTTCCCCTGACGGGCAACGAGATGGTCACCAAGCGATATGACCAGCACGAGGCCATCCTGCGCGTGCTGTATCAGCAGGGACTTACCCACTCGCCTTGGGGCCGTCTCTTCAAGGCGGCGCTGTTCCGCGAGATCAGGTTCCCGCTAGGCATCATCTATGAGGATCTGGCTATCATCTACCCGTTGCTCAAGCAGTGCCGATGCGTGGCAACGTCCGGTTTTGTCCTGTACGGCTACCGCCAGCATGCCAGCAACAGCATGAGGGTTTTCTCGCCCCGCAGGGCCGATGTGCTCGACGTGTGTGAGCGGCTGGAGCTCCAGTTCACGCAGGAGGACACGCAATACCTCAAGGCAATGCGCAGCCGCTTGCTCAGCGCCTATTTCAACATCCTCTTGCTCAGCCATCAGGACAAGACCACCGACCACTCACAGCTACAAGACCGTTGCTGGGCCGGCATCAAGCGCCTGCGCGGTCAGTGCCTCATTGATCCTCACGTGCGCCTGAAGAACAAAATGGGCATTCTCGCTTCCTATCCTGGACGCTGGTTCCTGTGCTCCCTGATAGGACGGAACTACAAGCCCAAGCCTTGACCCTCCCTACTGGTTTTCAGCAGCCAACTGCGATTTCACCGAAATATTTCAGTTATTAGTAGAATAAATTTGTACACAGTTTATTCTATTTTTATTTTTGTACTCACAAAAAAACTACCGCTTATTTCTATACCATGAACATTTGGGTTTAGTTAAAAGTTTTTTAGGCTTCAGAACACTATGAACGAAAAGACAGGATGTGAATCCTGTCTTTATCTATTTTTTCACAAGCAACAATGTGACTAGGCCAGCAGCAGGTCAATGAGGCGGGTCACGTCATCGATGGTCACCTTGCCGTCACCGTCGATGTCTCCTGTGATCATGTCATTTCCGCTCAGCAGCATGTCGATCAATGCCGTCACGTCATCAATGCTGACATTGCCATCGACATCCACATCGTTGGGCACATGCATGGCCATGATCTTAGAATCGAGCCAAGCACACCTGTTCGTCATCCAGATGCCATGATTGGAGATATAGTTATCCATCTGCAGATTGCGCCCCCACACCAGATTATCCAGGATGCAGCTCTTGACAGCGCCAGTGCCGTTTTCTGTACTTCTGAAGGCGGCCAGGCCTGACTTCACATCAGCAACGATGCTACTGCGGATTTGGCACCACAGTTTCACATACTCGTTGACAAATGCTTTATTGGTGTTCTCAAACAAGTCCGTCATCTGCTCGGTGTGGCACCTTGACCACACGTTCTGGGCACGCTCGGCCATATCCAGATCCCAAATCAGCGGCATCACGATCTTGGACTCGCCCGTGGAGTCATACTTGCAATAATAGCGGTTGGCGCCACCGCCATCCATGGTGCCCATGATGTCATGAACCAGGCACCAGGCAGCGAACGACCGCACATCGATCAGCTCGGGGTATGTACCGTCTGTGATGCTGGCCTCATAGGCCGATACCACGCCCTGCATGTAGGCCACCTGCTCCTCGGTGATATCCTCGTCATCGGGGTACTTGAAGGTATAATTAAAGATCGGCGACATGACCGAGTTGACATACACCGGCTCGTTCCACCAGTAAGGATCGCTCTCAAAGATGTAGCCCGACAACTTGTCGACATTGAGGCGGCAATCGGGATTGCGCTTCACGGTCTCGCACAACATGTACAGGCCACGGTAGGAGCCGTTGATGATCACGTTGACATAGCAGTTGGCGGGATTCCAGATCATACCCACCTGCTGGCTCACCAGCAATCCGGTTGTATAGAACAGGTACTCATCCTTCATGAGCGCCCACTCCTTGTCCTTGTAAATGCTGTCATTGCCACGCATGAGCAGGTCGAACTTCTTCTGCAACTTGATTTTGTAGGGCTTCTTGCTGGCCATGGCGCTGGTGTTGCCACGCACCTTGATTGTCATGCCGCTGACGTTTTTCTCGTAGTCACCGCTGTCATAGATGATGCTGTCACCGCCATTGAGGCGCTGGAACATGACCAAGCGGCCGGGAACCTTCTCGGCATTGATCGTAGCTCCCACACTGCCTGCAGGCGGATACACATACTCGCACGTCGGCTCGACACCGTCGTTGGTCTCGACCCACAGCGTGGGCAGGCCGTAGGCAATGATCGTCTTCAACTTTATCGACACGGAATCGCCAACAGTAACCATTGTCGTCGATGTATCAAGGGCAGCGGCTCTCATCGAGCACATCAGGCCGATGACCACCAACATCATTTTGAGAGAAACAACTTTTTTCATTTTCTTTTAAAGATTTAGATGATTATGGTTAGAAATTCTTGCTTTGCTAGCGCAACATGTCGGCAACCCGTCGCGTGGCCGCGACAAAGGCGGCCACCTCGTCAACCGTGTTATAGACGGCAAACGAGGCCCGCACCATGCCCGTCACGCCATAGCGCGCCATCAACGGTTGTGCACAGTGGTGACCAGTGCGGACAGCGACTCCCAGCTTGTCGAGCAATAGGCCCATGTCATAGCTGCTGATATCGCCGACCAGGAACGACACGACGCTGCTCTTGCCAGGGGCAGTGCCGAACAGGCGGATGCCATCGATGCCGTTGAGGCCATCTACTGCGGCCGTGAGCAATTCATGCTCATGGGCGGCAATATTGTCGAGACCCAGGGTCTGCAGATAGTCGATGGCGGCCCCGAAGGCGGCGATATCGACGAAGTCGGGCGTGCCCGCCTCGAACTTGAAGGGCAGCTCGGCAAAGGTGGTGCGCTCAAACGTCACCTGACCGATCATTTCCCCCCCACCCTGGTAAGGAGGCATCTTCTCCAGCCAGTAGCGCTTGCCGTAGAGGATACCCACCCCGGCAGGGCCATACATCTTGTGGCTCGAGAAGGCATAGAAATCGCAATCCAGGTCCTGAACATCAACCTTGACATGTGGAGCGGCCTGGGCACCGTCGATGAGTACGGGGACACCATGACGGTGGGCGATGGCGATCATCTCCTTGACGGGATTGACGGTCCCCAGCACGTTGGACACGTGGGCCAGCGCGACAAAGCGGGTACTGTCGCTGAACAAGTCTTCATAGGCCTCCATATCCACTTGACCACTGTCATCGATGGGCACGACGCGCAGGGTCACGCGCTTGCGTTGACCGATGAGTTGCCAAGGCACGATGTTGCTGTGGTGCTCCATCACGGTAACGATGATTTCGTCACCATTCTCGAGCATCTGGCCGAAGGACGACGCCACCAGATTGATGCCCTCGGTCGTGCCACGGGTGAATATGACTTCCTGCACGCTCCCTGCGTTGATAAAGGCGCGCACCTTCTCACGCGTGAGTTCCACCATGTCGGTGGCCTCCTGCGAGAGAGTGTGTACACCGCGGTGCACATTAGCCTTGTAGTGATAGTACATCTGGTCGATGGCCTCTACCACTGGACGCGGTGTCTGGGACGTGGCCGCATTGTCCAGATAGATGAGCGGCCGACCTTCGATCTGCCTTTGCAGGATGGGATAATCCTCACGTATCTTATTGATGTCCATTTTTCAGTTCTCAGTTCTCAGATGTCAGAAATCAGAAGTCAAATATCAGATGTCAAATACCAGATAGCGGATAGCGGATGCCAATTCCTAATTCCTAATTCCTAATTCCTAACTCCTAATTCCTAACTCCTAATTCCTAACTCCTAACTTTTCTTGCATGCCGTCAGGCACCCTGCACAGTTGCTCAGTGTGCCGGCAAAGCGTTTCTCTACCAGGTAGTGCAGGCGGTCCTTGAGGGCATCCAGGCGCACACCGTCAATCACGTCGGCCACAAAGGCCTGCATCAGCAAGCGGCGGGCCTCGTCGATACCGATGCCACGCGTGCGCATGTAGAACAACGCCTCCTCATCGAGCTGGCCGACGGCCGATCCGTGGGAACACATCACGTCATCGGTGTAAATCTCGAGCTGGGGCTTGGTGTACATCTTGGCCGTCGGGGCTCCGCACAGGTTGCGGTTTCCCTGATAGGCCTCGACGCGCGGACAATTGGGCTTCACCAGGATTTTGCCGGCAAAGGCACCCACCGCGTTATCGTTGAGCACATACTTGAACATCTCGTTGCTGTGGCAACGGGGCGCATTATGGCTGATGAAGGTGCGGCTGTCCACGTGCTGTTCGCCGCTGGCGATGGTCATGCCCAGCAACTGGGTCTCGGCATGCTCGCCGTTGACCTCGACGTGATAGTTGTTGCGCGTGAATCCGTTGGTCAGCGTGATGCCATCAATCAGCACATTACTGCCCTCATGCTGCTCGACATAGATCGATGACACGCGGTGCGTGAGCGGTGTGCTCTCCTCCATGTCATAGTAATCGACCGATGCACCCGCCATGGCGACGATCTCGACCACCTGATTGTTCAAGTAGTGGTAATCAGGGCTCTGGGTGTGGTCGCAGGCCAGCAGCTTGACAGCGGCATTCTTGCCCACGACGATGAGCAGGCGGCGCTGCACCATCATGTCAAGGGCTGCATTAAAGATGTTGACCAGCTGGATGGGACGCTCGGCAACGACACCATCGGGCACATAGATAAACAAGCCATCCTGCACCAGCAGGCTGTTCAGGGCCACGGTGGGGTCTTCCAGACGGGCCAGGCGGCCATAGTGGGCAGCCATCAATTCGCGATGGTCGTCGGCAGCGATGCTGAACGGTTCGACGACCACCTGACCGATGTTGCGCTCGGCAGTGGCACTGCTGTGGAAGGCGTCATTGCTGCTGTAGTACAGGCAAGTGCTCATGTTGGGCACGTCGCAGTGGAAGGTCTCGGCTGGGTCGGCCTCAAAGGGCAGACGGTTCACGTTCACGCCATAGTCGTGGGCAAACACGGTCTCCAGGTCGCTCGCCTCATAGTCCTCACTGCCCTTGCGCGGCAAGCGGGCATCCTCAAGGTGCTCACGGGCCGAACGGCGCACGGCGTTGAGCACATCGGGCGACTGCTGCTCGAAGGCCTCGCGGCTCTCGTCATACAGGTCAATATATTGCTTGAGTGCGTTCATCGCGGTGCCTTATTGCTGTGAATCTACCTGTTCCTTAATCCAGTCATAACCCTTCTCCTCAAGTTCCAGTGCGAGCTCGGGACCGGCGCTCATGACGATGCGGCCCTTGTACAGCACGTGTACAAAGTCGGGCTTGATGTAGTCCAGCAAGCGCTGGTAGTGGGTGATGACGATCGTGGCGTTGTCCTTGCTCTTAAGCGTGTTCACGCCGCTGGCCACGATGCGCAGGGCATCGATGTCAAGGCCACTGTCGGTCTCGTCGAGGATGCTCAGTTTGGGCTCGAGCATGGCCATCTGGAAGATCTCGTTGCGTTTCTTCTCACCGCCCGAGAAGCCCTCGTTGACGGCGCGTGACGCGAGCTTGTTGTCCAGCTGCACGATGGCACGTTTCTCGCGCATGAGCTTCAGGAAGTCGGCAGCGCTGAGCGGTTCCTGGCCGAAGTACTTGCGCTTCTCGTTCAGTGCGGTGCGCATGAAGTTCACCATCGACACACCGGGAATCTCCACAGGATACTGGAAACTCAAGAACAGGCCCTCGTGGGCGCGGTCTTCGGGCGACAAGGCCAGCAGATCCTTACCGTAGAACTCGACACTGCCACCGGTCACCGTATAGGCGGGGTTACCCGTGAGCACGGCGCTCAGGGTGCTCTTGCCCGAGCCGTTAGGGCCCATGATGGCATGCACCTCACCGGGATTGACGGTCAAGTTGATACCCTTCAATATCTGTTTATCCTCAATTGAGGCCTGTAAATCTTTAATTACTAACATGGTTGTTATATGTCGTTTTTGTTATTTCAACTCCTAACTTCTAACTCCTAACTAAAAATTATCCCACGCTGCCCTCGAGCGAGACGCTCAACAGTTTCTGGGCCTCGACGGCAAACTCCATCGGCAACTTAGCCATCACCTCCTTGGCATAGCCGTTGACGATAAGGCCCACAGCATCCTCGGTCGAGATGCCTCGCTGATTGCAGTAGAAGATCTGATCCTCGTTAATCTTGCTCGTCGTAGCCTCGTGCTCGACTACCGACGTGTCGTTGCCCACCTCAATCACGGGGAAGGTGTGGGCACCGCTGGTGTCGCTCAGCAGCAGGCTGTCACACTGGGTGAAGTTGCGGCACCCAGTGGCCTTGGGCGCGATCTTGACCATGCCTCGGTAACTATTCTGGCTGTGCCCGGCGCTGATGCCCTTGCTCACGATGGTGCTCGTGCTGTGCTTGCCCAGGTGGATCATCTTGGTGCCCGTGTCAGCCTCCTGCCAGTTGTTGGTCAGGGCCACACTGTAGAACTCACCCACCGAGTGGTCGCCCTTGAGCACGCAGCTCGGGTATTTCCACGTGATGGCACTGCCGGTCTCGACCTGGGTCCACGACAGCTTGCTGTGGTCGCCACGGCACAGGCCGCGCTTGGTCACCAGGTTGTAGATACCGCCCTTGCCGTCCTTGTCGCCGGGATACCAGTTCTGGACGGTGCTGTACTTGACCTCAGCACGGTCCTCGACGATAATCTCGACGATGGCGGCATGCAGCTGGTTCTCGTCACGCATGGGTGCCGTGCAGCCTTCCAGATAGGAGACATAGGCATCGTCATCGGCCACAATGAGCGTGCGCTCAAACTGGCCCGTCTGTGCGGCATTGATGCGGAAGTAGGTGGACAGTTCCATCGGGCAACGCACACCCTTGGGAATATAGACGAACGAGCCGTCGCTGAAGACGGCCGAGTTCAACGCGGCATAGAAATTGTCGGTATAGGGAACCACCTTGCCCAGGTACTTGCGCACCAGGTCGGGATAGTCCTTGACAGCCTCACTGATGGAGCAGAAGATGACACCCAGCTCGGCAAGGCGCTCGCGGTAGGTGGTCTTGACGCTCACGCTATCCATCACGGCATCAACGGCCATACCGCTCAAGCGCATCTGCTCTTCCAGGGGGATACCCAGCTTGTCGAAGGTCTTTTTCAACTCGGGGTCAATCTCCTTGGGGCCCTCGCCGGGCTTCTTCTGCCTCGGTGCGGCATAGTAGCTGATGTCCTGGTAATCGATTTCGGGTACATGCACATGGCCCCACGTGGGTGCCTTGAGCGTCAGCCAGTGGCGGTAGGCCTTCAGGCGGAACTCCAGCAGCCACTCGGGCTCACCCTTCAAGGCCGAGATGCGGCGCACCACATCCTCGTCAAGCCCCTTGGGGATGACTTCGGTCTCAATATCGGTCACAAAACCGTACTTATATTCAGCCTGCGCCGCTTCTTCTATAATTTGATTTCCTTTTTCAGGTCTTTCGGTCTCTTTCATCGGTCAATTAACTTATCCACTCGATTTGAGCCCACAAAGGTACAAAAAAGACTTCACACTAAATACCATAGACCACAGTTTTTCCAGGACAACCACCCCAAAATCATCCTCGACACCTCAAAATCATCCTCGACGCCCCAAAATCGTCTCAAAACTCATCACCCCCAAGTAACCACAAACCGTCAAGGCCTGTCGGAGCATTGCACTCAGGCCTTTGCTTTGCCATTCTGAAAGACAATCGCTCAGGGCATCCTTCAAGCTACTTGCCGACGATATAACGACGCAGGGGCAACCGGCGCAGCAGCAAGACAAGGATAAAGCAGACGAGGAACACCAGCACACCGCTCACCAGCGAGTCAACGACCCAGTGAGTACGGCCCAGCCATGGCGTGAGCGGCCACACAATCTGGCGCATGACAATCATCTGGCTCAGATAGATGCCGAAGGTGCACTGGCTCAAGGCGGGCCACCACGTGGCGGCATTGGGGTGGTCCTTGCGGTCATAGCGCTTGGGGGAGAAATGCTGTATCACCGCAAATATCAAGGTCGCCATGGCGATATTGTTGACGCTGATGTCACTGGTGATGGTATCCATGTGCTGTTGCCAGCTGACACCGAAGTGGCCCTGCACCAGGAACTCCAGCAACGGCATACCCACGATGCCCAGTGACAGCAACAGGCCCCATTTCCAGCCATGCGCCCGCGAGAACACAGGCAAGCCGTAATGATGCATGTAGTAGCCCAGCAGCACGTAGCCGTAGTAATTGGCAAACGCACCGAACATGTTGTGGCTCCATTGTGATGCCTCCATGAAGAGGCCATGCTGATAAGGGATAAACGACGACAGCACCCACAGCACCAGCACCACCTCCACGCCTCGCTTGCCGATGGCATCGATGCACTTGCTCACCAGTGGCAGTGTCACATAGATAACCGCCAGCACATAGACATACCACAACAGCCCCTCGACAGGATGGAACAGGATGGAAGTCAGCAATCGTGGGGTGAAATTGTGCAACAAGAAGGCATGCTCAAGCAGATAGACCACCGTCCACACCAGCAACGGCGGCAAGATCACCCACAGGCGGCGCTTGACAAAGGCTCGGCCACCCTTAGTCACGGGCAACAACAACGCACCCGTGATCATGAAGAACAGGTTACAGTTCACCGCCACCAGCACGGTATATACCGCACCTGCCAGCGACGGTGTGTTATAATAAGTATCGTATTGACGGATGGGCGTGTGTATCAGGATGACTAGCAGGCACGCCACGACGCGCATGATGTCCAGATAGGGGATGCGCCGCTGCAGTTTGGCCTCGCTCAACATGGCTGATCCGCTTTAGTCTCAATCAGTGCAACGGCATAGGCGGCAATGCCCTCGCCACGTCCCGTGTAGCCCAGCCGCTCGGTCGTGGTCGCCTTGATGGACACCTGCCCTGGGGCACAGTCCATGCATGCGGACAATTCCTGCTGCATGGCGGGGATGTGGGGGTTGATTTTGGGCTGCTCGGCACAGATGGTGATGTCGCAGTTGCCCAGACGATAACCCTTCTCGTCGAGCAAGCGCATCACGTGGCGTAGCAGCAAGCGGCTGTCGATACCCTTGTAGCGGGGATCGCTGTCGGGAAAGTGGTAGCCGATGTCACGCAGCGCAGCGGCACCCAGCAGGGCATCGCACAGTGCATGGATGGCAACGTCGGCATCACTGTGGCCCAGCAAACCTTTCTCCCAAGGGATATTCACTCCCCCGAGCCACAGTTCACGGCCCTCCACGAGCCGATGCACGTCAAATCCCATTCCCACACGAAACATCATCACACCATTATCTTAATGTCCTTAAAGCCCCTAAAGCCCTTAAAGCCCCTAATGTCCCTAAAGCCCTTAAAGCCCCTAAGGCCCCTAAGGCCCCTATCCTAGTTTCCACCGAAGAGACCCTTAATGCCGTCCATGTCGAACGACAAGGTGAAACGCAGTGTCTGATCCAGCGGGCTGTTCTGAGCAGTGGCGATCATGTAGCTGGCATCAATCTTGATGACCTGAAGCGCAAAACCGGCACCCAAGCCGAAGTACTGACGGTTACCAGCATACTTGCTCTCATAGTAGTAACCGCCACGCAGGAAGAACTTCTGGTCGTAGGCATACTCGGCACCCACCGAATAGGTGATGCGCTTAGCGAAGTTGTCGCTGAAGCTGTCAAAGATACCCGAGATTGACGACTTGTCCTTCCACTCCTGCAACGCGTCGTCATAGGCCAACGCGTCCTCGTAGTCGGCCAGGCGGGGCTTGGCGGGAACGAGCAGCTTGTTGGCATCAAAGGCGAGCGTCAGGTTGTTGTAGTCGGCCAGCGGGAAAGTGAACGCGGTACCGATTTTCAAGTTCGCAGGCAGGTAGGCGGGGTCATTACCCTTGTTATAGCCCACCTTGGAACCGATGTTGGACAGGTTCATACCCAACGACCACTGGCACTCGTTGCGGCCGATGATGGGATAGGTCGTGTAGTAGGCCGACAGGTCGGCCGAGAAAGCCGATGCGCTCGAGGTCTGCTCACCGGTATTCATCGCGCTGTAGCCCAGGTCACTATAGATATATCGCAGCGTAACACCCATAGCGAATTTCTCGCTCAACTTGCGGCTATAGCCCAGGTCCACCGACATCTCAAACGGGTTGATGGTTGCCAGCGTGGCGCCGCCCTCATCGGTCGCCATCACCTCGCCCAGCGAGAAGTAGCGTAACGAGGCACTCACCGCCTGGTTATCACTGCTGCCGATCTTGTAGTAACCCGACAGGTTGGCCAGGTAGATGTCGTTGACGATCTTACGCAACCACGGCGTGTAGGACAACGAGACACCAGCCCGGCTGAAGGCGAAGGCATATTTTGACGGATTCCAGAACTGCGAGTTCACATCGGGCTCGGTTGCGGCACCCAGATTACCCATCGACGCGCCACGGGCATCGGGGGTGATGCTCAATGATGTCACACCCGTTGTCACGGGGTTGAACTCGGTATTCTTAATGTCGTCCTTAGACCAGGCAGTCAGGGCAGTAGCCATCAGGGCGATGGCAACTATAGATTTTGTCAGTTTCATTTCTAATTAGAAAAAATTACAATTGTCTTTTTACCTAATTAACTAAGAAAACCGCCTTTTATTGTATCAGGACATGAATATTCTCTCATCCTGCCAGCAGCATGTCGATCAGTCCCGTCACGTCGTCAATATTGATGCTGCCATCAACATCGACATCAGCTCCCTGGATATCTATCACGACACTCGAGCCCAGCAGGTAGTCGATCAGGGCGGTGACATCGTCGATGTTTACCACGCCGTCGCCATTCACGTCACCGGGGGCCGCAGTAACATCAAGGTAAGGCAGGTACTGGGCGGTGATGTCGCTCACCTGGTACTTGTTGGTCTGGGTCTTCACCTCATAGAAGGAGGTCTCCCTCACGCCGGTCACGTCAACCGTCTGGTGGCTGCCGGCGGTGCTGCCGCCCTGGCTGAAGACAAAGTTCACGCTATACTGGCTACCGGTGATAGTGAACGTCTTGTAGTAGAACTTCTCGCCATGCACCATGCGGGTGTCGGTGATGACCTCTCCAGGCCAGTTGCCGCACTGCTGCACGTTGTTGCTGTCCCAGCAGTAATAGGCCACCTGAGGCCAGTTGTTGGGGGCAACAGTGGGATCCTTGAGGAAGACGGTGATCTCATAGGAGTCATAATCCTCGTTCTTGACCGTGTAGTTGCGGGTGATGACACCGCTCACCGTTCCGTTCTTGAGCAATCCGGCCTTGAGGGTCAAGCACTTATTGATGAGCACACTGCTGCCACTGGCCACGACAATGCCATTGCTGGCGGTGGGCTCGCTGCCGTCCAGCGTATAGACAATCTGGGCACCGGCGGTCGCGCTCACGGCAGTCAGGATGACGTGGAATGGGTCCTCACGCTCTCCGCTGGGAACACTGGCCCAGGCTGTTTCGGTCGACTTGCTCAGGGCCAGGCGGTAGTTGGTGCCGCTGGCCACGAGGACATAGCTCGAGGGAATCGTGTAGGATGTCGAGCCCATGGCGGCCAGCAAGCTGCCACGGGTGCCTGTCGTCACCTGGGCATAGTAATTGGACGATGAGTTGTACGCCTGTTGGGAGGTGGTGCTGGTGTTGGTGATGCCTGCCAGCTGGCGGGCATAGATCATCTGCTTGATGCTCTCCTTGTAGTCCATCCAGTGCCTGAGGAAGACGCATGGCGTGCCGGGCATCGACAGCATGTAGGCGTTGGCAGCCTCGACATACTGCTTGATGGGGTCCTGTGGATCGCTGGCGCTGCGGTACTGGGTGTCGTGGTTCTCGACAAAGGTCACCGAGTAGCGGCGGTAGCTGGCATCTAGGTTCAGGCCTTTGTTAGAGCCCGATAGGTTGGTCCACTTGTTGTTATTGACCGCGTCACGGATGGTGTAACGGAACGGGAAATCAAATGCCGCGCTCTGCACCACGCCGTTCACCTTGGTACCGTCGATCCACGCCTTGACCGCCGACAGATTGCCGTCCCAGTACTCGCCCACCGAGTAGGTCGGCGCGGCATAGGCATTGTACATGCCCGTGTATTGCGCGGCATAGCCCTTGGTCATGTCGTAGCGGAAACCCGCATAGCCCAGGTCATCGAGCAGCATTTTGACATAGGCCTTGACATTGGTCTGCACGTTGGCACTCGAGTGGTCCAGGTCACGCATGCCGCCCCAGTCCTCGCCAGTGTCGTTGTTGGCGCTCAGCGAGTAGCCGTTCTGCGTCGCCCAGTTCAAGGCGGCCCCGCCGTCATCATCGCGGCAGATGTCGGTGGATTTCAACTGATAGGTCACGCCCTTGTAGGTCTCGGCGGGGAAATCCACCCAATTCGACACATTCTTGCGGTGGTTGATGACCACATCGGCAATCGTGCCGATGCCCTTGCCCTTGAAGGTAGTGATCATCGACACCAACTGGGGCCTGGTACCAAACGCGCTATTATAATTGCTGAACCAGTACAGGTCGTCATAGCCCATCGAACTGTACCCGCCGCAGTATCCGCTCTGCGGAATCCATACCAGCCTGAAAAACTCAGCCAGTTCATCGGCCTGCGCTTCAAGATTAGTCCACTTGGAGTCGTTGAAGGAATCCCAATAGAACCCTTGCAGCATCACACCGCTATAGCCCGACGGCCACCCCTGACCCAATAGCGCCACGGGCAGCATCAACATCATCACGATAGTATAAATCCGTTTCATCCTTCTCAATTTGATTTTGGTTAATAACACGACAAAAATACAATTTAATTGGATAAAAAACAAAAACAGCCACACAAAAAACCATTGTCACAGTTGTCCCCCTCGGTTATCATGGTTGTCCCCCTCGGTTGTCATGGTTGTCTGAAAAAAGAAGAAGATGCGTCGTCTCAGGAAGAAGAAACGCCGCCTGGGAGAAAAAGCGACCCTGGCACTCGTGGTGGGTGCCAGGGTCGTTATCTCAGTCAGTCAAGGCAGGTCAGTTGGATTTCAGGAGCAGGTCAATCAGCATCGTCACGTCGCCGATGTTGACCTCGCCGTCACCATTGATGTCATAGACGGCACCCATGTTGCCCGTGAGGATTGCATCTATCACGGCATTGACGTCAGAAACCGTCAACTCTCCGTCACCGTTCACGTCGCCAGGTTGTCCAGGAGTCTCGACGCCATTGATATGCTTGAACATGCGCCACCAGTCGGCTGTCTTATAGGCCTCAAGAGATGCCTTAGGTACCTGCAGGGTGGCATTATTATAACATTGTTGATCAAATGTTTCTTGATTGGTCATCGTCGGTGGTGTCATAGACTGGCAGATAACGGTGGCCAAGTTGGAGCAGTCCTTGAAGGCATCCTTTCCAATCTCCTTCACATTCTTGCCAATTTCCACCTTAGTCAACGTCTGGTTATGCATGTAAGCACTGTCGGCAATCGCTGTGACAGGACATGTTCCTGAGGCCAACGTAACCGGTCCTCCGTCAGGATATTCGCCACCCCACTCCATCCATGTTATTCTAAGGAAACTAGGATCGCTCTCGACAGGTTGATATTCCAATCGACCATCCAGATACTCGATATCTTGACAATAGGCTGAAATCGTAGCCTGGATATTGCTGGTGCCATCTATAGGTTCTTGGGCAAAGTCTGTTGCTCTATTATCGCCCACTACGGCATAATTGGCAGTCCAGCCATAATAGGTATCTGGATTACCATTGTTGATACAGTGCACTATATACTTGTTGCAAACATAGTCATCCCAGTTGAAATCAAAACCATCACCGTCCCGTGGAGAGAGTTCTGCTGGAACATCAACAGTCACTTCAGCCACTTCGCTACTCATCTGTAACGTCTCGATAGGTTCTATTGAATAAGATGGAATGAGTTCGCCATTCTCGTCTACCCATAAGCCTTCAAATGAATATCGCTGAAGTTCCAGCGTGTTCTTAGCGGTAAAATGATAAGACTTGGGGCTTTCACCATATTCGGGACGCTGTATCACATAAGGTGACTCCACAACTTCACCGTCAAGCATTAATACAGTGCCATAGTTTACTTTCACACCATCAGATGAAGGCATTTCTCCACCATAAATAATCCATGGATGGACACTCACTTCATAACTCTCGACGAGTTCCTTAGACACATGAATCCACGGATGTCCCGTCAACAAATTGGACGGCACAGTGAAATTACCGACATCATAGAATAACAATTCTCCGTCTTGGCCATTTCTGCATTCGACACGATACTTCCATTCTTCCACGCCAATACGAGGTATGGACACAACAACATGCCCCACGCCTTCATCAGAAGCAGTACCATAAACATCAAATCGAGGATCATAATGATAGGCAAATACCGTAATATAGCCTTCACCCTGAGCCGTCAAGTAGCAGTTCTGGTCATCATAGGAAATGGTGACAAGATTTGACTTCTTGGGCAGTGGTTGGATCTCAATAGATTGCTCAGAATAATTAGTGAGAGCACCTGACTCTTTGGCCTTAGCGGTAAATGTGCTGACTTCAGTAATCTGGAGATTGCTGATGGTGAACGGATTGGATACTTCCTCACCATTCATGTAAAGTTGCAAATCACCATTGCCGTAAACATAAAACGTATATTCCACGGGAAGGGCGCCTTCGGGCATTTCAATGTCGCTACAATACATTGGATTCTCATTCATTTCAATCCAGGGTGCAGGAGTAACCTCTATATACTTCTCAACCAATTCACTCTCCCACTGACCTTCGGCCTTAGCCTTTGCATAGAATATGAAGTACGGGTTCGAGTAATAGTTTTCATAATCGGGCACATAGGGGCGAAGAATTCTATAGGGATTCTCCACCTCTTCATGGCGGCAATTATACAAATGCACCTCGCCCTGGCCAACAGCGCGGACTTCGCAGCCTGTTTCATCTTCGGTGACGGTAATTTGAGGTGCCGGAGTCTGCCCCAATGCAGGCACTACTACACGAAGATAAGCATCCGAGGTGCTGTATCCATCGCCAAGAGATGCTGTCGCATAGCAGGTAATCGTTTCATCATAATTAATACGCGAGATAGTAAACGGGTTCTCCATTTCCCCTTCAAACTGGTGATATGGACACTCGTGATCACAATACAGATGAATCTCGCCTTCACCAACGGCTTGAACCGTGTAGGCTAAGTCGCCAGGAGTAACAATAATCTGGGGTTCAGGAGTGCGTGCGACCCATTCCACTTCAGTCCAATCTTCAAGAGGAGAGTTGACATACCCTTCGGCCGATACTATTGCATGGATTATATTAGTACCGGGAACAAGTTGAAGTTTACCATCAATCAAGTCAACGGGATTATCATTGAGGGTTACCGAAATGGTCACATCCTCATCGCCAGTATAAGTCACCGACATCAGTCCTTCACCGACCATCAAAAAATCAATATAGCCTTGAAGATATTTTGGCCCAATTACCTCATAATCCAATCTATATTCAGGGCTACGAACTTCATAACCATAATGGTCATACTCATCATCATTATCATATGTGGCATAAGCTTCTTGATAAGCCTTAAATTGTAGTAACTCATCTTGAGCAGGATATATCCAGAAACAAAGATTCCCATCCGAATCATAATCAACAGCCTGATCCCAGAATCCGTTCTTATCTTTTTTGAAAAGGTAAACACCATCGCCGCCAACGCAACTGACAACATAGTAATTGCCAGACCACTCGTCATTCTCTTGTTTAACAGTGATTTGTGGAGTTGGTGGAATTTCAACCCCTAATTGAGGTATGAAAAAATCTTCCGATACTCCGTAACTCTCCACTTCTCCATCGGCCTGAGCATACGCTGTCAATTTTACTTTTATGGGCTTTTCAGTACGTGGTATCGTGTAAGGAGATTGAACTTCTTCCTCCGATATTTCTTCCATAGTCACCAAATCAAAGTATCGGCACGTTACTCGCACCTTGCCCTGTCCAACCACCACAATGGTGTATGATTCTTGGCCCGGGGTTATGACAATGTCAGGCGGCATGGTTCTCTTGGCCGCCATAGTTAAACCAACTGTCAAGAGCATGAATAATACCAATAGTTTCTTCATCTTTTTGTAATAGTTTTTGAGAAGATGTTCCAGTCCTCACACCAGCCAATGATGGTACAACAAAAGCGTGGACTGAAATTGCCACACCTTTCGTTGAAGGTCCTGAGAAAACCATGTGATAGAGATGTAACGAAAGCAGCCCACGCATATAGCGCAGGAGCCGCCTTGCTTCGTCCTATCACAATTGAAAGTTTCTCAGGTTCTCAACGATGAGCGAATAGCAAAACGCTTTGTTTTTCTAATATGTCACGACAAAATTACTACAATCCAAGCAATCAACCAACCCTTTCAACAAAAAAAACGTTGTCATGGTTGTCCCCCTCGGTTGTCATGGTTGTCTGAAAAAGAAGCATCTGGTGCATGGGGAAAATCGAGTAGGTCGGGAAACGAAAGTTTTCTGACCTACTTTCGTTTCCTTTCCTCTCACACCACCGTACGTGCCGTTCGGCATACGGCGGTTCATAAGTGTGGGTGCAATTTCTCGTAGTATTCCAGTAACGTGGGATA